>JAYVIO010000081.1:0-5566 GCA_043770175.1 Verrucomicrobiales bacterium | reverse complement strand
TGATCGTCGCCGCCAAGGCCGTTGCGGAGCCGAAAAGTGTTCGTTATGCGTGGAAGGACAATCCCACCGCGTCACTCTTCAATGGTGCAGGCATTCCTGCGTCGCCATTTCGGAAGTGAGGACAGTCTCGACAACCAGCAGCCGCCCGGTTAGAGTAGAATCATGTCCACGGCGATTTATAGCATCCTCGACGACCTCCGACATCTGCCCAGCCGCGATGTGATGGCCGCCGCGCGCTATGTGCATCAGCTTCGCGAGGCACGCCGTCAGCGGCGTTTGCAGGTCATCGCGGAAACCGCCGGCAGCCTGAGTGGTCCCGAGGGGGCGGCCTTTGAGGCTGCCATCAACGACTGTGAGCGCATGGATGAAGATCATGGAAGCTGGTAGTTTAGCTCTCGACACCACCGCCGTGGTGCTGCATTTGCGCCAGCGCTCTGCGGTGGTCAGCCAGCGCCTGGCACAAGCCACGGAACTTTACCTGCCAGTCACCGCACTCGGAGAACTGTAGTATGGCGTCGAGCATTCCGGCAACAGTCCGCGCTCACGCGAGCCGCTGGAAAAATTCCTGCTCGAGGTGGTCATCATTTATCCCGACGACAACACCGCGGTCGAATATGCGCGGCTCAAGGAGCATCTCGCCAGCAAGGGGACGCCGATCCCGGACAATGATCTATGGATTGCCGCGACGGCGCATGGTCATCAGTTGGAACTCTACCACAACGACACGCACTTCGAATGGCTGGCCGAGCTGATCGACCAGGAGAAGGCGCAAATGGTGTCCGACGGCCCGGCTCGATGCTGAGCTGAAGGATCGTGTGGCATGAGGTCGTTTGGATGGCCTCATGAACCGCCGCCAATTCATTCAACAAGCCAGCGCTGCGTCCGCGCTGGGATTTCCCGCCATTCTGCGTTCTGCATCACCGAATTCGATGCTGCAGGTCGCCAGCATCGGTGTCGCCCGCATGGGCGGGAACACGATGCGCAGCGTGGCGAAGCACGCGAAAGTGAAAATCGTCGCGCTGTGTGATGTGGATGCGCATCACATTGAGCAAGCTGCGAAGGATTTCCCCGAGGCCACGCAGCACAAGGATTGGCGCGAGCTGTTGTCCAAACATGCGGACAAGTTTGATGCGGTGACGGTGGGAACGCCGGATCACATGCATGCCTCCATCGCCATCACGGCCCTACGCGGCAAGAAGCACGTCTATTTGCAGAAGCCGATGGCTCCCACGCCGCATGAGTGCCGCGTGCTGGCTCAAGAAGCGGCGAAAGCCGGGGTGGTGACGCAACTTGGCAACCAAGGCCGTTCCAGCATCGAGAGCCGCATGATGGTGGAACTGCTGCGCACCAAGGCCATCGGCAAAATCAAAGAGGTCATCATGTGGGAGAACAAAAAGCTCAACTGGTGGCCGAAGAACACGGAATTGCGTTCGCAGGGCGATGCGATTCCCGAAGGGCTCGATTGGGACCAATGGCTTGGCGTGCGTTCGCCGCGTCCGTATCTCAACGACACCTATCATCCGCAGACTTGGCGTGCGTGGTTCGACTTCGGCTGTGGCGAACTTGGCGACATGGGCTGTCATCATTTCGATGCCACCTTCGATGGCTTGAAGCTCGGTGCGCCGAAACGCGTGCGTCAGCTTACGGAAGGCAGCAGCGGTGCCTTGTGGGCTGACAAACGCCGCGTCGAATTCGAATTCGCGGGCAATGAACTCATCGCGGGTGACACCCTGAAGCTCACCTGGCTCGATGGCGGCATCGAACCTGACAGGAATGTCGTGAAAATGCCCTCTGCGCTCACCAATTTCCCCGCCAGCGGTGGCTACTGGATCGGCGAGCACGGCGCGATCTTCAAACCCTATGGCGTGCGTCCCTTCGTGATGCCCGAGGCCGATTTCCCGCCGGAAAAATATCCGCGCGGCATCAAGCCGCAGGATCATTACCTCGACTGGGTCGATGCTATCCTCGCGGGCACGAAAAGCTGCGGCGACTTCAGCCACGGTGGCCCGCTGACCGAAACCGTCGTCGTCGGCACCATCGCCGATCGTTTCCCCAACCAGTGGCTGGAATGGGATCGAGCCAATTTGAAATTCACCAACCTCGAAGCCGCCAACGCGCTGGTGAAGCGCGAGTATCGCGACGGCTGGAAGATCGAAGGTCTGGGGTGAAACAAAAATCCCTGCGAGGGCGAAACACCACTTCCGCACTCCGCAGGGTCTCGATCCAACCTAACAAGGATCAAAAGGTGACGCTGCCGCCGACGTAGAAATTGCGGCCGTAGGCGGGGTCGATGCCGCCGGCGTTGACGCGGGCGAAGTACTGTTTGTCGAAGACGTTGTTGAGGCCGCCGATGAGCTTGAGGTTTTGCGTCACGGGGATTTCAGCGGTGAGATCCCAGGTGGTGTAGGCGGGGATGTCGAAACCGGCGGCGGCTGTGTCACTGCCACTATGGCGTGCCATCAGGGTGCCGAGGAAGGCGAGCTTGAGTTTGCTCTTGCGGCTGTAGATGACACCGGTGCGCACCAGGTAGGGCGGGGCAAACTGCGGTGTGCCGCCGTTGTTGGGGCCACCGCTGAGACGGGCTTCGAGAATCGAGGCGTTCGCATACAGGTTCAATGCGCCGAGGCGATCGCCGCGATGGGTGCCATTGGCGGCGTCAAGGGCGCCGATGACATCAAACTGCAGGGCACCGTCCCAGCCGTAGTTGATGGAACGTCCAACGCTGGTGAGCGCCGTGCCGGTGGTGCCGAATTTGTTGTCGAGATCGACCAGGAAGAAGGCGCTGTCCCAGGTGATCCAGGGGCGCGGCGTGCCGCGCATGCCGAGTTCGTAGTGCCAGCCGACGCTGGGTGCGGCATCGTTTGCCGTGCCGCCGGCCACCGGAATGAGGGACTGGGCGAAGGTGGTGGCACGATAGCTTTGCGAGATGTTGGCATAGACGGTGGTTTCACTGCCAAGATCGTAGGCCAGACCCAGACCAAAGAGCGGCTGGCGGTCGAACTTGCTGTTGTTGGTTTCAGGCACTGCTCCCCCGGCGAAGTTTTGCAGGGTCATGTCTTGATTCACGAGTTCCATGCGAAAACCCGGCGTGATGGTGAAGCGGCCGAAGGTGAATTTGTTTTCCACAAAGAGGGCGCCGTAGATGATGTCGCGCTGCGCGTCACGCAGCATGGTGCCGTCGTCTGAGGTGACGGTGGCGCCAGTTTTGGTGGTGGTGGGGGAATGCGACAGATAGAAATGCATGCCTGCGCTGAGCGTGTGTTTGCCCCCCCATGCCTCGTAGTCATGGCGGATGCGTGGTTCGATGCCCCAGTTGTAGAATTCCTGGCGGTCGATGCTGGTGGTCACGCCCACGGGCACGATGCCAAAGCCACCACCATTCTGTCTGCGACTCCAGCGGTCGTAGTAGGCAGCCCAGGTTTTGATGCTGAGTTCGGTGTCTGAGGACATGCGGTGCTGCAGTTCGATGCTCATCGCGTAGCGGCTCAGTTTGAAGCGGTCGTTGAAGCGTACCGTCTGATCGCGGGCGGCAGCGTAGCCGGCAGTACTCAGGCCTCCCGGCTCGCCATTTTCCTGCTCAAAGGCGTCCACCCCGAAGATCCAGCGGGTGTCTTCATCCTGCTGATACACCAGTTTCACCCGGCCGCCGTTTGTCTCGTAGTCGCTGTTGGCCTGACGGAAGCCATCGGCGGAGCGATGGGCAAAGTAGCCGTGATACCCGAGCTTCCCGATCGTGCCATCCACGGCGGTGTAGGAAGAAATGAGATCATCCGTGCCCATGATGAACTGCTGGCGTACGCCGAATGGCTGGTCGGCACGCGGCATGAGCGTCACATAGTTCAAGGCGCCGGCAGGCTGAGGGCCATAAACTAGCGAGGCGCCACCACGCAGAAAGTCGATGCGTTGCACCGACTCCAACTGGGGTGTCCAGTAGGCTTCGGGATAGCCGATGGGATCGGCACTGATGGGAATCCCATCCTGGAGGATCTGCATGAACTGGGCACGATCCGGGCTGCCGATGCCTCGATACCCCAAACTGACCAGCGGCGTGGTTTCTTCCGCCACGAGCAGGCCGGGCGTCAGCGCGAACGCCTGGCGGTAGTTGTTGGAAATCACCTCCGGCAGCGCCTTGAGTTCAATGATGGAGGCACGCTTTCCCGCATAAATCTTGGTGCCTTCGACCGGCGGCAGGTAGGGGATTTTGATCTGTGCTTCCTCCGGGGCGTCTGCGGTGATGACAATGTTCGGCAGTTCGGTGGCGTTGGCTGGCCTCGGTTTGCTGAGGGTTTGGGAGCGAGCATGCGAAGCTACGGCCAGGAACAAGAGAGCAGCTGCGGCCATTGCAGGACCAAAGGAAGGCAAAAATGTGGAAGGAGTGAGCATCTTCATGGGGTGATTGATATTGAGATTCTGTCGCAGAAGCGCGGATAGTGAACGGATCAAACCGACGTGCAAGTTTTATCTGCGACTGAGTCGCAATTGCAAATTGACAGCCGTTTCAGGCGTTTCATCCTCCGTTCCCCGCGCTGCCTTGTGACATGACCTCCTCCGTGATACACACGCTGCCCACCATGGGCCTCCACCTCTCCAGTACTTCCGCCATGCCTGGTTCTGCCAGCGCGGCGGGTGTGTGGCGTCGGCAGGGCACCGTTCAGGCGACCATCGCGCTTTCGTGGATTGTGGGTATCAGCGCCAGCTTTCTGACCATCGGCATCATCGGCATGTGCGCCGCCGATCTGCCGCCCATTCATCTCAAATCGCTCGCTGATCTCGACAACGCAGTCGAGGTGCCGATGATCGAGACCTCGATGGCCGAATTGCAAACGCTCGAAGCCAATGAAGACCAGCCAGCCGAGACCGAGCCCGTGCTGCCCGTCGAGATTCCAGAAGCCGTCGAAACGCCGCCTGAACAGCTTGATCTGCCAGAGATCGCCGAGGCAATGACGATGGAAGACATCTTTGCCATTCCCACTGCTCCGAAGATCGAAGACGCCCTGCGTCCAGTCGATCCGGTGGTCAAACCAAAGCCTGCACCGACGCCGCCGCGTCCACGCACACCGGTGGCAAGCAGCGGCACACGCTCCACCACGCCCCAAGCCGGCACTGCAGGCGGAACCGTTGCCTCTGGCAGTGGTGGCAAAGGAAAATTCCCCGCACCGCCTTATCCGAGTTTCGCCCGTGGAGCCGGGATGCAGGGCACTGTGCGTCTTAGCATCAGTGTCGGTCCTTCGGGTGCCGTCGAAGGTGTCAGCATCATTGGCAGCACCGGCTTCAGTTCCTTGGACGACTACGCCGCCTCCTGGGTCCGCCGCAACTGGCGCTGGCCGGGCGGAGCCTCCAATCGCTACACCCTGCCCCTCACCTTCCGCCTGCGCTAAAAATTCTTTATTCCCATGCCACTCCTCGCCAACGCCGCCGTCGATCTCTTCCTCAAAGGCGGTCCCATCATGTACCCCATCGCGCTCGTGACGCTGGTGGCCGTCTGTATTTTCATCGAACGCGTGTTCTGGTGGTTGCGCTTCGCAGCCAAACGCTCGGTGAAGCAGCTCGATGAGGTTTACGAAAA
>JAYVIO010000080.1:0-2127 GCA_043770175.1 Verrucomicrobiales bacterium | reverse complement strand
CCTCGAAGGCGGCTACAACATTTCAGGCCTCGCCAGCGCCGTCACGGCCCACGTCGGCGCATTAAGTTCGGAGTCCCGCCTTTAGGCGGAAAGGCGTCCGCAAGCCATTTAATTGCCGATCTTCCATTTCACCTCTTCCCGGCTAAAGCCGGAACTCCGAACAATTTACACAGCTCGCCCTTGTCAGAACGCTGGTTTTCTGATGGCATGTGCGCGCATGTCAAATTCCCCACTTCCCCAAGACGACGTCGCTGCGATCGACGAACTGCGCAAAGTTTACGTCCAGCTCGCTGGCGAACTCAAAAAGATCATCGTCGGCCAGGACAAAGTCGTCGAGCAGCTCTCGATCTGCCTCTTCGCTCGCGGTCACGCCTTACTCATGGGCGTTCCCGGTCTCGCCAAGACGCTGCTCATCTCACGTCTCGCCGAAACGATGTCGCTCAGCTTCAGCCGCATCCAGTTCACGCCCGATTTGATGCCCATGGACATCACCGGCACCGACATTCTTCAGGAATTGCCCGGTGGCAAACGCGCCTTCGAATTCGCCAAAGGCCCCGTGTTCGCCAACATCGTCCTCGCCGACGAAATCAACCGCGCTCCCGCCAAAACGCAGGCCGCGATGCTTGAGGCCATGCAGGAGCACAAAGTCACCGTCGCCGGTCGCACCTACACGCTCGACAGCCCCTTCTTCGTTCTCGCCACGCAAAACCCCATCGAGCAGGAAGGCACCTATCCCTTGCCCGAAGCACAACTCGACCGCTTCATGTTCATGATCGGCGTCGATTACCCGAGCCGTGACGAAGAAATCGCCATCGCGAGAAGCACCACCGGTCAGAGTTTGCCGAAACTGGAGCACGTTTTGGATGGTCCGAAGGTTTTGGCCTTCCAAGATCTCGTGCGTCGCGTTCCCGTGCCGGATCACATCTATGAATTCGCCGTCGATCTCGCCCGCAAGACACGCCCCGCCAGCAGCGAAGCTCCAGCGTGGCTCAAGCCACTCGTAAGCTGGGGCGCTGGTCCGCGTGCGGTGCAGAATTTGATTCTCGGTGCCAAAGCACGTGCTGCTCTGCATGGCAGCTACATGGTGCGGCTGGAGGACATCATCGAAGTCGCTGATCCGGTGCTGCGTCATCGTGTGATGACCACGTTCACTGCCGAGAGCGATGGTGTGAGCAGCCGCGATGTGGCGAAGCGGCTGGTCGAAGAACTGTCAAAGGCCTGATCGCGTTCTTTTCAGGCTCGTCCTCGTGCTCGTTCTCCTACTCGTCCTCGATCAAATCGCTCCGCCATGCCCACCATCGTCCAATTCGACCATGAGAAACTCGAAGTGTATCAACTCGAACTCGAGTTCCTCACCTGGGTTACCGACCTGATGATCGAAATCCGCGCCACCCAGCACCCGCACCTCCGCGAAACGTTCGACCAACTCGACCGCGCCAGCCTGTCCGCCCTGCTCAACACCGCCGAGGGCAACGGCAAGCGTGCCACCCAGCAGCGAGCACGCTACTTTGATGATGCGCGTGGTTCTGCAATGGAGTGTGCGGCCTGTCTAGATGCTTTGGTTGCCAAACGAGCGACGACGAAGCAAAGAATCGCTGAGGGGAAGGCGTTGCTGCTCCGAGTGGTGTCGATTCTCTGCAAGCTCGTGGAGAGATTCGATGTCGGCGCTGCCAATGCGTTGCCGATAGAATCGAGGACGAGTAGGAGAACGAGCACGAGGACGAAACTTGGAGGCTACGAACATGGCTGAGTCTTCTCGATCCTTCCTCGACCCAGCGGTCCTCTCCCGCCTCATCGCGCTGCCGCTGAACGCGCGTCAGGCCATGCTCGGCAACGTTTCCGGCCATCACCGTAGCCCCGTGCGCGGTTCCTCGCTCGAGTTCGCTCAATACCGCAAATACGTACCCGGCGACGACACCCGCCGGCTCGACTGGCGCACTTGGGGCCGCAGCGACCGATTCTACATCAAGGAATTCGAAGCCGACACCAACCTGCGCCTCTGCCTGCTCATCGACACCAGCGGCAGCATGAACTTTGGTCCCGCCGGAGCCACACGCTTCGACTACGCCAAAAAACTCGCCGGCACGCTCGCCTACATCGCCGCGCAGCAGGGCGATGCCGTCGGCC
>JAYVIO010000079.1:0-45965 GCA_043770175.1 Verrucomicrobiales bacterium | reverse complement strand
TCGAGTCGCCAGCCCTCATCGAGCCTGATAATTCCATTCGCCATGATCTACGGTTGCAGCGGGAAGTGAATGACTGACCTAACGAGTGAGAGTCTGAGAAACAGGACGTGAAATGCCAAGACAAAAAAGAGCAAAAGTACGAAAAGACGGCGACACGGCCTCAAAACGCCCTCCCGCCGCGCTGCCCGCTGTCCCGCGTGGCCGGTGCCCGCCGCACCGCGTGCCACCCACAAATCCCGCCACTCCAGGCGCTGAACAGCGGCCTGAAAACCGCCAGGAGCGCCGTCCGCGCTCCCCTCCGTCCAGACCGCGCTCCCAACCGGCCAGCCCCGGCTCCCCTGCTGCCAGTTCACACTCCCAAGACTCCACGCCCCGCGCCCAGGTTCCCGCTGCCGCTCCCAAGCATCCAGACCGCGCTCCCAAGCGCCCAGCCTGCGCTCCCGTCAAGCCAGCCCGCGCTCCTCACACGCCGGACCGCGCTCTCAGGAGCGCCGGACCGCAACCCAGGAATCCCGCCAAAATCTCGGGAATGCGGCCAAAATCCTGAGATTGACGGCTCAAACCGGGCATAAAGCCTGCATAATGCCTGGCATCTTTTCTTTTCTTTTTCCTGCCTGGCATCTTTTCTCGCGATGAGGACGCGGGGCAGACGAGTTTGTTTGGTTAATCGTGCGGCTCAGCTTCCCGCTACTCAGCCGTTCCCATCTTCTGAATTTTTTTCTTGGTCTCGAAAGCCTTTCGAATCTCATCGCTGGTGAATTCAACTGACGCGTAATGAGGTTGCATATTCCGAGCATAAATTCGGGCAGCCACACGAATGCTCGATTCGTTTGGTGGCGTGTTACCAGCCCAATGCCCCTGCATTCTTCCGAATTTAACCATCTGGCCGGGATGCAGGGGTTCAGTGCCAATAAATTGCCGTTCTGAATTTGGAACCGGGCTCCAGCCGCAGCCTCTTTCTGGATGCACCTCGAAACGCGAGTTTAATACAGACTGAGGAATTGCTTCGACGAAAACCTCATCGGCAGTCGATGAGCTGGTATTCTCTATGCTCACTGAGACGCATACGCTTACTCGATCCATGTTCGTTGTAGAAACCTCAATTCCGTAATGAGTTACTAAGCGTGGTGCAAGATTGGGATGAAACAAGCTCCTGAGAAGTGACATCGGCAGCGGCTTGCATCCATCTTGAAGTCTTAGATAAAACTCATTTCCAGCCCACCTTGAACGATGCGGCTTCAATGGACTTTCTGGCACTAGACAAACGACGAACCCTTCCTTGATAGAGACCAGTTTGGTAATTGCCTCAACCCGAATCCCCCGCAACGGAGGATCAAGAGCATCCGCTGCCCATTGAATCAAACGTTCGGCTAGCTTTTGGGCATCGTGTGCCAATGAAAGACCTTCAGCTATGCGATTGGGTGCTTTAATGCCCCAGATCAACACTCCTCCACCTGAGTTTGCGAATGCCCCCAGACTCTTGCTCCAGATTTCTTTCAAGTTCTCGTCATGCTTCTCGTGAACTTCTTTTTTGTCCTCCGGCAATGGCGCTGTTAATTTTTTAGCATCTTTGAAATCTCTCCATTCATTTTCTTCCGCTGGAGCCTCTGGATGAACAAGTTTTTCGAGAAAACCGAAAGCACGCTTCTTCTTTTCGAGAACTTCTTCAAAGAACAGTTCTGCACGTGATTTGATGCCGGAAAACGAGGAATTCATGACGGAACAGTCATGCCTTGAAAGGTTCGAGAGAAATGCTCGCAATGCTGGTGGGGCCCCAAAATGAGATTTGTTTCATTCGATGCCATTTCGACTGCGTGCACTGCAGGCATTGGAAGGCTTGTGTTTTTTTTGCGCACTACAAACCCTCCAACGAAGCCAAGGAGAGCAATCAAAACAACACCGACGGCGTAACAACGAAATACCCATTCACCAAAAGGCTTTTTGAGAGCGCACAAAACTCCAGCAACAATGACGGAAACGATCATTGCAAGGATGCCAGCGCCGACTGCATAACCAAGTCCACGCGAAATAAGCTCAAGTATGCTGACGGATTTCTGCGGGAGGAGCATGGTATTAACAATGCCGATTACCCAGGCAATGCCGGTCGCCTTCCATGCTATAGATCTATAGATCGAGGTTGGTTCGTTTCCGACATGAGATTGATCTGGTGAATTTTTTCTTGTCGTTCGAGAGGGTTTTGACCCTTGCGGGTAAATTGCTACTGGTTGCCCGGGAACAACAATAGCACCGCTGCACGTCGGGCACGGCACGGCCGAACCCGCAAATGATTGGTCGGCGTCGATATGTTGACCACAATGGGAACAGTAGAATTTTGGCATGGTGGAATTGGAATGGTGTTATCTGATAGGAAATTGCTTTTTCGGGTGACGGGTCGTGTATGTTCGTGGCTTGGCGCGGAGAGGGGGGGCGGGGCTGCCACGATATCAGCGCCGCGCGGGACTTCCCTCGGTATTTAGGTAGAGGCGTTGCTGGGGGTGCGTGTCCTGCCAGTGGAAACTGAGTTCATCGTCATCAGCTGGAGACGTGGAGCCGGGACGAGGTGTGAGGGGGTCTGATCAGCAGCTTTGCGGAACCATTTCGCCGCCTCCACTTCATCCTTCGGGACTCTACTGCCAGCAGCGTACGCAAGGCCAAGTAGATTTTGCGCCGCTGCAATCCCGCCCTCCACTTTATCATGCAGCTCCGCTAGGGAAGGCTGTGGCTGCTGGGCAATCCCAGAAAGCGATCCAGTCCGAACCAAGGCCAGTGAAAGCAAGAAAATCGTGACGGATCGAAAAGTCTTCATCTGATGGTTTTAATAAAGTCGTGGCAGCAAAGCAAGACTCATTACACGTTGAAAATTGGTTGTGCTGTCTGAATCAGAATCACCAGCGGTAACGGCAGGGACCCGCGCTATTGCCACCCACGGCCTCCCGGCTTTCAAAAACCGACCGAAACCAGACTCGTGCCGCCCATACCGATGGTGCCGCGCTGCGCTCGCCGGACCGCAGTCCGCGCATTTCGGCTGAAACTGTGCAGGCATGAATCAAACCGTGCGCGTTGATATTTGCTTAAAATTGGCGAATTCATTTCACACGCACCATCTTGGGCTTGAATTCGTGGGCGAGGCGCTGGCCTTCTGCCCGCATCTCTGGAGTTAAGCTCTTTTCGAGCACTATACATCCTTCTTTTGCAGGGATGTATTCTTGGGCACTCGCCAAAAGAAGCCATTGGTATGCCTGCGCTTCATCTTTGGGGACGCCGTCGCCACCGGCATACGAAACACCAAGGTTGTACTGCGCCGCAGCAAATCCTTGATCAGCAGCATTGCGAAACCACTTCGCCGCCTCTACTGCGTCCTTCGACACGCCAAGCCCATCGGCATACGAAACACCAAGGTTGTATTGCGCCGCAGCATATTCCTGATTAGCAGCTTTACGATACCACTTCGCCGCTTCAACTGCGTCCTTCGGCACACCAAGGCCCTCACTATACGAAACACCAAGATTGTGTTGCGCCTCTGCATCTCCCTGAATAGCAGCTGTGCTATACCACTTCACCGCCTCCACTGCATCCTTCGTCACGCCAAGGCCATTGGCATACGACACACCAAGATTGTATTGTGCCCTAGAAAATCCCTGATCAGCAGCTTTGCGATACCACTTCACCGCCTCCACTGCATCCTTCGATACGCCAAGGCCATTGGCATACGACACACCAAGGTGGTACTGCGCCGAAGCATGTCCCTGATCAGCAGCTTTGCGATACCAATTCGCAGCCTCAAGAACATCCTTCAGCACGCCAATGCCATTGGCATACGAAACACCAAGGAATCTTTGCGCCTCAGCATAACCCTGATCAGCAGCTTTGCGGCACCACTTCACTGCTTCCGCTTCATCCTTCGGCACGCCAAGGCCTTTGGCATACAAAACACCAAGGAAGCATTGCGCAGGAGCATGACCTTGATCTGCAGCTTTACGGAACCACTTCGCCGCCTCAGTGGCGTCCTCTGGCAAGTTACGGCCACTGTCGTACATACGGCCAATCTCGAATTGCGCCTTAGCATCACCGCTCTCCGCTATTGCGCGAATCTCTGCGAGGGAGGGCTGTGGCTGCTGAGCAATCCCAGAAAGCCCACCACTCAGAACCAATACCAGCGAAAGCATGAAAATCGGGGCGGCTGGAAAGGTCTTCATCTTATGACTTTAGAAAAGCCGTGGCAGTAAATCAAGACTCATTCCGAAGTTACAAACGGCCAGCAGCCAGTCTGACTCCGCCTTTTTGATCCACTCACGCGTGGGCGCCTTCATACATGACCCTCCCCTTTTCAAGAAGATGCCTGGCATTGTGCGCTCGTTCTGCGGCCCTTTAGGCTGCCTCGAAACGTGGACAATGATTGACACCAGCGGTGCGAAGCGGGTAAAGCTGGCCGCATGCTTCGCCTTGCTGCCGTCCTTTGCGTTTCCTTCGTCGCATGCCTCCCCCATTTGGCACAGGCCCAGGAGCGCAGGCTGCCCGAACTCTCCGCCAATCTCGACGCGCTGCTGAACTTCGCGGAGCTGTGGCAATTGGGGCCGGAGAGCTTTGAGAAAAACTATGTGCTGAAGCTCGAAGACCAGGACAAGCAGCAGAAGGCGCCGCAGTTTGAATGGGTGAGCGCCAGCAAAGACCGCGCCCGGTTTTCGCGGCACATGTTCAGCAACGCGGAGACGAACCTGACCATGTTCGGCGGCTCCATCAAGGTGGAGGAGGCCATTCTGGAGTTCGTGAACGGCAAGGCGGCGCGCGCCACGATCTCGTTCTACAATCGCGGTGATTCCGGCGACATCGAAGTGAAGGAGTTCGATCGCATCTTCAAATTGATCGGCCAGAACCTCAGCCAAGCGACGAAAGTCGCTCCCAAAAAGCAGCTCATGTCTGCCAACGCCGCGCTGCCGGTCACGGGTTGGATGTGGAGTGCGCCTGCGGGCATTGCTCTGCTGGAGTACAACGAGTACAACACGCCGGGCAAAGTCACGAAGCCTGAGTTCCTGCGCCTGAAACTGGCCGCACCCAACCAGGCCGACTGGAGCATGGGCAAGCTGGCGGTGGGCGTGCAGCGCATGGAATTGCTCCAGCGTGTCAAAAAGACGGCCGAAGGCGATGTCTATATCTCCGGCGTACCGATGGTGGACCAAGGCCAGAAGGGCTACTGCGTCGCCGCGAGCTGCCAGCGCCTGTTTGAGTACATGCGCATCCCCTGTGACCAGCATGAGATGGCGAAGCTCGTCAGCGTCGATGCCGATGGCGGTGCGAACATCATGGTCATGCAGAAGAGTCTCGCGAAGATCGACAGCGCCTTCAAAGTCGCCTTCAAGCCGCTGGTGAATCCCGAGGTGTACTACAGCGGCAATGGCAAGCGCCGTGTCTCCGAGAAGGAGTACCTCGCCCTCATCAAGGAGAACGTCGATAAAGGCGTGCCGCTGCTCTGGGGCCTCATGCTTGGCGAGAAGCCCGAAGATCCGCCGCTGGCACGGCAGACGCGTGGCGGCCACATGCGCATGGTCATCGGCTACAATCTGGCCAAAAATCAGGTCTTATTCACCGACTCCTGGGGCGCAGGCCATGAACTCAAGCGCATGGCGCTGCTCGATGCCTACGATGTGACGATGGGACTCTACTCGATGGCTCCACGCGGCTTCTGAGGCGGAGGGCAAAGGGCGTAGAGCGTCGAGACGCGATGCTGCCTGCGCGGGCCGTAAACCGTCTCTTGGCTCTTCGCCCTACGCTCTTCGCTTCACGCCGCACGGCCTTCTTCGACATCCATCACGTCAAAGAAGGTCACGAGATCCTCGCGCTGGCCGAGTCCGGCTTCTTCGCGCTGCTTCACCAGTCCGGCGGAGGCCGCATCGCGCCAGCCGCGTTTGTGCATGAAGCCGTTCCAGATTTCGATTTGCTCCGCCGTGGGCCGGTTGCCGTTTTGGCAGCACCATTCGAGGATTTCCTCGTCCGTGCCGCCTTCGAGCGTGCGTTTTGACAGCGCATTGAAGTCCACACCGAGGAAACGGCACACGCGTTCATCGAACGTGCGGTTGCCCGGCATGTAGCCGAGGTGATAGCCCTCGGGCAGTTTGCCATCCTTGGCGTTGAGACGGATTTTATCAAGGATGCGGCCGAACACAGCGATGCCGCCGACCAGATCACGAGGAGAACGAAGGGGAAATGCCATGAGTCTTTTTAACGAGGACGCATGGCGAAGTCAACGCGCCCGGCTTACTCGGCCTTTTTCTTTGCGGGGGCCTTGGCTTTCGCGGCGCCTTTGGCCGGAGCAGCCGCCACTTTCTCACCGGGCTTTGGCAGCGTGGCCTTCACCTCTTCCCATGCTGGATTGAGCGTGGCTTCGCGCAGGCTGAAGTTACGGAAATCGACGGACTGACCACCGACGGTGAAGCCTGGGGAGGCTTTTTCAGTCTTGAAGATATCATTGGCACCCCAAGCGACGAGGTCATCGACCTTGCCTAGCATCATGTCACCGACCATTTCGAGGCGGACTTTATGCCAGCCCTCGCCGAGATCCGCGGGGAAACGGGCGAAGACAACCGCCTTGTCCGGCCCTTCGTGGTCGTTGTCGTCACGTTGGATGGTGACGGACTTGGGTGTGATCATGATGCGCGCCATGTGGTCCTTTACCGCGTTGATGGAGAGGCTGGTGCTTTTGGCTCCGGCGAATTTGAACTCATACTCAATCGCGAAATCCTGCAGCTTGTTCGGCAGGCGGGTAACCGCGCCGTGCTTGTCCGCCTCGAGTTCGGAGCCGCGCATCACGCCTTCCATCAGCTCCCACTTGCCCTTGGCGGCTTTCCACGGTGCGCCGGGGGCGGTGTCGAGTTTGGTTTCATAAATGACCTTGCCAGGAACGGCGAGGAACGGTTTGTCTTCGGCACGAATGCCAAAGGCGGCGAATGCGAGGCACAACGTAAACAGGGAGGTGTGGTTCATGGGGCGATGAGAACGAAAGGCCCGCATGCATGTTGCGTGAAATTTGGCGGTCTGATAAAACCAGCGGATGCGCACGACCTTTGTCTGTCTCATTCTTCTGCTCACCCGCATGCAAGCCGCTGAACCCACCACCGAGGCCTGGCTGGCCCACACGAAAATCGCTCCACCCTTGCAGGTGCCGGCATCGCTGGAGTTGTGGCAGCAGCAGAAAGTGCGGATTCGCGCCAAGTTGAATGAACTGCTCGGCGATCTGCCGCCGCGACCGCCCGTGTCGGCGTTTCAAGTGATCAGCAAAGAGGACAAAGGTAACTACACGCTCGAGACGATCCAGTTTGACAACGGTGCAGGTGAAATTCTGAAGGGTTATCTGTTTGTACCGAAGTCGGCGACCGCGCAGAGCAAAGCTCCAGCCATTCTCTACTGCCACTGGCATGGCGGGCAGTATGACATCGGCAAACAGGAGCTGGTGCAGACGAATGCGACCCCGGTGGCTCCGGGTCCGGCACTCGCTGAGGCCGGTTATGTCGTGCTGGGCATTGATGCGCCATGTTTTGGTGAGCGAAATGGCAAAGGCCCCGATGGTCCGCAGCAAAAAGGCAGCGCGGGCGAAATGACCGCTGCCAAATTTCATCTCTGGGCCGGCCGCACCCTGTGGGGCATGATCGTGCGCGATGATCTGACCGCGCTCGATTATTTGTGCTCACGTCCCGAGGTGGATGCACAACGCATCGGCGTCACCGGCATCAGCATGGGCTCGACGCGCAGTTGGTGGGTGATGGCGATGGATGACCGCCCGCGTGCCGCCGTGTGCGTGGCGTGCATGACGCGCTACGAGGAACTGATCCGCGCCGGCATGCTCAAAGCGCACGGCATTTACTACTTCGTGCCCGGCATGCTCAAAAACTTCGATAGCGAGGCGGTCATCGCACTCGCCGCACCGCGCGCGATGCTGTTCATGACCGGCGATCAGGACGGCGGTTCACCCATCGACGGCGCAAAGCACCTTGGCGAGATCGTGAGCAAAATATACGCGCTGCATGGCGCCGAAGCAGCGCAGTGCTTCGAGAACGCGATCTATCCCGGCGTCGGGCATGTGTACTTGCCCGAGATGTGGGAGAAGACGGTGAAGTGGATGGATCGGTGGGTTAAGGCGGAGGTCAAGTAGTGGTCAAGGAGTCAAGAGTCGTGCATAGGGCCGCCTGTAACCTTCTTGACGAATCCTTGACCTATTGACCATCTCTTGACGGCATCACTGCTCCCTCACCAAGAACTCAAATCATCATGCAACTGCTCCATCTCGCGTGAGAAGGCGGCACGCTCGGGCATGTCGGGTTCGCCGTAAGGAACGATGTCGATGACGTTTTTGCGCAGCGCGGTGATGCCGCTTTTGCCATTTGCTTCGCCGATGCTTTTCCATGCACAATCCGCAAAGCGGGCGGCGAGAATGCAGTCCTGCGGGGTGGTGTGGCCGCCGCGTTGCAGGTGACCGAGCACGGAAGGACGCACTTCGAGATCGGGGAACGGTGCGCCACTGCGCTGGAAGTATTCCTGGAAGGCATCCATGAGCACATAGGCGCGGTTGCGCTTCTGCGGTGGGTCAAACTGCACACCTTCAGCCACCAGCACGATGGCGTGGCCGCGGCCGCGTGTCATCGCACCTTCGATCTTCGCGGCCAGACGCTTCATGTCGGCGGCTTTGAGCGGTCCGCCCTCCGGAGTGATGATCATCTCGGCGCCTGAAGCCAGACCGGCCATGCGCGCGAGGTCACCGCTCGCACGCCCCATCGTTTCCAGCACCATCACGCGGCGGTGGCTGCGGGCGGTGTCGATGAAGTGATCCACGGCCCACACCAGCGTATTCACCGCCGTATCGACGCCCAGCGCCATGTCGGTGAACTGCAGATCGTTATCAATCGTGGCGGGAATGCCGATGACGCGCAGGTCGCTCTCTTCCGCGAGCAGTTTTGCACCGGTAAGCGAGCCATCGCCACCCACGACGACGAGCGCGCGCACGTTTAGATCTTTGAGCAACCGGATGACCTTCGCCCGTACTTCTTTCTCATGAAACTCCAGGCAGCGTGCGGAACCCAGAATGGTGCCGCCTTTGCCCATGATGCCGCTCACACTGGCGTGATCCATCTGGATGACGTGAAGTTGCTCGGAGATCAAGCCCGCGCGGCCCGTGTGCGTGGCGATGTCCTTCTTCAAACGCACCAGCGCCTCTGCATCGCCGTTTACGGCGCGGGCGGTGCGCACCAGACCGCGATAGCCGTCACGGATGCCGAGCACGGCGATTTTTTCGCGATTGAGGCCCAGGCGCACAATGGCGCGCAGGAAGGCGTTCATGCCAGGCGAGTCGCCGCCGCTGAAAAGCACGGCGACAGATTGTTCAGGGAAGGTCGGGGTCATGGAAAGGTGGTTGGGGAGCGTTGCCTTAGCGAGAGTGTTACGCGTGGCAAGTGACGGCTGCTGCAACAGACATTCTCGACCTTGATAGCAAACAAGTGCGTGATATGAGCATGAGTGTCCCCCGCTTTCGCCACCACGCTGTTTCCGCTCATCGCCGCCTTGCTCTATGCCTTCGGCGCCCTGGTGCTGAAACGCTCCAGTGATCTTGGGGTCGGCCTCTGGCGCACGACGTTCGTGGCGAATATCATCGTCGCGTTGCTCTTCTCGTTGCTGTGGCTGCTCGGCGGCCCGCCGGTGGAGAGAGAACTGCTCTGGCAGCCCGGCGTGATCGCCCTCTGCCTCTTCGTCGGCCAGCTCTCGCAGTTTCTCGCGCTAGAAAAAGGGGATGTATCCGTCGCTGTGCCGGTGTTCGGCTTAAAGGTCATTCTCGTCGCCTTTTTTACGCCATTGCTCATCGGCGATGCCGTGAGCATGAAACTCTGGATCGCCGCCTTCCTTAGCGTGTTGGGCATCACCTTTCTCAATCGCAAGGACGCTGACCAGCCGCCACGTCACCTGCTCATCACGTTCATCGCCGGCGGCACCGGTGCGGTGGCGTTCGCCGTATTTGACGTCCTGGTGCAGAAATGGGGGCCAAGCTGGGGCGCCGGCCGCCTGCTGCCGTGCATCTTCTGGATCAACGCGCTGCTGTCCTTTGGTCTCATCTTCCGCTTCTCCGCGCCGCTGAGTGCCATTCCGCGTCAGGCCTGGCGCTGGCTGGGCGGTGGTTCCATCCTGCTCGGCACGCAGAGCATCATCTTCGTCAGCACCCTCGCCGTCTTTGGCAAAGCCACCTCCGCCAACATCGTCTATGCCTCGCGTGGCCTGCTCAGCGTCGGCCTCGTGTGGATGATCGGTCACTGGTTCGTCAACGCCGAGCAGCATCTCGGCCCCAAGGTCATGCGCTGGCGTCTCGCGGGCGCGCTGCTGATGATGAGCGCGATCGTGCTCGTGGTGGTGTGAGACGATTCGGTAAGCCGCTGCTGCCAGCACACGTTTGAGTGCGCATGAAAGCTCATCTCTTCTTCCTGACCGGTCTCAGCATGGTGAATCTGGTATTGGGGGCAGAGGTCGAACCCCAGCCCTTTCTCGCCGCCACCCAGCGGCTGATCGACGCAACGAACTACCTCGGCACGCCGTTCAGTGCGGATGAGATCACAACGCTGAAAGCCTGCATTCAAGGCAATGACACGGTCAGCGCCGCCAAGGCGCAAACCGTGCTCGATGCGCATGCGCTGTTTCAGGTCATCATCACGCCCGAGCAACGCGTGAAGGTGGCGGCTGGCGCAGCGAAGGCGGTGCTCGATGAATCCGGCTGGCGGCAGTATCTCGTGCGGGTCGATAACGAAGCTGGCGTGACCGCGAAACTCGTCGGGAGCAGTCCGCAGGCAAAGGAGGCATATGTGAAAGGCTCACCGCCCGTGGCACCGAACGCGCAGCCGCGTGATCCCGGCCAGCCCGTGCTTTCCGCTCGCTGGCTCGACCTGCAGATGTTCGAAGCACCGCCGATGCAGGCCAATCTGAGCGGCCTCGGCGTCGAATATTGCATCATCCAGCTCTACAGCCGCGATGCAGGCAAACGTGATGCCACCTTTAGCTTCGACACCGGCCAAGGCACGCAGGATCTCGGCTTCCGCAACGAAGTGAGCGTCCTGTTCGACTGCCAACCGGCGCGTGAGGTGAAACTCGCCATCACCGATGAAGATGGCAAACCGTGCATCGCCGAACTGCTCATCAAAGACGCCGCAGGACGTGTCTATCCCTCGCAGATCAAACGCCACGCGCCCGATTTTTTCTTCCACCCGCAAATCTATCGCGGCGATGGTGAAGCGCTGAAGCTGCCGGATGGCGTTTACGACATCACCTTTCGTCGTGGGCCTGAATCCGTGCCCGAGCAGCGCAAGGTGACGATCTCCGGCCAAAACACGACGCTGAAGTTCCAGGTGAAGCGTTGGGTCGATCCCTCGAAGCTTGGTTGGTGGAGCGGCGATCATCACATCCACGCTGCGGGCTGCGCGCATTACTCCGTGCCGACACAGGGCGTGCATGCACCCGACATGGCGCGGCATTGCATGGGTGAAGATTTGAAAATCGGCGCGAATCTCACCTGGGGGCCATGCTTCGATTATCAAAAGCAGTTTTTTACTGGCACGGAGGACAAGGAATCGCGTTACCCCTTCCTGCTGCGTTACGATGTCGAAGTCAGCGGCTTCGGCAGCCACAAGAGCGGCCATCTTTGCCTGCTGAAGCTCAAGGAGCAGATGTATCCCGGCGGAGACAGCACCGCGCACTGGCCCACGCTTTGTCTGAACACATTGAAGTGGGCGAAGAAGCAGGGCGCGCTCACCGGTCCCGCGCACAGCGGCTGGGGGCTGCAACCACTCGCGTCCAACGATCCCGCGCGTGACAAGCAGTACAAACTCGGACTGCCAAGCGCCACCGACGAGCTGCCAAACTACATCGTGCCACCGTTCAATGGCATCGGCGCGTGCGAGTACATCGTCGATGTCACCCACATGGTCGAAGGGCCGGACGGCAAACCAGTGCCTGCGGTCGATTTCCTTTCCATGGTGGACACGCCGCACACTTGGGAGCTGAACATCTGGTATCACACTCTCAATGCCGGCTTCCGCACCCGCATCAGCGGCGAGACCGACTTTCCCTGCATCTACGGCGAACGCGTGGGCCTCGGCCGCGCCTACGTGAAGCTCGATGGCAAACTCAATTACGATGCTTGGTGCGAGGGCATCCGCGCGGGTCGTGCTTATGTGAGCGATGGCAAGAGCCACCTCATCGATTTCAAAGCGAACGACATCGAACTCGGCGTGAATGGCAGCGAATTAAAGCTCGCCAAGCCTGCGACGATCAAACTCACCGCCAAAGTCGCCGCACGGCTCGATGAACAGCCGATTCCTGGCATCAAGAACGCCCCCGCCGGTCAAAAACCCTTCTGGGACCTCGAACGCGCCCGCGTCGGTGCCTCACGCGAAGTTCCCGTCGAAGTTCTCGTCAATGGCGAAGCCGTCGCCAAGCAAAACATCGTTGCGGATGGAACGACACGTGATCTGAGCTTCGATGTGCCCATCGCCCGCAGTTCCTGGGTTGCGCTGAGGATTCGCGCCAGCTCGCACACCAATCCGATCTTCGTCATCGTCGCCGACAAACCCATCCGCGAACAGCGCAGCCTCGAATGGTGCCTCAAGAGCGTTGATCAATGCTGGTCCCAGAAAGAGGCGCTCATTGATCCCAAAGAGCATGCGGATGCTGTGGCGGCGTATGAACATGCGCGGCAGGTGTACCGCGAGAGGTTGAGCGATGCAGGCTTTTGAACTCGGCCGCCCTCCCGAATTCACCCATCGGCCAGGCTTTCCAATCGAAGGCGGCCAAATGATCGAAGGCTGGCCGGTCACGCTGTAAGATCAGCAACTCTGCTTTCCCTTTCCACGCCTTCCGTGTATTTCGTGCGCCACTCATGAACCACTGGCTCCTCAAATCCGAACCTGATGTTTTTTCCTTCGATCATCTGAAGAAGCGCCCGAAGAAGACGGAGCCGTGGAACGGGGTGCGGAATTATCAGGTGCGCAACATGATGCGGGATCAGATGGCGGTGGGTGATCTGGGGTTCTTTTATCACTCCAGTTGCGATGTGCCTGGCATCGCTGGCGTGGTGAAGATCGTGAAGGAGGCCTATCCCGATCACACGCAGTTTGATCCGTCGTCTGAATACTTTGATGAAGGCAGCAAGCGTGAAGATCCGCGCTGGCTGATGGTGGATGTGAAGTGGGAGGCGGACTTCAAGAACTTCGTGACGCTCGATATGCTGCGCGCGGACCCGAAGCTGGCGGACATGCTCATTCTGCGACGCGGGAACCGGCTTTCCATCACCCAGGTGGAAGCGAAGCACTGGGAGCGGATTTGCAAGCTGGGCGGGATTTGATGTGGCTGCGTTCGCCAGAACGCGGACCACGCTCTGGCGAGCGTGGCTACGGCAACGTCTTGGCGATTTTATTGAAACCTGCACGCACGGTGCCGTCGGCGCTGATGAGCGGCTGCGGATTGGCCACGCGGCCGAGCTTGCGCACGCCGGGCGCGTCCTTGGTTTTGTCACCGAGGTCGGCCTTCATGGCTTCGGCGTGCCTTTGGAGCTGCACGACGATGTCGGCGTGATCTTTGGCAACGTTGGTGGCCTCGCCGATGTCGGTGTCGAGGTTAAAGAGTTGTTTCGTGACGAATTGATACTTCCATGGGCCGCTGCGGACGGCTTCGAGGTCGAAGCCTCGGTAGTAGAAGAACACGTCATGGCCGGTGGCGTCGTTTTTGCCAAGCAGGACAGGGGAGATGTCTTGGCCGTCGAGCTTGAGTTCGCCCACGCTCTTGCAGCGTGCCAGTTCGCCAAAGGTGGGCAGCCAGTCCATGTGGGCGGTGATGGCCTTGGTCTCGGAGCCGGGGGCGATTTTGCCGGGCCACCAGGCGAGCGTGCAGACGCGGATGCCGCCTTCGAGGGTGCTGCCTTTGCTGCCGCGCAGCGGGGTGTTGTCCGCGCCTTGATTGGTGGGGCCGCCGTTGTCGCTGGTGAAGATGACGAGCGTGTTCGAGTCGAGCTTCAACTCGCGCAGCGTGTCGAGCACCCGGCCGACGGACCAGTCCACCTCAATGGCCCAGTCTTTTTGCAGGCTGACGCCGGATTTACCGATGAAGTCCTGATGCGGGTAATGCGGGAAGTGGACGGCGTTGTGCGAGAGGTAGAGGAAGAAGGGCTTCTTCTGGTTCTCGCGGATGTATTTCACCGCACGCTCGGTGTAGCGGCGGGTGAAGGTGTGCTGCTCGGCGGCTTTGACGCGTTCGACGACGTTGTGGTCGTCCACGAGCGGCAGCGGCGGCTGCGCGTTGCCTTTGAGGCCGGTTTCATCGTCTTCGGGAGCTTTCTTCGCGGCTTTCGCCTTGGCGTTGCCCTTGGGCAGCGGTTCACCGGCGCTGCTCTTGGAGCCTTCGGCGCCGAGGCCCATGTCGTTCGAGTAAGGGATGCCGAAGTAGTGGTCAAAGCCCTGTGCGGTGGGCAGGAACTCCGGCTGATCGCCCAGATGCCATTTGCCGATGCAGGCGGTGGCGTAACCGGCGGCCTTCAGCATGTCGGCGATCGTGGTGGCGCTGGGGTTCAAACCGACGGCGGCGGCTGGAAACAGCACGCCGGGGATGGGCAGGACGCGTTTCGGGTAGCAGCCGGTCATCATGGCAGCACGGGAAGGGGAGCAGACCGGCGCGGCGTAGTGGCTGGTGAGCTTCATTCCCTCCTTCGCCATGCGGCCGAGGTTCGGCGTGGCCGTTTTTCCGCCAAAGGGGCTGATATCCGCATAGCCGAGGTCGTCGATGTTGATGAGGACGAAGTTCGGCGTGCTGGCTGCTAAGAGCGAAGGGCTAAGGGCGAAGAGGCAGAGCGCGAGGAGGGATTTCATGAGGTTGATTTGAAAAGAGGGTAAGCAGCCGGGTTTCGGGAATTGAGGGGCGGAGTGGCGCGGGCGAGGTGAGGTGAGGAAGGATGGAGGAATGGAGAATGGAAAACTGAGAATGGTAAATGGCCGGAACCGGCTAAAGCCGGGACTACGGAACAGCGGTGGGTGATTCGGGGCCGTGGGGTGTGGCGGAGCGCTGGGATCGAGGACGAGTAGGAGGACGAGTAGGAGGACGAGTAGGATGGGGGTTGCGGCACGTACTTTTGGCCCTTTGCCCTTCGCTCTATGCCGACTTCACGGATCGACGAGTTCGGGGGCGTACATGACGTTGCCTTCGGGGATTTTGGGGGTCTCGCCGTTGGCGGGGAAGGTGGTTTTGACGGCGGCGTGAAGTTGCTCGGCGAGTTTGGCCTGCGTTTCAGCGTGCTCGGGTTTGTCGGCAAGGTTGGTGATCTCTTTGGGGTCTCTTTCGTGGTCGTAGAGTTCCTTGCCGGCCTTGCCTTCGTCCCACTCGGTGTAGCGCCAGCGGTCGGTGCGCAGGGCGTAGCCGAAGATGCGTTTGCCGTCGTCGCCTTTCGCGGCGCTTGCTCCCTGGCGCTTGAAGCCGCCGCCGCGGACGACTTGGCTGAGCACCCAGCCACGGCCTTTGGCGTCGGGGTTTTTGAGGATGGGGACGAGGCTTTGGCCCTGGAGGTTGTCGGGTGCTTTGACGGCGCAGAGTTCGGCGAGCGTGGGGTAGAGGTCGATGAGGCCGACGGGGGTGTTGGCGACGGCTCCATTCTTGACTCCGGGTCCGGCGATGAGGAGCGGGACGCGGGCGCTTTCCTCGAAGATGCTCTGTTTTTGCCACAGGCCGTGCTCGCCGAGGTGGTAGCCGTGGTCGCTGGTGAAGACGACGAAGGTGTTGTCGGCGAGGCCGAGGCGGTCGAGGGCGTCGAGGACTTTGCCAGCCTGGGCATCCATGAAGGAGATGGAGGCATAGTAGGCCTGCACGGCCTGACGGCGGAGGTCGTCGGTGAGTTTGTCCTGCTCTTTTTTGTAGCTGCCGAGAGCGGAAGCGGGGAGGTCGGCCTGGTCTTCCTTCACGCCTTGGACGACGGGCATTTTTTCGACCGGATAGTCGGCAAAGCGGGTGGCGGGCGAGACGTACGGCGTGTGCGGGCGGAAGAAGCCGAGGGCGAGGAAGAAGGGGCGGTCTTTGTCCTTCGCGCAGCGTTCGAGGACCCACTCGGCGTCCTTGGCCTGGAGGCCGTCGGTGTGTTTTTCGTCGGGGCGTGGGGAGGCGTACCAACTCAGGGTGCCGCCGAAGTTGCCGGGGAGGAGGGAAAAGATGTCGGGGTGCTCCAGGAGGCGGTCGCAGCCGGCGGGGTTGAGCTCCAGTTCCCAGGAGGCGGGGTCGTCGTGGCCGTTGGTGCCGATGGAGTTGGGGACGCCGTAGTGGTAGAGCTTGCCGATGCGGGCGGCGAAATAGCCGTCGCGGCGGAAGGCCTGAGGCAGGCTGATTGCCTTAGGGATGGTTTGGCGAAAAAGCTGAGAGTTGGTAAGGATTCCGGTGCTGTTGGGGTAAAGGCCGGTGAGCATCGAGTTCCGGCTGGGGCCGCAGAGCGGGAACTGGCAGGCGGCGTTCTGGAAGCGGACGCCGCGGGCGGCGAGGCGGTCGAGATTAGGCGATTTGACGAGCGGATGGCCGTAGCAGCCGAGGCTGTTATTCAAATCATCCGCCATCATGAAGAGGACGTTCGGGCGCGGGGCGGCGTGGGCGAACGAAGCGGTAAAAACGACGGTGGTGGCGAGAAGGGTCGGGAATCTCATGGCGGCGGGGTGGAACGGCGGGGGATGGGGCTTCTTGCGAATTCCTCCTGTAGCCTAGGGAGGTGGCCAGAATACCCCAATGGGGCTACTTGACGGCACCTTAAATCTCTAGTCGAGAACGAACAAAATCTTGCTTCAAGCCACTGAGTTTGGCTAAAATCGCGCCTCCCAACCAAATTACTGTTCTAGCTATGAAGTGTTTACGCGCCTATCGCCGGTTCACCGGCATAATCATGGTCACCATGATGTTCACCTGGCAAATTTGCCAACCATTGCAGGCGGCGACATTGTACTGGGATGGCTCGGCATCGGGTTCCTGGAACACAGTCGCCAACTGGTCCACGATCATCGGTGGAGGGTCTGATCCGGCGGCGGTGGCCGGGGTGAATGATGATGTGATCTTCAATGCCACGACCGTCACCAATCAAATCGCCACACTGGACGCGGCGCAGAGTGTGAAGTCGCTCACCTTTGATGCAAATGCGACCACGGCAATCACCTTGGCAGCGGGAACTGCTGGCACCCTGGCACTGGGCTCTGGAGGGATTACGATTCAGTCCGGCTCGGCGGCACACACCATCTCGGCACCCATCACGCTCAGCGCCAGCCAGACTTGGACGAATAACTCGGCCAGTTTGTTCACGGTGGGTGCCGGAGCGCTCACGGCCTCCAATGGCCAGACGCTGACCTTTGACGGCACTGGGAATTTCCTTGTTTCTGCGACCACGACCGCCTCAATCACGGCCGCAATCACCAAGAATGGAGCTGGCACGCTGGAGTGGACGGCCGATCCTAACTGGACCGGTGCGGTCAACATCAATGCCGGGGTGTTGTTCTTCAACTTGAGCGGCGGCGGTGCCACGGACATGACGACGATCAACGTCAACAACACGGCCACACTGCGTGTCGCGGGTGGTGCGGGGCTTGGCGCAGTATCCATTATCACCCTGGCTGCCGGCGCGACGTATGACAACCGTTTCAGCGACACCATCGCCCAGTTGCTCGGGTCCGGAACGCTCACCAACGGTGCCGCCTCCGGCACGGTGACCACGACCCTCAGCTCCTCCACCAATGCCCAGTTTGACGGGGTGATCCAGAACGGGGTCACGGCCTTCTCGGCCATCACCAAGGCCGGAACAAGCACCGTCACGTTTACCAACAACAACACCTACACCGGAGCGACCATCGTTAACACAGGGCGCCTGGCTATCTCCGGTGCCAGCGGTCGTCTGAGTGGCAGCACGGCCATCACCGTGGGTGACAACAATGGCGCGGGTGATGCACTGCAACTCGGTGCCACGGGTGGCGCGGACACCATCAGCGGCACGCTGGACCGGATCGCAGACGGTGCCACGATCACACTCAGCGGCGGGGTGTTGGACATCCAAGGACCGAACGCAGCGAGCACTGGCACCACGGAAACCATCGCCACGTTGGCAATCGGCGCCACTGGAACCAACGTAATCTCGCTCACAGCAGCCACGGGCGGCACGGTGCAGCTCAGCGCGAACGCCATGACCCGCACGGCCAACACCGGCACAGCGCTGGTGCGTGGCACGGCGCTGGGCAGCACGGGCACGGACACCTCACGTTTGGTGCTGGCCACTGCTCCAACGGGCAATAATTTCATCGGCACAAGCACCACCGGGGGGGACAAGAACCTGCGCATCGTCCCTTGGCTGGTGGGTGACAGCACGGCCACGGGAGCAGGCTCCGGCTTTGTGACGTTCGACGCCTCCAATGGCTTGCGCACGCTCGCTGCAGGCGAGTACGGCGCGGTGATCACCGGCAACGCCACCAACAACATTTCCAATGCCGGGGGAGAGACCTTCAGCGTGGCTGGCACCAATTTCAGCGTGAATTCGATGCTCATGACCGCCGGCACCACGACGGCCAACGGTGGGACGGACAGTCCACTCAATTATCTGACCGTGGGCAGTGGGGCGGTGTTGTTCACGGGGAATAATGCCACCCTGGCGGGCAGCGGTCGTCTGAATTTTGGCGCCATTGAGGGCATCATCCACTCTGCGGCCAACACGACGGCCATCACGGGCGCCATCAACAATGTCATCACCGGCAGCGCCGGACTCATCCTAGGCTCCACCGGTGATGTGAGCAACACCGTGGCCCTCGGCGGGGCGAACCTCTTCACCGGCGGTGTGCGCATCAATTCCGGTGTGCTGCGTCTCGACCACGGGAATGCCCTGGGAGGAGTGCGAGCCTTGAATGCGGTGACTCTGAACACCGCAGGCACCCTGAGTGTGAACGGTCAGAATGCGATGGTTGCAAACCTCTCGGGCGTGGGTGGCGCGGTGGTGAATAATGCCAATGCCACCACAGCCGGCCGCCTCCGCATCCATCTGACCGTGGATTCGACTTTCACCGGTACGATCGTCAATGGCACGGGGTCGGCAGCGCTCAACGTCGTCAAGACTGGGGCTAACTTTTTGAACTTAAATGCAGGCAACAGCACCTTCACTGGTGCTTTGGTCATCCAGCAGGGGACGATGTCACTTTCTGGCAACGCTGGGCGGGTGAGCGGTGCCACCAGCCTCAGCATCGGGGGCGGCGGGATCTTGCGCCTGACCAATACCACCGGTACCAGTGCCCAGACCGACCGCCTCATCAACGGCACTGGGATCACCATGCGTGGCGGCACGTTTGATTACGACAATACAGCGGGTGCTGCGACGAACTACACCGAGACCATCGGGCAGTTGAATTTCTTAGCCGGAGCAAATGTGGTCGCTGTGGACCGGGCGGTGTCGGGCCAAACCCTGACTCTCACCTCTGCATCCCTTGCCCGCACTCAGGGTGCGGTAGTGACCTTCACCTCTCAGGATAACGGAACGGCGGATGCCACGGCGCTGGGTTCCAGCACTCGTGACAGGCTGCTGCTGACCACCGTGCCCACTTTGAATGATGGTATCATTGGCGGCTGGGCCGTGGGCGGGCCGAATGGTGCGAACTTTGCCACCTACCTGAACAATGGCGGCACCACTGGCACCGGCGGCACGGGGCAGGCCTCCGTGGGCTACGTGGGCATGACGACCTCCCTCACGGGAGCCATCGTGCCCACCTACAGCGACAACCTCGCAGTCGGCTCCTGGACCACTGCCACCAACGTGCGGCTGCTCACCACGAACGCCACTGCGCCCACCATCGGCGCGAATACCACGGTGAACTCCCTCACCATCGCCACCAACCCCACAACGGCGAGCGCCAACAACATCACCATCAGCCCGACCTTCACCCTCACCGTGGACAGCGGGGGCCTTATCTATTTTGGCAGCACCGGCACTGCGGCCCAGATCGGCGGCACTGGCAATCTTACGGCCCAAGGGGGCGCGACGGTGGCTCCAGACGTGGTTGTTCACATTCCTCAGAGCACGGACAGCCTCACCATCTCCGCAAACATCGTCAACGGCGCTTCAGGTGCCACGGGTTTCACCAAGAGCGGAGCGGGACCCCTCACGCTAAGCGGCACCAACACTTACACAGGCCCCACGGCCGTCGTCGGCGGACAGTTGAACATTGACAGTGATGCGCGTCTCGGGACCGCGCCTGGCAGCGCCACTGCGGGGCACCTCAAGCTCTACAATAATGGCAGCACGCTCAATACCACGGCCGGCTTCACTCTGAACGCCAACCGCTTGATAGAAATCGGCGGCGGCGGAACCGTCTCGATCACTGCCACGGGAAACCTGGTTTACAACGGCACCATCACCTCGCCCATTCCGTCAGGAGCCGTGACCCCGGATGTGACTAATCTTACCCTAACGGGAGACATCGACATGACTTTGGCAGGAGACGCCACTATTGGCGGTGCTCTGGTGCAGACAGGCGGCGCAGGCACGCAGTCCCTCATCACCCTTGGCGGTTCGAACAACGTCATCATGGGCAGCCTGGTGATTGCTCGCGGGGGAAATAGGCAGGCCCGGATGGTCTATACCGGTGCCGGCAGCCTTAGCGTCGGTAGTCTTGATCCTGGCGCCTCCAATCTCGACATTGGCAATGCCAATGCTGCTGGCACAGGAAATGTCATCGGCGAGCTCGATCTCTCAGGTTTCAGCGGTACTTTCACAGCCAACGTCGCCAACCTGCGCGTCGGTTTTGATAACGTGGGAGCCGGGGCGGGCTATTCCTACCAGGGCACCCTCAAGCTCGGCGCCAGCTCAAACATCACGGCCGCGACGGCCGTGCTGCTTGGTGACTCGCCCAATGATGGCGGGGGCAGCTTGGCAAACACGATTACCTATGGCGCGGGTAGCCACATCTTGACCACACCTCTGATCACGCTTGGTGGGCGCAAAGTGGTGGCAGCAGGATCGGGTTTGTTCTTGCAAGCCGGGGCCATCCTGAGCATCGGCGGCTTTGGTCCAGCTTCATCGGAGCTCCGCATCGCTTATAATAACAGCGGCACTGGCGCGATCGGCATCGGCACTCTGGATGCAACGCTGGGTGTCTTGAAGGGCGACTTCAGCACCATCACGGTCGGCTTCAAGAATAGCACCAGCACGGGCGGCGCCAATGGCAGCCTCCTCGTCGGAACGGATGCCGCGAATCATATCTTGGCCACCAACATCATCATCGGCGACCAGCGCAGCAGTGACACCACGACCACGGCCAACGTCGTCCAGGGCACCTTCACCTTTGGTGGTGGAACCTTGGGAGTTTCGCAGAACCTCACCATTGGCAATCACCTGGGCGCCAACACGCAGGTCCGGGTCGGTCAAGGCACCGTGAACCTCAACGGCGGCATCACCACGGTGGGCGGCAATGTCATCGCCGCCAACACCGCGCCCACCAGCGGCTCCGGCCTGCACAATACCACGGGCACGCTGAATCTGGCGGGCGGTGATCTCGCCATCACCGGCAATCTCGTCATCGGCAACACCGTCTCTAACATCGCCGTCGTCCACGCCTCCACGGGTACGGTCAATATCAGCAACGCCAGCAGTGATGTCACTGTCAGCGGTGACGTGCAGTTGGGCAGTGTGGACTCCGTGGTCATCAACCCCATCGCCACGGGGACGCTAAGTCTCAGCAATGGCACGCTCACCGTCGCTGGTAACATCACCCGCGCGCTTCTCAACGGCGCGGATGCCTCGCAGAGCCGCGGTTTCATCAACGTGGCGGGCGGTGCGCTCGACATGACCACTGGCACCATCCTGGCCAAATCCCTGGCCTTCCGCAGCGGCAGCATCAGCAACGTGGCCGCAGGAGGCGTCACGCTCGATGCAGAGGCCACCACCAGCACCACGACGATCTCCGGCAGCACGGGAGACGCCCTCATTCTTGGGGACGTCACTGCCGCCTTCAATGTGGCCCTCACTGGCACCACCGGAACGAATGTGCGCTACGAAGCAGGCACCGTTGGAGGCACGCTCTCTGGAACCCTCAATCTCGGCACCGCCGCGCGCACTTTCCAGGTCGGCAACGGCACCGCCGCCGCAGACCTCACCGTCTCCGGCATCATCTCCAACTCAGCCAGCCTCATCAAAGACGGCGCAGGCGTCCTTGCCCTTTCCGGAGCCAACACCTTTACTGGCAGCGTCACCGTGACCTCGGGTGAACTCGTTGCCGGGCACAACCAAGGCCTCAGCAATGCCAGCAATGCTTACAGCGTCGGCACGGGGGCCTTCCTGAACGCGGGTGGCTTTAACAACAGCATCGGTGCCATCAATGGCGCAGGCACGCTGCAAAACGCGGCGGCCAGTGCTGGCACGCTGACGATCGGCGGCGGCAATGCCACCAGCACCTTCAGTGGCACCATTCAGGATGGAGCTGGCGGTGGTGTGCTGAATCTGACCAAAACAGGCAGTGGCACCATCAGCCTCACGGGTGCGGCCAATCTGACCTACACCGGCACCACCACCGTCAGTGCTGGCGTGCTCAATGCGGGTCTGCGGGGCACGCAGACCCTCATCCAGACCGGGGGGGCTCTCAATTTCACGGATACTACCGCCAACACGCTCACTTTGGGCAGTAGCGGCAATGTTCTGCAGCTTTCAGGCGGCACCCTCGGCTTTGAACTGGGTGCCACCGGTGATAAAATCGTTCTTGCAGGCACCGCCAAGGCACTGACTTCCGGCACGACGATCCTGGACATCAATGGCATCGCCGGTCTGACGGCAGGCACCTACCGCCTTGTTGACGCGCCCAATGGCGGCCTGCTGAGCACCAACACTTCCACCGGTTTGTTCACCCTGGGCAGCACCCCTTCTGGCTTTGCGCTCACCTCCGACTTTCAGGACACCTATCTGGACCTCACCCTGGTGGCTTTCGTGGGCAAGTACTGGCGCGGCGATGTGGATGGCAGTTGGAGCACAAACAACTCCGGCGACACCAATTGGACTACGGATGCGGCGGGGCTGACTGAGGCCGGAGTGATCCCTGGAAGTGGGGATTCCGTGCTCTTCAGCGCCACAAACGCTGCTGGTCCCACTATTGCCACCACTCTGGATGGTGCTATTACGGTCAAGGAACTGCTCTTCCTCAGCCAGCCCGCAGGGGTGACATCGGTCAGCATCGGCGCAGGCACGGGAGGCAGCCTCACGATCACTCCGACCATGGCAGCCACGCAGGGCATTTCCCTGGCAGCCGGCGCTGGCGGTGTGACCATCTCCGCACCGCTGACCAGCGCTGGGAAGTCGTCAATGCGCTCGGGACTTCGCTCACCGTCAGTGGAGATCTGAATGGCAGCGCCAACGTCAACAAGACTGGTGCCGGCACCGCAACCCTTTCGGGGACCAATAGCAGCTATAGCGGCGGCATCACCCTTACGGCTGGCCGGCTCAATCTTAACAGTGTCAGCGCGTTAGGCACGGGCGGCTTTTCCATCGCAGGCGGAACCCTCGACAACACGACGGGTTCTGCTCTCACGCTTACGAGCAATAACACGCAAGCATGGAATGGTAACTTTGCCTTTGCGGCTTCAAACAACCTTACTTTCGGCACCGGAGCCATCACCCTCGGCGGCAACCGTACCGTCACCACAGACGGCGCAGGCCTCCTCACCCAGCAGGGTGACATTGGCGGAGCCTTCAGTTTCACGAAGGCTGGTGCCGGCACCCTCGTTCTCGCCGGCAATGCCAGTAGCTACAGCGCAGGCAGCACCATCAGTGCAGGCACGCTCGTTGGAGTCGTCACGGGCGCATCTGGCACACCCCTCGGCAGCGGCGCAGTCACGCTGAACGCAGGTACCCTGGCCCTGCGTGGCGATGGCACTGGCAGCAGCGGCACCATCGCTGTAGGCAATGACCTCACCGTCGGCGGCAGCGCCACGCTGGACCTCGACCGGGTCAGCGCAAATACAGGGAACACCTTCGCTCTCGGCGCGCTCACTATCGGCGGCAGCACTCTCACGGTGAACTCCGCCAACGCTTATGGCATCTCCTTCACCAGCGGCACACTTACTGGCAATGCCGCCCTCAGCCATGCCGCAGCACCCGTCAGGGTCACTGGCGTCTTGGGCGGTGCCTTCAGCCTCACGAAGAGTGGCGCTGGCGTTCTCAGCCTCAATGGCAATAACACCTTCAGCGGCGGCGTCATCCAGACCACTGGCACGATCAATCTCGGCCATGTCAGCGGCCTCGGCAGCGGTCTCTATAAAATCACCGGCACCTCCACGCTCACCCCCACGGTGGATCTCTCTGCTGGTGTCGCCAACGCCGTCACCCTGGAGGCTGGCCTCACCCTCACCGGCACCGAGAGCCTCACCCTCTCCGGCACGATCACGAACAGCAACGCCACCCAGACCCTGACCAACAACCTCGACCCAGCGGACACCTTCACCATCGCTGGTCTCGTGAACCTTTCTGAGTCGAACACCATACGTAACTTCATCCTCTCCGGCACAGGCAATACCGTGCAGTCCGCCACTTCCGTGATTCAGAATGGCGGCACTGGAGCCAGCATCCTGGAAAAGAGCGGCACAGGTACGCTGACCCTCAATGGCGACAACACCTACACCGGTGAAACCATCCTGCGATCCGGCACCCTCATCCTCGGCCACCGTGACGCCCTCGGCGGCACCGCCGCCCGTCTCCAGACCGCCACCACGACTGACAGCGTCGTCCAAGCAAATACCAACCTCACCGGGGCCAATGCTCTGCCAAACGCCTTCCTCCTCAACGTCGCCAACACCATCGTCAGCGGCACCAACAGCATCCAGTTTAACGGCACCACCACGAACAACGGAGGCAACCGAACCCTGACCAATAACATGACTGGCGGGGCCACACTCACGCTTGGCACCGTGAATCTTTCCGAAGGCAATACGGCTCGGACCCTGACCTTCAGCGGCACTGGCACCACCTTTGTGGGGGTGATCGCCAATGGTGGCACCGGGGCGGGCAACCTCATTAAAAGTGGAGTGGGAGTGCTCGCTACCACGGGAACCGCGACTTTCACAGGAGCCACCACGGTGAATGACGGGGTGCTGCAAATCGGGAATGCTGGCACCACTGGAAATTTAAATACCACCACTGGGATCAACCTGGTCGCGACCACCTCTATCCTGCGCTTCAATCGCAGCACCGCGCTGACTTCCCACACAGTCGCTATCTCCGGTGCGGGTGCTGTCGAGCAGGTGGGTGCGGGTGTAACGACTCTCGCCGCCACAACCGCCAACACCTACTCTGGCACCACCAGCATCAGCGGCGGCGGTCTCACTATCGGTAACAACGGTACCGCAGGCACCCTCGGCACAGGGGATGTCGTCATGTCGAACAGCACAACGCTGACTTTCAATCGCACGGACGCGCAGAACATCGTCAACAACATCACCGGCACCGGCAACGTCACCAAAACCTCCACCGGAGCAGTGACGCTGACACCTGCCACGGCGAATACCTTTGCCGGCAATATCACCGTGCTGAACAACAGCCTCATCGCCGGCAATGCCAGCGCCTTTGGCACCGCAGGCAACAACGTCTTTGTCACCGCCACCGGTGCAGCCATCACCGCCACGCTCAATCTCAACGACAACAACTATACTAGTGGCTCAGTCACCATGGGCGGCACTACCGCCACCAGCGCGCCTGTCATCACCACCGGCACTGGTATCCTCACCCTGGGAGGAGACCTGACTTATTCAGCCACCAGCAATCCTCTGGGGGCGGTCATCTCTGGCAACCTTGATCTCGGCGTCGCCACCCGAAGCTTCAACGTCGCGGATAGCACCTCGGCCACAACAGATCTCGATTTGCAGGCATTGGTCAGCGGCAGCGGGGTAGGCTTTACCAAAACCGGCAGTGGTACGCTCTCTCTGGGTGGTGGTTCGGCAAATACGTTCACCGGCACCACCACGGTGAATGGCGGCACGCTCATTCTGGCCAAGGGAGCGGGACTCATCGTCATCGGCGGCAATCTTGCCATCGGGGACGGCACGGGGAATGACCTGGTGCGTTTGACCAACAACGATCAGATCGTGAGCACCAGCCTGGTGAGCTTCATCGGCACGGGTGCGAATGCCGGAATCTTGAAGTTGAACGGACAGAGTCAGGCTTTGGGCGGGCTAAACAGCACTGGAGGTGCGGGCATCGTAGAGAATGGCGCGGTCGGTCTCAGTTCTTTGACCCTAAACGTGGCCAGCGGCACGAATGACTTCTCAGGCATCATCCAAAATGGCAGCGCAGGCACCCTGGCACTCATCAAGTCAGGTTTAGGAACCCAGGTCCTATCTGGTGCGAACACCTTTACTGATGGCACCACTATCAATGACGGCGCTCTGGAAGTCGGTAGCGCGGGCGCACTTGGCTCCAGCGGCACCATCAGCTTCGGCGGCGGCGCTTTGCGATTCAGCAGCGGCAACACCACAGATTACTCCGCGCGCTTTAGCACTGCCGCAGCACAGCCGGTGAAGATAAACACCAACGGGCAGAGCGTCACCTTCGCCACCGCGCTGACCAGTTCAGCCGGGACACTGGAGAAATCGGGTCTCGGCAGCCTCATCCTGAGCGCGGCCAACACCTACAGCGGAGCCACGGCGGTGAACGCAGGCAAGCTCTTCGTCAATGGTTCGCTTGATGTGGCAAGCGCAGTGACTGCGGCAGGTGGCGCGACCCTCGGTGGCACTGGCAGCATCCCAGGAACGGTCACCGTTAACAACAGCGGCATCATTGAAGCGGGCCATCTGGGCGCGGGCACCTTGACGATCGGCACGTTGAGCTTGGGGACGGCTCCCACGGACACCAGCATCATCAATCTTTCCAACATCGCCACCGGCACGCCGGGCATCTTGGACCTGACCACTTTGAATGTGATCACGGATCCAAGCACGATCACCATCAACATCTCCAACGCTATCGCGGTGGCCACGGGCACCTACAAACTGATTGATTACACCGGCACCGCCCTCACCGCGCCTCAGTTCAGCGCTTTCACCCTTGGCACGACCACGGGCTTCAACAGCCGGCAAGTCCTGTCCTTGTCTAACAACACCTTGCTGACCCAGATCGAACTGACCATGACGGGCGACGCGCCGAAGTGGACTGGAGCCTTGAGCAGTGAATGGAGCACGGCAACACTGGCCTCGCCGAAAAACTGGGTTTTGATCAGCAATGGCACTACGGAGACTGACTTCCTTTCGGGTGACCAAGTGCTGTTTGACGATACGGCAACGGGATATGTGGTGAACATTTCCAATGGCGACGTGGACCCCGCGAGCGTGGTGTTCAATAACAGCAACGGGGTAGGCAAGACCTACACCTTGCAGGGCAGCAACGGGATCACCGGTAGCACGGGACTGACCAAGAACAACACCGGGACACTGATCATCAACAACGCCAACAGCTTCACTGGCGGGGTGGTCATCAACAACGGGGTGGTCCGGTTGGGCATCGCGGGAGCGCTTGGCACAGGCAACCTGCTGGCCTTTGGCGCTGCGGCACCATCCGGGACTAAGCTGCAGCTCAACGGCAACAACGCGACGGTGACGGGTCTGGAGTCCGCCGGAGCCGACGCGGTGGTGGAAAACGGCACGAGTGCGAGCACGAACGCGACGCTGACGGTGAACCAGGCAAGCGGGAGCAAGACGTTTGCCGGGGTGCTGCAAAACGGCGGGACGGACACGCTGGGACTGAGCCAGACGGGAGCGGGCACGCTGATTTTGACAGGAACGAACACCTACACGGGCGGCACGAGCGTGGGAGCGGGCAGCACGCTGCAGGTGGGAGCCGGTGGAGCAGGCGGCAGCATCGTGGGGAACGCGACGGTCAACGGGACATTGAGCTTCAACCGCACGGGCACGGTGGCTTATGGCGGAACGGTGAGCGGCACCGGGAGCCTGAGCATCGTGGCAGGTACGCTGGAGTTCACCGGGACGGTGAACAACACGCTGGCGGGCACGAGCATCAGCAGCGGGGCGACTTTGCAGATTGGGAACGGGACGGCAGGCGGGACGGTGTCGAGCAACATCGCCAACGCGGGAACGCTGGTGGTGAACCTGCCAGCAGCGGGGAACACGCTCTTGAGCGGGAACATCACGGGAGCGGGAGCCCTGACGACGACGGGAGGCAACGGCACGACGATCTTGACCGGAGCGAACACCTACAACGGAGCGACGACCATCGGCACCGGCACCATCCTCCAGGTCGGCAATGGCGGAACGGCAGGAGCTTTGGGCACCGGCACGGTGACGGTCGATGGCACGCTGCGCTTCTCACGCACCGATGCGCTCACTGTCTCAGCACCCCTCGGTGGTGCTGGAGGCGTCAATATTGCTGGCGGCAGCATCACCTATACCGGGACAAACACCTATGCCGGAGTGACGACGGTGGACAGCGGCACCACGCTGAGCATCGGACAAGGCGGCGTCTTGGGTTCCGTGGCGGGAGACATCGTGACCAATGGCTCCGTGATTTTCAACCGCGGTGACGCCATCACCTATGCGGGTGTGATCAGTGGTGCCGGTACTATCACGAAGTCTGGTAATGGCGTTACCACGTTTACCGGAACCAACACTTATGCAGGTTCTACCACGATCAACGGTGGAACCTTGAGCATCAGTTCGGGTAACAACATCGGGGACAACTCAGCCACCAACACGCTGATCCTTGCAAATGGTGGTAGCTTGCAAAGCACGGCGGCGTCTTTAACTTTGGGTGTAAACCGTTCGATCACCTTGGGAACAGGGGGCGGTGCATTGGATGTCACAGGGGCAAATACGCTTGATGTTAACGGCGTGATCAGTGGAACCTCGCTGACCAAGACAGGAACTGGCGTTCTGACGCTGTCAGGGGCAAACACGCATTCTGCGGGCACTACATTGAGCGCGGGCACTCTCAACATCACTCAGGCTGCGGCCATTGGCTCTGGTTTGTTCACGATCGCTGGGGGGACGATTGATGTTACCGGTGGTTCGGCTATCACCCTTGCAAACAACCTTCAGGCTTGGAGCGGCGACTTCACCTTTACTGGCACCAAGGATCTCAACCTGGGAACGGGTGCCGTTGCTCTTAGTTCCAATCGCGCCGTGACAGTCAGTGGCGGCACGCTGACGGTCGGCGGCATCATTGATGACGGCGTTGGCAACTTCACCTTCACGAAGAATGGCGCAGGAACGCTGTATCTGGCTGGCGTGAACACCTTTGGTTCAAACTCGGCAGTCACCATCAGTGGCGGTGGGGTGCTGAAAATTGACGCTGAAAGCGGCTTGGGCACCAACACCAACGACGTGACCTTTGGCACCGGCGGCGGCACTCTTCAGGTAACGAGTGGCTTTACTGCCAACACCGGCAAAGTATTCAGCGTACAAGCCGGTCCCGGCACCATTCAGGTGGACAGTGGCACGCTCGTCATTGGTAGCGCCATTGTGGGAACCGGAGCTGCCACCGCCAATGGAGGAGGCTTGATCAAGACCGGGGCGGGAACCCTTGCATTGACCGTTTCTAGCGGTGCATACGACGCTCAGGGAGTGGCCGCCGCAGGCAGCGGAGCCACCGGGGTAGGTTTCCGCGTGGATCAGGGCACCCTGCTGCTGCAAGGCACCAGCACCAGCGTCGTGGGCGACATCACCCCGAACAGCATGGCCATGCAGCTCAATGGCGGCAATCTCACCATCCAGACGGACACGGCGAGCATCGCCCGTGCAAACCTTTGGGTGTCCAGTGATGCCACCTTGACGACTGACCGCGCGACAGCGGGCGGCAGTCTCACTCAAGCGATTGGTACTGGCACGGGCGCACAGTTGACCATCGGCAACACAAGCGGCAGCGGTGGCATTACCTTGAATGTGGCAGGGGGTGCCAATTATACTTCAGGCGTTGCCACGGTTTCATTTGGTGCCACGACCCTGAATCGTTCAGCTACGTTCAACATCACTGACTCGACCGGAGGCGGCACAACCTTGCTGAGCCTTGGCGCAGTCACAGGTGGCACCAACTCAATCGCTCTCACTGGCTCCGGTGACTTTGCCCAGACGGGGGCCTTTGCCAGCACGGCGGCGACTTCGCTTACTTTGAATTCAGGTTATTCCGGCCTCGCCACCCTCAGCCAGACGAACACCTACACCGGCTCCACAACCATCAACGGCGGCACTCTGGCCTTCTCCACCAGCGCGAATCTGGGCGATGCGACCCAGGCGACAAACTCTATCAGCATCAACGGCGGCACGCTGAGCTACACTGGTGCTGGTTCCCTGGATATCGGTGCAAATCGTGTGGTCACCGTCGGCAGCAGCGGGGCCACACTAAATGCCACGGGTGCCGCGGGCATTCTGACTGTCTCCGGCGGCATTTCCAATACTAGCACAGGCAATCTGACCAAAACCGGGCTTGGCTCTGTCATTGTCTCTGGCACCACCAGTCTGAATTCAGGAACGGGGTTTGTGACTGTGAATGGCGGTCTCCTGGCGGCAGGCTTTGGTGCTGGAGGCGTCGATCACATCAGCGTGGCGGCCGGTGCGGGGCTGTACAACGCAGACTTCAGCGCCACCACACTCCTGCTGCCGAGCACCGGTAGCCTCACGCTCACCGCGGGCACGACTCTTGGCGCTGCATCCAAACTTGGCTTTGGCATGAATCTCACCTCTGCAGCCGCCATTTCCCTGGATGCCACCACCCCGCTGACCATCAACAGCACTTCGCCTGGCGACACGATCTACATCGATCTGGTTTCGCTGGGCACAGCCTTGACGGAGCAGGACTACAATTTGATCATCGACACCGCCCCAGTCGGTCGTCTTCTCACTGGCACCGGCGGAGCGGTCACCTATGCGCTCGACAACGTTATCGGCGGCTATGTTTACACGCTTAATTCCACGGCGAACCTCGTCAAAGTCACGGTGGGCTCCTTTAGCGGCAACCTTTACTGGCATGGTGATCTTGCGGGACCCGCAGGCAGTTGGACGGACTACAGATCAGGCGACAGTAACTGGAGGAACGCTTTGACGAGTGGCGCAGACCTGGGAGTGACCCCTGGCAGCCAGACCACCGTGGTCTTCAGCGCCACCGAGGCTACCGGACCTGCCATCAGCACCACGCTGGATGGTAATGTGACCATCAAGAACCTCCAGTTCACCAGCAATCCCTCTGGCGTGACCTCGGTGTTGATTGCCACAGGCACCTTCGGCAGCCTGACGATCGGCAACGCCCTCGGCATCGATGTGGCCGCCAATGCCGGAGCGATTTCCATCAGCGCTCCGGTGGTTCTTGGAGCCAGCCAGGCTTGGGCGGTCGATGGCACGGGTGCCAATGGTTCGTCGCTTACGGTTAGTGGTGGGGTCAGCGGCACTGCGGGACTGACCATTTCCAGCGCCAACGCAGGCATTGTGACCCTCTCCGGCGCCAATCTGGCCACCTATGTGGGAACCACCACCGTGAGCAGTGGCATTCTTCAGGCGGGTGCCGCCACTTCTTTCAATGCCACCTCCGCGCACACCATTGCCAGTGGTGCGACTCTACGGCTCAATGGCTTCAATAACACCATCGGCTCGCTCGCTGGAGCAGGCACTGTGCACAACAACACCGCGACCAATGCAACTCTGACCACTGGGGGCGACAACACCAGCACGACGTTCAGTGGAACTCTGGTTAATGGCTCTACTGGAACTTTGGGACTTACCAAGGTGGGCGCAGGAACGTTGACCCTCTCCGGTACTTCCAACGCACTTACGGGAAATGTGACGGTGAGCGGGGGTGTTCTGGCCACGACAGGCACCTTTAATAATGGTGTTGGCACCACAAGCGTGGGCAGCGCGGCCTCTATTAGAGGTGTTTTGTATCTTGGGTCCGGTGGTTCTTACTCTACCACGACCATAGCTTCTGGTGGCAACGCCAGTGGTTTGGGTGTTCTTGTCATTCGTGGCGGGGCTTTCGCCACGACCACGGCCACAACCACGGCGGGCGTGAACAGTGGCAATGGGGGATACGGCGGAGTCTTCATGTCTTCTGGATCATTCTCAACACGTCGTTTTGATTCAGGCACCAGCGTGGTTTCAACCGCGATCAGTGTGAATCAGATCTCAGGCGGCACCTGGTCCAACAGCGAATTCATCCTGCTTCGAAACGCACGCGCTGAATTCACCATCACTGGCGGTACGGTCAATCATAGTGGGGCAAGTGCTGTCATAGCCGTTGGAGAACTTGGAACAGCGGCGACACTGACAGTTGCTGGCGGTACCTTGGACAATACCGGGCAGACGGTGCAATTTGGCCGAGTCGCAAGTTCCGTTTCCTTCGGCAGTGTGAACCTGAATGCCGGAACGTTGATTACCAATGGCATTACCGGCACCGCAGCAAATATCACGGGAGGTGCGGCCCGTGTGAACTTCAATGGCGGTACTCTCAAGGCATCGGTGGCTTCCACCACTTTCTTGAACACGGGTTTGACGGCCGCTTATGTGAACGGGGCTTTTGGCACTTTTAGCGGGGGAGCTGTGGTGGATACGAATGGATTCAATATCACTTTTGCAGAGGAACTGCTCGCACCCACCGGGAGCGGAGTCACGAGTCTTTCTCTTGGCCCGCCTGGCAGTGGCTACATCGGCGCTCCCTATGTGGAAATCACCGGCGGTGGTGGCACGGGTGCCACGGGGTATGCCACGGTTGATCTTGACCCCGCCAGTGGAACGTTTGGCCAAGTCACCAGCGTAGTGCTTACCAACCCAGGTGTGGGCTACACTTCGACACCGACGGTGACGCTGCTGGGCGGTGGCGGCACGGGGGCCAGTGCCACCGCCGCTGGAATAGCCGCCAACACCTCCGGCAGCCTCACCAAAATCGGAACGGGAACTCTAACGCTCGGCGGCACAGCGGCAAACACTTACACTGGAACCACCGTGATCAATGCCGGACAGCTTGATCTTGCGAAGACAGCCGGTGTGAATGCTATCGCTGGCAACATTACCATCGGCGACGCCTCTGGCAGCGACGTGCTCAAGCTCCAGGCCAGCGATCAGATTGCTGACACGAGTGTTGTCACGTTAAACGGCACCGTGACCAATGAACTTGGCGTGTTTCGCCTGAATGGGTACAGCGAGACGATCGGCGGACTGGCAGGCAACGGTGTTGTTGAGCACAACGACACGGATACCGGCGTCGGCTCCAGCAGCAGCACCATCACTCTCGATGTTGCCTCGGGGAGTCAAACCTACGATGGGGTGATTCGCAACACGGGTAGCAGCAGTACGGGTACCTTGGCACTCACGAAGACCGGTGGCGGCACGCAGGTGCTTTCCGGCACCAACACCTACACGGGTAAAACCACCATCAATGCAGGCAAGCTCGCCATCTCCAGCGAGACAAACCTTGGTGGCAATCCCGGCACCAGCACCAGTGATCAGCTCACGCTCAATGGCGGCACCCTGCAAACCGCAGCCAGCTTTGCCATCGACGACTCCAACCGTGGCATCACCGTGGGTGCCAGCGGCGGCACGATCGAAACGAACAGCGGCACCACACTCACTGCTGCCAATGCCGTCACCATCAATGGCGCCCTCAGCAAGACCGGAGACGGCACCTTGGCCCTCAATGCCACCAACACTGGCTCTGGCGCGATTAATGTAAGCGCCGGCACGTTGCAGGTGGGCACCGCCGGCACCGGTTCCACCTCTGTCGGAAGTGCCGTGACGGTCAATGGCTCCGGCGCGGCACTCTCCGGCACCGGCACCGTCAACGGGGCAATCACCGTAACCAACGGTCAAATCGCCCCTGGTGACAATGGTGGTGCCGACATTGGCACACTGAACTCGGCTGATGTGACACTTGCCGGCAGCGTCTCTCCCGCCACCCGCCTCACCCTTCAGGTCGGCGCCACCAGCGCTAGCAGCATCAATGATGCTGCTGGAATCCAGAGTGCCCAGGCTGGCGGCACGCTGTCCACTTACCTCTCTGGCAAGGCCATCGATTACGAACTGGAAGCGGGCTCCCATGATAAACTCAATCTCACGGGCGTTCTCTCCCTCAATTCCGGTGGGCGCATCGCGCTCGACAACACTCTGAGTTACTCCTTCGCTTATGGCGATGTGTTCGACCTGCTCGATTGGGGCTCCATCAGTCTTGATGCTGACGGTGCAGGCGGTTTTGCCGCATTCGACCCGAACACTGATCTGCTCTTCCCGACGCTCAGCGGCCTTGCCTTTAATACCGACTTGTTCGCCAGCAACGGCATTGTCGTCGTCGTTCCCGAGTCTTCCCGCGCCATCTTCCTCATGTTCGGCCTCCTCGGCCTCATGCTCCGCCGCCGTCGCCGGTAAACGGAACTCAGCTGCCGAAACGAAGCGGGCCTCAGTCGGCACAATCACAAACTGCCTTCACACGAAAGGAAAGGTTGCCTTCCTCCCGGCGTTTTGGCTAGGCTTGAGGAATTCACGCCCGCATTTCGGCGCATGATTTCATTCAACCTTCACCACCCCATGCAAACAAACCACTCTCAAACCACCCGCCGTACGTTCATCCGCGGCACCGTCGCCGGCGCTGCCGGACTCGTCGCATCCCGATCCTTCTCCGCACCCATCGGTGCCAATGGTGACGTGCGTGTCGCTGTCATCGGCTTCAATGGTCGTGGCGCAGGCCACATCAAGAGCCTGGAGGAAATCCCCGGTGTGCGCATCGTCGCTCTCTGTGATGTGGACGCCAACGTGCTCGCAAAGGGCGTCGAAAACCAGGCGAAGAAAAACAACACCGTCACCGCTTACACGGATTACCGGAAGCTCGTGCTCGACCCCGAGATCGACGCCGTCACCATCGCCACGCCGAACCACACGCACACGCTCATCGCTATGACCGCCATGGCCGCAGGCAAGCACGTCTATGTGGAAAAACCCGTGTGCCATAACATCTGGGAAGGCCGTCAGCTCGTGAACGCCGCCGAAAAGGTCGCGAAGAAAGGGCTCGTCGTGCAGCACGGCATGCAGCGTCGCTCCAGCCCCGGCTGGCAGCAGGCCATGGACTGGGTCAAGGAAGGCCACATCGGCAAAGTCACGCTCTCACGCGGCATCAATTTCAAGAAGCGCGAGTCCATCGGCAAGCTGGCCGCCCCGGTCGAGGCCAAAGACGGCGTGCTCAAGGGCACCTTCCACGATCTGCGCAACGTCAAGACAGACCCCCTGGGAGCGCCGCAGAACGTGGACGTGGACTACAAGCTGTGGGCGGGTCCACGCGGCGTCGGCCCGGTGAGCCGGACACAGTTCCATTACGACTGGCATTGGCAGTGGGCTTTCGGCAATGGTGACATCGGCAACCAAGGCCCGCATCAAACCGACGTGGGCCGTTGGGCGCTGGGCAACCCGGAACTGCTGCCCAAACGCGTGATGAGCCTCGGCGGCCGCTGGGGTTACAAAGATGATGGCGAGACCGCCAACAACCAGCTTGCCTTCTACGACTATCAGCCCGCACCGTTCATCTTCGACAACCGCGGCCTCCCCTTGAAGGACATGGACTGGAAACTGGAGCCGGTTTACCGCGTGAACGGCAAGACCGCCGCCGCGCGCGTCGGTAACGTCATCCACTGCGAAGGCGGCTACGTCATCGAGTCCAAAGCCTACGACAACGAGGGTAAAACCCTCATCAAGTTCGACAACTTCGACGAAGGTGCCGACCACATGCTCAACTTCATCAAGTCCGTGCGCGCCGGGAAGCTCATCAATTCCAACCTCCACGTCTCCCATGGCTTCCACGCCGCCTCCCTTGCTCATCTCGCCAACATCTCTTACCGCCTCGGCGTAGCCACGAGCGTCGGTGAGGTCAGGGAGCGCCTCAAGAACGACAAGGCCGGCACGGAAACCTTCGAGCACTTCGTGCAGAACCTTGTGGACAATAAGATCGACCTTAACGTGGACAAGATCAGTGCCGGCCCTTGGCTCGATTTCGATCCCGTGACCGAGAAATTCATCGGTGAGTTCGCCGTGGAAGCCAACAAGCTCGCCACGGAGAACTATGTGGAGGAGTTCAAGTTGCCGGAAGTTTAGCCAAACTTAAAACGAGCTTCCAAGTTCGTTTTTCCAAGGAGCCGGGGTCTCTGACCTCGGCTCTTTTCATTTGGCCTCTCCGTTCTTCGCACTACGCTCCCTCCGCCATGGAATCTCCCGCTCCACCTCCCTCCCTGCCTCCGTCCGCCGTCACTCAGGATGAAAAGACCCTCGGCATCGTCATGCACGTGCTCTGCCTCGTCGGGTTCCCCATTCTTGGGCCGCTCGTGGTCTGGCTCATCAAAAAAAATCAAAGCCAGTACCTCGACCTGCAAGGCCGTGAGCTGCTGAGCTTCCAGATCAGCTACCTCCTCTACGCTTTCGCTGCCTTCCTGCTGTGTTTTGTGCTCGTTGGATTCGTGCTGCTGCCGGTGATCGCCATTGCCATGATCGTGCTCACCATCATCGGCATCGTGAGCGCCGCCGAGGGGAAGTTGTATCGCTTCCCGCTCACGATCCGCATGCTGTGAGGCATTCCAGCTCAGTCCCGCCGCAAAATTGCTCCGCAACCCCAGCAGCGCCACTCGCGATCACCTCCACGGATGGTGATAAATAGCCAAGGAATCAGCCAGATGCCAGCGGTGCATAGAATGAGCACCAGATGAAAGGCGTGATCGGGCGTACGCCGACGTGCCAGCACTTGTTTGGCGCACTGAGGGCAATGGCAACTCGAGTCTTCGTAAGGCATGCCCCTTTCTAACCTGATTCGCCCAAACGAGTCAACCACTGCCTCCAGAGCCAAAACGGTTGCGACTCCAGTGCCGCGATGGTAGCAGAGCGCCCCCTTTTCCAACCTCCAGATGCGCCCCAACCAACTTCTTCAAGCCATCGGCCCTGAACTGCGTGAGCAGATCATGACCTACATGCAGACCGATCAACGTGCCGCCTACAAGGCCGTCATCGATTCGCTCGCACCGGCGCGCAAACTGCGCCCTGCCTTCATCTTGGAAAAATCCCGCGCCAAGCAGGCCGAATGGCTGCTGGAACAGCTCAACACCAAGTCCAACGAGGAAGTCACCGCACAAATCTTCCAGATCTGGCTGCTCAAAGGCCAGGCCAAGATGCTCATCACCTTCCTCGATGCCGCTGAGATCGCGCACGACGGCAAAGGCGAAGTCACCGAGCTGCCCGAAGTGATTGCTGACGACAAGGCCGAGGCCTCTGTCACTGCCTTGCTTGCCGCGTATCCTGCCAAGCAGGTCGCATTGTATCTCTCCATGTTCCAGCAGCAGCGCCCCGGCGGCTGGGACTCGATCACCAAGGCCATCGAGGCCCGTCCTGAGCTGAAACTCGCAGCCTGATCGCCCGTGTCATGATGGACGCCCTCGACAGCGCCATCGCCAGCACACGCGCACATTTGGAGTCGTTGCGCAACGCGCACGGCCTCTGGGAAGGCCATCTTTCCAGCAGCGCTCTTTCCACGGCGACCGCCACCGTCGCGTTATCGCTCGTCGATCGCGACAAACACGCCGCGCACATCGCCAGCGGCGCGAAATGGCTCAGCGATCATCAAAACGCCGACGGCGGCTGGGGCGACACCACGCTGAGCAAAAGCAATCTCTCCACCACGCTGCTGTGTTGGAGCGCGTTGAGCATGGAGCATGGAGCACGGGGCATGGAATCTGATCCCCAGGCTCCAAGCTCCAAGCTCCAAGCAGACGCCTGGATCACCGCTCAAGTCGGTTCGCTTGAGCCGCCGGCCATCGCCAAGGCGGTTGTCGCACGTTACGGCAAAGACAAGACCTTTTCGGGCCCCATTCTCATGCTCTGCGCGTTGTGCGGCACCTTGGGAGACAAACCATGGCAGCACGTCATCGCCCTGCCCTTTGAACTCGCCGCACTGCCGCGCACCTGGTTTGGCGCGGTTGGTCTGCCTGTTGTTAGCTATGCATTGCCGGCGCTCATCGCCATCGGCTACACGCGCTTCAAAAATGCTCCGCCTGCGTGGTGGAACCCGCTGCGCTGGATTCGTGCGCTCACCTGGCCGCGCATTCGCCCGATGCTGCAAACCTTGCAGCCCAGCAGTGGTGGGTATCTCGAAGCCACGCCGCTGACGAGCTTCGTCACCATGGCGCTCGCTGGTGCCGGTCAGCTCAATCATCCATGCCTGCCGCTCGCCGTCGAATTCCTCCGCAGATCCATGCGCGACGATGGCAGTTGGCCCATCGACACCAATCTCGCCACCTGGGGCACCACACTGTCCGTTCGTAGTTCGGGCTTTAGCCCGTCTGAACAGAACGGACTAAAGTCCGAACTACAAACATGGCTCCTCAGCCAGCAATACCGCGAGATTCACCCCTTCACCAACGCCCCGCCCGGCGGCTGGGCTTGGACCGATCTTCCCGGCGGTGTGCCTGATGCCGACGACACCTCCAGCGCACTCATCGCCCTCAAAAAAATCGGCCACACCTACGATTCAGTCATCCATCACGGGATTCGCTGGCTCCTCGACCTCCAAAATCGCGATGGTGGCATTCCCACGTTCTGCCGTGGCTGGGGTGCGCTGCCGTTTGACCGCAGCACACCGGAAATCACCGCGCATGCGCTGCTCGCATGGTGGACCTGGCATGATGAGCTTCCGGCTGCGCTTCAAACGCGCATCGTGGAAGCCACTCTGCGTGCGCTGAGATACCTCAAAACCTCGCAAACACCCGAGCACGCCTGGATTCCGCTCTGGTTCGGCAACGAGCACACTCCAGACGAAAACAATCCCGTTTATGGCACCGCACAGGTCATCAATCATCTCTGCGGCACCGCTCAACTCGCCGCTCAAGCGCGCGATTTGATCCAAAGCGGCCTCGGTTACCTCCTCACCGCTCAAAAACCCGACGGCTCCTTTGGTGGCGACAAAAACGCTCCCTCCAGCATCGAAGAAACCGCCGTCGCCCTCCACGCCCTCTGCCTTTCTGGCTCTAAGCCCTCCGCCCTTCGCCCTTCGCTCCAGTGGCTCCTCACCGCCACCCGTCACGGCACCCACTTCCCCCCCGCCCCCATCGGCCTCTACTTCGCCCGCCTCTGGTATCATGAACAGCTTTACCCCGTTGTGTGGACGCTCGGGGCCTTGCAGGCCGCACGGCACGTGCTGGAGCGTGAGAAGCATTGACAAGCCCGGCGTGGCTCCTAGAATCGGCCTCGAATTCACCCAGCAACAACAGCGCATCGTCAGGCAGTGGAGGTTTACCGGCATGAGGAACACAGAATTTGAAGATGAACGGCGTCCGCCCAATCCGCCGCTGCATTCCGAAAAGATCGTCACCGACCGGAAGATTTTCTTCCTCGATCTCAAGGAGAACGACCGCGGCAAATTCATCAAGATCACCGAGGACGTGCGTGGCCGCCGCGACACGATCATTCTGCCGATCGACGCCGCCCAAGAGTTCCTGGACGCCATGATGCGCACCCTGGACGCCGCCGGTGTGGATGAGTGAAAGCAGTCATGAGCTTCAGCTCGTGACAGCATGGCAGGCTGCAACGTCAGCGCTCTGCCAAAAATCTGCCCTGACGGGCTGAAGGCCGCGCCCCTCTCCCTCCTACCGCCGCAGCGCCAGGATCAGTTCATCGAGCTTGTCGGCGATAGTCTGCACCTGGCTTTGAATCGGTGGATCGCTCACCGTCATCCCCAGCGTGCTCACGGCATTGCTGTTGCTGCTGGTGCCGCCGATGGCGCTGTTGAGCTGCATGTTCGTCACCTCTCCTGGCTGGCCTTGCGGGCCGGCGCCGCCGTCGTTGCCTGGGAAGCCTCTTGGTACGCCGAATTGGAAATGCACGTTGGAGCCGTCGAAGCTCACGACCACCGTCGCATTCTCACCGGGGTTCAGCGTGGTCACGCCGTCGATGAGCGCACTGGCAAACGCCGGCCCCTGCGGCCCGGCCGACCCGGTTTGCCCATCGCTGCCGGTGAAGCCGCGCGGCACGCTGAACTGGAGCCTCACCGCGTTGCCGTCAAAGTTCGCCGCCACCGTGGCGGGATTGTGCGGCTCCACCGTCGTCACGCCATCGACCACGAAATGGGTGAACGGCGGACCCGGTGCGCCGTCCTGACCGTCCAGGCCACGCGGCAGTTCAAAGCTGAAGTGCAGGGTGCTGCCCACCACGCTCAGGCTCACCGCCGCCGGATCGCCGGGATTGACCGTGGTCACGCCATCGACCTGCGCAGCGTTGATGGCAGTCAGGGCGTCGATGAGGTCTTTGAGACCGTTTAATTGGCTGCGCATCTCGGCGGAGACGAGCGGAGAGCCGTTGACGGGGAGGGCGGGGTCGAAGGGCATAAGTAGTTCCGAGCTTTAGCTCGTGGTTCGGAGTTCAAGATTTCAAGTGGGTGCGCCGATGCTGCGAGGCTTCGATGTCGATGCTCCAAGGGTGGTGCGTCGAGGCTGGAAGGCTCCGATGTCGGAGCTGCGGAGGTATCGCGTCGGAGCTGTGGGGGTGTCGCATCGAGGCTCCCGGGGTGGTGCGTCGAGGCTAGGAGGGTAGCGCGCGGGAGCTGTCAGGGTGGTGGGCCGATGCCCAAGGGGTGCCGCGCCGGAGCCTTGGGGGTATCTCGCCGGAGCTTTGGGGGTGGTGCGTCGAAGCCCGAGGGCTCCGACGCACCTGCCCGAGGGGTGGCGTTGACCACCCCAAGGGCTCCGATGGACCACCTCTGGGGGTGGTGATGACCACCCCTGAGGCCCCCGATGACCACCCCCAGGGGTCCCCTTGACCACCCCTGGGGGTCCCCCCTCGCGGCACTTTAACTCCCTCAGGGTGAGTTCATTGCCGCGAAAGTCGGGCGGCCAGATCGGGAATCAGGGGGTTGGCGGCGTCGGCGGGGTGGGTTCTTCCTCTTCGGGGTCGCCCGAAACGCCGGGGAAGCGCTCTTTGAGGTCGTCGTAGATGGCGTCGGCTCCCACGACGTTGCGCCGGGCGGCCTGGCGCACGGTCTGGTAGAAGGAGAGGTCGGCCATCCAGATTTCGCTGCCCACCAGCATGAGCGTGTCGTCGAGCGCTTCGCAGAGCTTGTGCGCCTCGCGCAGCACGTCGGCCAGCACGAGGCGCAGGGCGCGGTCCTTGGTGACTTCGGCGGCATCGACGAAGGGCGGGATGAGGTTGGGGGCGGTGGCCATGTAGCTGGCGCACTGCTCGTCGAAGGCCAGGGAGGCGCTGCCCAGTTTGGGGAGCTGGATGCGCTCGTCCTTGGTGAGGTTGATGAGAAAGGGCAGCAGGGCCTTGATCTCGGTGAGCTTGGTCATGATGGCCGTCTTGTCGGTGGGACTGACGGTGGCGGAGATGCGGTTGTCGTCGGGCATGGTAGTGGTTGTGTTGGATGTTGTGGGTGCCGCGCCGTCCCACCGGAGATCGAGCGGCGAATCCCACCGGAGCGGTGATCCGTTAAGCTGCATGTCCCAGGCAAGCGGTTGTGGCATGGGCGCATCAAGTATCCTCGCCGAAAGGCCTCTCAACTACACACAACGCCGGTCATTCTCATGGCCGGACCCGGCGGGCCTGTGCTAGGCGCGCGCGCGAAGCGCTGACAAGCGTCTGACATCTGCCGCGCAATCATCTTACAGCTTCAGGATCGACAGCTTGTAGCGGTCCTGCCGACAGTTGCGCCCATTCGCCAACCACGCCCAACCAACGCGCCTGCATGAATGTCACGCTCCTCTCCCGCCTACGCCGCGCCCGCTGGGTGCATATACTGCAACTCATCGTTTTCACCTGCTGGGTGGCAAATCCGTTTCCGGGGGCGCTGAGCTACTGGACGGACACCAACAGCGACGGCGTCAAAGAAGAAATTGCCAATCCAGCCGAGGGTGACTCGTGGTTTGACCAGGATGCGGATGGCGATGGCCTGACCAATGCGCAGGAGGCGGTGTTTGGCTCGGACCCGTATCAAATCGACGCGGACTTCGATGGGCTGACGGATCAGATCGAGCGGGATTACGCGGACCCGACACAGCCCTTCGATCCGTGGAACTGGGACAGTGACGGCGACGGGTATTCGGACCACGACGAGTATTATCAAAACCTCTGGAACTGGCAGCCGCAGATCAATTACCTCAACCTCGCCCCTGGCAGTTTTTACAGCTATGCGGACGCGGATGGTGATGGCACCAAGAACCCGGAGGACTACGACTTCAATGTGGACCGTGATGGTGACAGCACGGTGAACTGGCTGGACGGCGTGCCGAGTTACAACGGTGTGGGCGGCATGTACATGGATGACGCGAACAACGGCGTGTGGACTGATCCGGGCGTGTGGATCGGCGGCGTCTGGTATCCCTCTGGCACGCTGGACAGCGATGCCGACGGCGCGCCCGATCATCTGGATGTGTTTCCAAACGGCAGCTTTTGGTACAACGCCATGGAGTACGGTGGCTCGTGGCAGGACTCCGACAGTGATGGCATCCCCGACGTGGCGGACTCCTGCCCGTACGACGCCAACAATGGTTCCACACCGGCACCCACTGGCTTCACCTACAATGGCAATTGGTACTCCGGCTCCTGGCAGGACAGTGACAACGACGGCATCCCCGATGTGGCGGATGGCTGGCCGTACGACTCGAACAACGGGGCCAACTATTACTACAACGGCAGCTCCTACTCCGGCTCCTGGACAGACGGTGACAATGACGGCGTGCCTGATCCGGCGGACTCACATCCCGGCGACGTGAGCCTGTGGAGTGACTTTGACAACGACAGCCGCAATGCGGCGGACGACAGCCAGCCTGAATACTCCTGGCTGTGGAGCGACTGGAACTACAACTACACCAACAACGATGTTGATGGCGATGAGGACGGCACGCCTGACACGCGCGACAGCCATCCGCGTGAATCCTGGCGCTGGAATGACTGGAACGGCGATGGCGGCAACGACGCGCCAGAAAGCGACGGCGATGGTGACGGGCACACGCTGGAAAATGACAGCCATCCCGGCAACAGCAGCCTGTGGAGCGACTGGAACTTCAACGGCAGCAACCACGACAGCGATGGCGACGAGGACGGCCATGCCGACGCTGACGACAGCCATCCGCGTGATCCCGCCCTGTGGAGCGACTGGAACTTCAACGGCAGCAACCACGACGGCGATGGCGACGAGGACGGTTATGTCGATGGCGAGGACAGTCATCCGCGTTACGCCGGTCTGCGCAGCGATTGGAACGGCGATGGGGACGACAATGACAACGATTGGGACGAGGACGGCATCGCCAACACCAGCGACTCACATCCGCGCAACAACGGCCTGAGCAGCGATGCTGATGGTGACGGCCGCAACGAGGCGGAGGACAGCCACCCGCAGGACAGCGCCGTGTGGAGCGACTGGAATGAGGACGGTGACAACAACGACGCCGATGGCGACGAGGACAGTTGGGGCGATGGCAGCGACAGCCATCCGCATCAGGCGAACCTCTGGAACGACTTCGACGGTGACAACGTGAACGCCGACCACGACAGTGATCCGGGCGATGCCGCGCTGTGGAGCGACTGGAATCACGACGGTGACAACAGTGATGCCGATTGGGATGAGGACGGTGTCTTGAATGACAACGACAGCGCTCCCTACCTGGCGATGCTGTGGAGCGACTGGGATCAAAACGGGGCCAACAACGATACGGATGGCGACGAGGACGGCACATCCGACGCGGAGGACAGCCATCCGCGCAACGCGGCCCTGTTCTTCGACTGGAACTACGATGGTCAAAATGACGGGCCGGGTGACAACTCCGACGGCGATGCCCGGACCAACGGCACCGACAGCGATCCGCTCAATCCCGCGCTGTGGAGCGACTGGAACCACGATGGTGACAACAACGACGCCGATGCCGACGAGGACCAAGTGCTCAACGAGGCCGACAGCCATCCGTTCAATCCTGCGCTGAGCACCGACTGGAATGATGACGGTGACAACAACGCCGAGGACATGGACGAGGACGGCCACTTCAACGAGCACACCGCCGGTGACGGCTCCTTCGTGCCGAATCAGGACAGCCATCCGCGTGATCCCGCTCTCTGGAGCGACTGGGACGGCAACGGCGTGAACCACGACAGCGATGGCGACGAGGACGGCGTGCTCGATGCCAACGACAGCCATCCGATGCACGCCCATCTCTGGAGTGACTGGGACTTCAACCAGATCAACCACGACACCGATGGCGATGAGGACGGCGTGCTCGACACGCAGGATAGCGATCCGCGCAACAACACCCTGCGCAGCGACTGGAACCACAACGGTACTGACAATGATACCGACTGGGACGAGGACGGCCACGACAACGGCAGCGACTCGCATCTCACCAACCCAACGTTGTGGGCCGACTTCGACGTGGATGGCCGCAACGCGGCGGATGACAGCGATCCCGACAACAACAGCCTGTGGAGCGACTGGAACCATGACGGTGACAACCACGCCACGGATGGCGACGAGGACGGCTTCGCCGACCTCAGCGACAGCGATCCGCGCAACGACACGCTGTGGATCGACTGGAATCACGACGGTTACAACGACGGTGACGAGCCGCCTGATCGCGACGGCGACGGCATCCCCGACAACGTGGACGAAGACCCCGACGATCCCTACAACGGCGCGGACAGCGACATGGACGGCTTCATCGACTATGACGAGGTGTTCACGCACGGGACCAACCGCCTCGATGTGGACAGCGATCACGACTTCCTCACCGACTACGAGGAGCTGCGGGTCACCTTCACCAACCCGCTGGCGGCGAAGACGAATCCCGCGCAAAGCGTGGTCGATGGCTACCTCCATCTCGGCGAGGACAGCGATGGCGATGGATTGCCGGACCTGCTGGAGCAGCATTATGCCGACCTCGGTCACGGCATGAACGCGAACGATCCCAATGACGCGGCCGGCGATCTCGATGGTGACGGCGTGAGCAATCTGCAGGCCTATCAGAACGGCTGGAGCCTGATCCTGTATTTGGACACCTACGACGAGGACGAGGACCGCATCACCGACGCGGTGGAGGACCACTGGGCGGCGGTGGTACCGGGCAGTTTGAACAAGAACCTGTTTGATGACGCGGTGGCGGACTTTGACCAGGACGGCGTGATGAACTTCGAGGAAATCGCCCTCGGCCTCAATCTCGCCGCCGCCAGTTCGGCGCGTGCGGATGGATTGACCGACGTGCAGGTGCTGGCGCTGACCGAGACGCTGACCACGCGGGTGCTGCCGGGTGATTGCGACGGCGACGGCATGAGCGATGTGTGGGAGTACCGCTACTTCCTCAACCTGCGCGACGTAGCGGATGCCGGGCCGCTGGCGGTGGGCGCTGCCGCGCTGACCAGCGCGCAAGACCTGGACTCCGACACGCTGAGCAATTTGCGCGAGTACACGCTGGGCAGTCACCCACGCATCGCGGACACGGACGGCGATGGTTATGGCGACGCGGCGGAACTCGCCGCCGGCACCGACGCCAGCAGCGCCAGCAGCAACCCCGGCACCGCAGGCGGTGCTGGTGGCGGAGGAGGAAGTACGGGCGGTGGCAGTGGTGGTGGCACGGGCGGCGGTGGTGGCGGAACGACAGGTGGCGGCAGCAGCACGCCGCCACCGGAAGCGCCTGATCCCGCAGAGCCATTGCTGGAGCACCGTGGTGCCAGGGCCAGTTACGCGGAATCCTTCCGCTACATGGTCACCGTCACGCCGAAGGACTACGAGGGCAGTTGGGACTTATCTGTCCTGGGAGGCGACCCGCCTGAAATCCCCGCGTGGAACGGCTGGACGCTGGTCAGGACCGGCACGCCCAGAGACGAGGAACGTGGCGCTGACACCCGAACCGCCGCAGTGTCGGACACGGATGGTTACTCCAACACCCTGCTGCAAAACGCGACGGAAGCAGCCAACGGCTTTGACGCACGCACGCCCGAGCAAT
>JAYVIO010000078.1:0-2130 GCA_043770175.1 Verrucomicrobiales bacterium | reverse complement strand
CTTCTCGGTTGTTCCTGTGGCCCCGTAGTTCGGGTCTGGATGGTAGGCTTTGATGAGGCTGCGATAATTGTTCTCTGCGTGCTCCAGCGAGTATGGCGGCATCAGACGCAGCACCTCGGCAAAGCGAAGCTCCTGCGTCTTCAAATCCTGACTGATCTCCGCTGCTTGCGGTGGTCGCTTTACCTTTGCCTTGCGTGTTCCTGCGACCGGGAGCGGCACGTCGGCAACGCTCCCTCCCCCTGGCATCTTCTCCTCGGCGTCTTCGATGATGTCTTCATGCTTCTTCTCCGACCGTAGGCCATACCAGAAATTGATGAACTCCTTCAGCCACAGGGCTGCGGCGACAACCATCAGCCATTTTGAAAGCCGTTCTTCTGCGAAGAACGCGCGAAAAATCGCGGCAACGGCAAAGACGAAAAACGGCTCAATCCAGAGATGCAGGACAGTTTCAAAGCTGGAGTTTCCGCGAAGCTGACTGAAGCCAGGAAACCGCAGGAGATGTGAAGTGCCTGAGTAGAAATCATGCCTGCCCTTGCGGGCGATCTCATGCGAGAAGGCCAGCGAGAAATGCAGAAAATACAGCACCACCGCGCCAAGTCCGAAGCCTGCAATCGCCCAATACTTGAGCCAAGCGCCCTGCTCCAGCCATGCGTAAATCGAGAACAGGATTTGCGCCCACGCGAAAGCGATGAACACGCTCTTGGGACTGAGGAACGAAAATCCAAAGCGTGAGCGCAGATAAACAAGGGCTGGCATTGCAAGCCAGTGCAGCACGGGGCTGACCAGCGGAATTCTGGCTTGCGCTCCTGCGGATTGAGTCTGCCTGTCCTTCATGAGTGGTTGTTTGCCCTGCCCTATGCGTTTTGCGAGAAGACGTGCCGGATGTAGTTTTGCGCCACTGGTTCGCCTTTGCGGGTGGCGATCCAACGTCTGCCGCCTTGAAAAATGATCGAGTCCACAAGGAATTGAGATTCGGGGCCGCCAGTGCGCAGCATCGTAAACTCCTGCGGCTGCACGACATACTCAACCACCATGCTGCCTCCGGCATTCTGGCTCATGGCTCCGCCGCGTGCCATGGCTTCATTGAGGCCACCATAGAACGTCGCCTGCCGCGTCTTGCCGATGGAATCTGCCGCCCAGTTGTTCGTGCTGGGATCGCCGTTGGCGTGGAAGATTTTGGTCTGGAGATTGCCAAGAAAGCTCTCCGCATCCGAGCGGGAGTTTTGGCCCCCGAATGCTGAGAAGTAGCTGGGGAGGTTCTGTGTCAGATAGACGGTGCAGGCGCGGGAGCTTCGCGCCGTGCTCTGGAACAGTGCGTCGTAGGAATTGACGAAAAACTGTGATTCGTCCGCCCAGAGGAAGACAGGGCGAACTGTGGCCTGGGCCGCTTCCCGGCTCATATCCGCAGAAATCCTCCGCTCAACCGCCCGCTGCCAGACAAACTTGAAAAGCACCTGGGCAAACTGCCCCAGCTCGTTGAACTCCTTCACCGGCAGATTCAAGATGATGATCTTGCCATCGAACGTGTCTTCGGGAGTGAAGGTGAGGTCGGTGCAAAAGAGGTTTCGGAGCAATCCGCGAAGAAAGCAGTCGGCCATGCTGGTGAAAGTGGAAACGATCACGGAGCGGGTTTCGGGGGCAAGGCTGGGGAATTCGCGGAGCCAGAAGTCACGAGTGAGTTCCAGATCGTTCTTTCGGTCGCTTTTCTCGACTTTGGCTTTTGCTACTTCGAGCAGCGCAAAGCAGGCGGATGATTGCTGCCAGTCGGTGTTTTGCGCCTCCTCCGGGGAGCGCGGCGCGGAAGTGATGATGCGGTAGAGGGATGGCAGGTCGATGTCGTCCAGGGAGAGGACGGCGAGGTCAATCGCGTTCCTGAGGAGCTGTTTCAAGGTTCGCTGCCAGTAGGCATCCTGGCCGCCGCCCTGCCCCTGTTTTCGCTCGGCGGCTTCGAGCACGCTGCAAAACAGGTTCACGAGGTTTTCGGTATGCCCTGCCCCGGTTCCTGGCCGCTTCAGTTCGTAGCGCAGGAAGTTGAAACGGTGGGGTGAGTCTGGGCCGACAATGAGCAATTCTGACTCACGTCCCGCTGCCTTGGCGTAACGCTTCCAAGTGAGCACTTCATCGTTTTTG
>JAYVIO010000077.1:0-2138 GCA_043770175.1 Verrucomicrobiales bacterium | reverse complement strand
CACCGGAGAGATGACCGAAGTAGCGCTGGAAGCCGAAGTCGGTGGGTTCTTTGTCGAGATGCCATTTGCCGGTCATGGCGGTGAAGTAACCCGCAGGCGCGAGCACCTCGGGGAGGATGACGGCGCGGGTCAAAGCGGTGTCACCAGCCTGACGGCACCAGCGCCCGCTCAGCAAGCTCACGCGGCTGCTGTGGCACTTGGCGGTGTTGTAGAACTGCGAAAAGCGCACGCCGTTCGCGGCGAGTTTGTCCATAGTCGGTGTGTCGATCTCGCTGCCGTAGCAACCAAGGTCGGAGAAGCCCATGTCATCAACCATGACGAGCAGAAAATTCGGCTGCGAGGCGGCAAAGAGCGAAGGGCAAAGGGCGAGGAGGAAAAAAAGAAGAGGGAGCAGTCTCATGGCAGTGGTTTGGTGGGCTCGATGTCCGTTTGATTGATCCAGCCGGCCTTCACCGGCTCACCACGCATGAATTTCTCATAGAAACCGACGTTGGCCTTCGCGGCGTGCTCATACTTGTCGAAGATGTCGCCTTGGCCTGACATGCGTGGATCGCCCTGCTGCTTGAGTTCGGCGTGAAGTTGATCGCGCATGGCGGCGGTACGCGGATCAGTGGCAATGTTTTTTACGAAGTCGGGATCAGCCTTGAGATCGTAGAACTCGGTGGCTGGGCGCAAACCGAAGCAGAGCTGCCAAAAGGGGTCGGCTGGATTTTTGCGGTGCGCGTCGATGATGAAGCTCTTCGTCGCTCCGGCGTCGCAGTCCATGTAGCCGGTTTCGGGATTGCCACCGGGCCAGCGGGTGGACTCGAAATTCTCGATGAAGACGCTGTCCTTCTTCACGATGGCACGAATCGGATAGCCCCAGTCATGCGGACGACCGATGTCGGTGCGTTCCTTGCCGATGAGGACGTGATCGCGGGTGTGAACAGGCTTGTTGGCAAAGAGATCGGTCAGACTGCGGCCCGGTGACTCGGCCATGCCGGTGTCGTTCCATTTCAAACCGGCGACCTCGATGAATGTGGGAGCGAGGTCAATGAAACTGATGAAATCATTGATCACGCGGCCTGGATTGGTGATGCTTTTCTTCCACATCACCGCCAGTGGCACGTGATTGGCCTGCACATTCGCGTTGCCCTTGCTGCGCGGGAATGGCATGCCGTGATCGGCGGTGACGATGACGAGGGTGTTCTCCAGCAGGCCGCGTTTTTCGAGATCGGCGAGCATCCGGCCCAGATGGGCGTCGAAATGCTCGACCTCGAAGGCGTAGTCGAGCATGTCGTTGCGAATCACCTCATTGTCCGGCCAGTAGGCGGGCACATGATCGATGTCGCTGAGTTTTTTACCGCCCTTCTTCACGCCGCTGCCGAATTCATAACCGCGATGCGGCTCCACGCCGCCATACCAGAAGCACCAAGGCTTCTCGGCAGGCGCATCATTGAGAAAATCGGTGAAATTCGCCGCGTAATCGGTGCCGAGAATCTCCGGGGTCGGTGGTTTGGCTTTGCGCTTGTTGTAGGCCTTGCCGGTCATCTGGCGTGGTTTGCCATTCGCATCGAGCGCAACGCCCGGACCCCAACCTTTCGTCGTGTGGCCGACATTCCAGCCTTTCTCCGCCAACGCCTCGCCCCAGCCTTTGAACTCCGGCGGGAAGTAGCAGATGTGATTCGCCGCCTCCTTGAGCTGCCACGAGTTTCGACCCGTGAGGATGCAAGCGCGCGATGGTGCGCACTTCGCGTTCGGCGTGTAGGCATGATTGAAAAGCAGGCCTTCTTTGGCGACGCGGTCAAAGTTTGGCGTCTTCACCCAAGGTGTGCCGTAAGCGCTCGCATGCGGGCCCCAGTCGTCGGCAATGGCGAAGAGAATGTTTGGCGGTGAAGCCGCCCAAGCTGAAGCAACGCAGCAGAGAAGAATGACAATCTGTTTCATGGTGGGAGGTCGGTGTTGGAAATGCCCTGCGTGCCGGGATGGAGCAAGTTGTTTGAGAAATGCATGCCGCGCGGCGTGTTGGGGCCGCCGCCGATGATAACGGCGTATTTGTAGCGCGGTTTGCCGATGGCGTGGACGACGTTGCCCTGCACGATGACATCGACAAGCGGCGGATCATCGGGCTGCTGGCCGGTGTCGAACTTGAAGGGTGA
>JAYVIO010000076.1:0-2139 GCA_043770175.1 Verrucomicrobiales bacterium | reverse complement strand
CGGGATCATGAACGCGTGATCGTTTCGTGCAGATTCAGCAGCACACGGGCGACATGGGTCCAGGCGGCGAGTTCGCTCTTGTTCAGATTCGCGGGCGTCGTGGCTGCGCCGGTTTGGAGCAGGGCTTCGGCGGCGGCTGTGTCCTTTTTGTAATCGGCGAGATGCTTCTCGAACAAGGCGGAAATTGTCTTCATTTCGTCGGCACTCGGCGTGCGCTGCAAGGCCTGCTGGCAGGCCCAGGTGATGCGTTTAGCGGCATCGCCTTCGGTTTGAAGAATCCGTGAGGCGAAGGCGCGGGCGGCTTCGACGTATGTTGGGTCGTTGAGGAGGACGAGGGCCTGCTGGGGGATGTTGGAGCGGTTGCGCTCGGCGGTGCATTCTTCGCGGCTGGGGGCGTCGAAGGCGACCAGCGATGGATGCAGGAAGCTGCGCTGCCACCAGGTGTAGAGGCCGCGGCGGTAGAGGCTTTCGCCACTGTCGTTCTGCCACTCGCGGGTGGGGAAGTTGAGGTTTTCCCAGTATTTGGCGGGCTGGTAGGGCTTCACACTGGGGCCGCCGATTTTCGGCACGAGCAGGCCGGAGATGGCGAGGGCGTTGTCGCGCACGATTTCGGCATCGAGACGGAAGGCGCTCTGGCGGGCGCATTCGCGGTTGTAGGGATCAGCGGCGGTGAGTTCTTTGGTGGAGGTGCTCACTTGTTGATACGTGTCGCTGCTCACGATGACGCGCACCATATGCTGGAAGTCCCAGCCGCTGTCCATGAACTCGCAGGCGAGCCAGTCGAGCAGTGCGGGATTCGCGGGTGGCTCGCCTTGAGCGCCGAGATCGTCGAGCACTTTGCTCAAGCCGGTGCCGAAAAGCTGCTTCCACAGGCGGTTCATCACGGTGCGAGCGGTGAGCGGGTTTTCTTTGGAGACAAGCCACTGCGCGAGATCGAGGCGTGTGAGATCGCGGCCTTCGATCTTCGGTTTTGGCAAATAGCCGGGCAATGAGGCCTTCACGATCTCGCCGCTCTCGTCCATCCAGTTGCCACGTGGCAAAATGCGCACGGTGCGCTTGGCGGTGTCGCTCATGGAGACGATGCACTTCGGCGCGTTGTTGTCGAAATCGGCCTTCTCTTTCTCGACGGTGGCGATCTTCGTGCGGAGATCGCCAAGTTCAGGAACGATCTGCTTGAATGCGGCTTCCACTTTTTGCTTTTGAGCCGCCGCACGTTTGTCGGGCGCGATCTTGAGGATGTCGGCGATCTCCTTGGCGGGCAATGCGATGCCCGGAGCGCGGAGTGGCTTCGCCGATGTCGTCGTGTTGAGACGGAGATTGGCGATCTCGAGATTCTCGCCGAAGGCAAAGGTGAGCGCGAGAGTCACTGTCGTGTCTGCCTCAGCGATTGGCTCGGCGAGTTCGAGATAGAGCGACTGATCCGCGCCCGTGGCTCCGAGCACGCCCCAGCCGTTGTCTTTTTTGTCCGCAATGCCGTCGATGACAGCCGCCGCAGCAAAATTCGGCTGCTGAAACGTGGCGCTGGCATGCGAGATGGCGAGCTTGGCCGACTTGTTCTTCTTTCCACTCGATAGAGCGACCTCGCTGAGCACAAAGTTGCCATTCGAGGCAAGGCCGAGGCCGGGTGACTTGTCTTTCAATGCGTCAATGCGGATGCCCGTGACGCCTTGCGGCACCTGCGCGGTGATCGTGTAGGTTTCGGTGCCGTCGTTCTGTTTCCGCTCGGTGCGCTTCGCGTCGATGCTGCCGCGCACGATGCCGTCCTTGTCGGCCTTGAGTGCGATGTTCTTTTTCGCCGACGCAGCGGTCACAGGTTTCAACGGTTGCCACGACCCGCTGGTGACTATGGCTTCCAGCGCTTTCGTTTCCCAAGCGGCCTGCGCTGGAGCGAGTTCGGGACGCGGCGTGGCAAAGTCTGTCTGCAAGGCGGCGAGACGCTTGGCGATGTCCGCCTGTCGCTTCTCACCCTCGGCATCGAGCACCATCATGCCCGCTTCGCGTCGGCCGATGAGAGGTTCTTTGATGTCGGCAAAGAAGGCACCGAGTTGGTAAAAGTCTCGCGAGGTGATGGGATCGAATTTGTGGTCATGGCACTGCGCACAGCCGGTCGTCTGGCCCATCCACGCATTGCCGACCGCA
>JAYVIO010000075.1:0-16828 GCA_043770175.1 Verrucomicrobiales bacterium | reverse complement strand
TTTCACCGTTTTCGGCTCACGCGCGGCGATGAGCGTGAGCTGGTGGATGTCGTCGTGGACCGTGCGCCGCAGCTTGATGTGCAGAAAGCCGACTTCGACGGCATCCGCGTGGACACGCTCCGGGAGATCATCGCCAACAAGCTGACCACCCTGCTCAGTCGCACCGAACTGAAGGATGTCGTGGACCTCTACTTTCTGGAACAGGCGGGTCACGACCTGCTCGCCGCCCTGCCAGATGCTCAAACCAAGGACGGTGGCTGGGAGCCTGCAGTCGTCGCCATGCTATTGGACGGACTGCGCGTCACTGAACTGCCCGCGTGGATGATACGCCACCTCGAACCTGCCGATCTTCAGGCGTTTCTGCACCGCCTGCGCATGGCCATTGCCGAGAAGGCCTTGCCAGCAGCATAGGGCGTTCAAAAGACATGGCCCAGTGCAGTCCCGGCTGCCACCTTGATCAACCCCGGCCATTTTCCTCCCCCTCCGGCGTTGACCGGCTCTCCCCGCTTTGCATAGACAAAGTGACCCCACCATCATGTCCAAAGCCGTCTTCCGCTCCATCCCCATCCGAGATCTCATCGCCGACCAGTTGGTCGAGCTTTCCAAGCGCATGAAACTCTCGCTTTCACGAGCGGACATGCTCGCCGTGCAGAAGATCTATCAGGACGAAGGCCGCGAGCCGACCGATGTGGAGATGGAAGTCATCGCGCAGACCTGGAGCGAGCACTGCAAGCACCGCATCTTTGGCGCGAAGATTTATCACACGCTCAATGGCCAGCAGGAGGTCGTGGACGGCCTGTTCAAGACCTACATCCGCAATGTGACCGAGGAGATTTGCAAAACGAAGCCCGACTTCGTGCTCAGCGCCTTCGAGGACAACGCGGGCTTCGTCCGTCTCGATGACGACAAGGCCGTGTGCCTCAAGGTCGAGACGCACAACCACCCCAGCGCCATCGAACCCTACGCGGGGGCGAATACCGGCCTCGGCGGCGTGATTCGCGACATCCTCGGCGCTGGCAAGGGTGCGAAGCCGGTCGCCTCGCTCGATGTGTTTTGCTTTGGCCCGCCGGACATCGAGCAGGATCAAATCAAGGCGAAGGACGTCATCCATCCGCTCGGCGTCATGCGCGGCGTGGTGCGCGGCGTGCGCGACTACGGCAACCGCATGGGCATCCCCACCGTCAATGGCGCGATCCAGTTCGACGACACCTTCATCTACAACCCGCTCGTCTTCTGCGGCACCGCCGGCATCATCCCGATCAAGGACATCGCCAAGGAAGTGAAGCCCGGCCATTTGCTCATCGCTGCGGGCGGTCGCACCGGCAAGGACGGCCTCAAAGGTGCCACGTTCTCGTCGGCGGAGCTCACCACCGATTCGCATGAGGAAGACCAGACCGCCGTGCAGATTGGCAATCCTATCGAGGAAAAGAAAGTCGCCGACTTCGTGCTCGCCGCACGTGAGAAGGGCCTCATCCAGTGCTCCACCGACTGCGGTGCGGGTGGCTTCAGCTCCGCCGCAGGCGAAATGCTGCGCGAAACCGGCGGTGAAGTGTGGCTGGAGAATGCGCCGCTCAAAGCGCCCGACCTCGAAAGCTGGCAGGTCTTCATCAGCGAATCCCAGGAGCGCATGGTCATCGCCATCGAGGAAAAAGACCTCGAAGCGTTGCATGAACTGGCCGCGATTTATCAGACAGAGATTTTTGTCCTGGCGAAGGCCGATGGTTCGCAGCGTCTCAAGGTTTTGCACCACGGCACCACCGTCTGCGATTTGCACGTCACCGCGCTGCATGAAGCCCCACGCCGCGAGATGCGGGCGAAATGGCGCACACCGGCCGATGTGCAGCCCGCCGTGCCCGTGCGTCCGGAGTCTTGGACCGCCACGCTCAAGACCTTGCTGTCCGATTTTTCCATCGTCTCCCGCGAGCCGATCATCCGCGAATACGACCACGAAGTGCAGGGCAACACCGTCCTCAAACCGCTCGCCGGAGCGGCGGGCGATTGCCCGCAGGATGGCAGCGTCATCCGCGTCGATGGCAGCAATCAACTCGTCTCCCTCGCCTGCGCCTTGCTGCCGGAGTGGGGCAAGACCGACCCGCATCTCATGGGACGCGCCGTCGTCGATGAGTGCGTGCGCCAGCTCGTCGCCATGGGATCGAATCCCGACCGCATCGCCATCCTCGACAACTTCTGCATGGGCAATCCCGACAACGAGCGCGAGCTCGGCGCACTCGTCGAATGCACCAAGGGCATGGCCAAGACCGCCATCGCGTATGGAGCACCCTTCGTCAGCGGCAAGGACAGCTTCTACAACTACTTCGTCACCGACGAAGGCCCCGTCTCCATCCCCGTCACGCTCCTGCTCAGCGGCTTCGGCATCGTCGAGGACGCCAGCCACGTCGTCGGAGCCTCCCTGCGCCGCATCGGCAGCAAGATCGCCATCCTTGGCAAAGTCAGCGCCGGACTCCGCGGCAGCATCGTCGCCAAATACACCCGCGGCATCGGCCTCGACGCCGGTCCGTCCTTCGACGAAGCCGAAAGCATGGCCGCCTACCGCCGCTACTTCGACCTCGTGAAGCAAGGCGCCATCTTGAGCGCCCACGACATCGGTGAAGGCGGTCTCGCCGTCGCCCTCGCCGAAATGGCCTTCAGCGGTAAAGCCGGCCTCCGCATCGCCACCGACAAGATGCCCGTCACCGCCGCCGGCCTCACCACCGCCGAACTCCTCTTCGGCGAAACCCCCGGCCGCCTCCTCATCGAAATCGCCCCTGAGCACGTTCCCGCCGCCGAAAAAGCCGGCCTCACCATCATCGGCGAAGCCACGCGTGATCCCTATCTCTACATCTCCCACAACGGCACCACGCTGATCGATTCACCCATCGATCAACTCAAGCCGCTGTGGAAGGATGGTCTGGTGAAGTATTATTGATCCAGATCATGATCGCCACGCTCAACATCCTCACACCCGCAGGCGATGAACAGGTGCGCGTCTCATTTGGTAATGCGCGTGATGAGGCAGCTATGAGGTCCTGGCGTGTGGGGCGAGGTCATTCCCGGCCCGTCCTAGCTGCGGATGCCATCGAGTTCGCCAAACTCGCCGGAAAGCGTTGGCGCTATTATCTCAAGCGGCATGAGGCAGCCGCCAGCCTGGAGGATTTGGCCGCACGTATTCAGAAGCAGCCCAATGCCGAAGTCGGCTTCATGCTCGTTGCCCGCCTGCCGATGGGGAGGAAATCCCGCGTCGTCGGCATCGCTTGGTGCCGACGCACATGGTGCAATCACATCGTGCTCGACTTCCTGGCTGCTCACCCGATGGCGAATGATCCGGCAGGTGGCTACAAAGGTGTGGGTGCCGCGCTGATTCTGTCACTAGCTGCCGTCGCCCGTGAAATCGCCTGCCCGCTGGTTTGGGGAGAGGCCACTGAATCGTCATCGGTCTTCTACCAGAAACTTCTTGGCGGCAAGACCGTCAAAGACTACTTTTTCTTCGACGAAGCCGTCCTGAGCGCTCAAGCAGCCCAACTCGACTCCCGCAGCCTTAACCCGCCTGTACGACGATCATGAAAACAAAGTCCAAATTCACCCCCATCGTCCAAACCCACGTTTCCGACTGGCTCCGCGAAGTTTGGGAAGTCGAAGCTCAACACACCGCCATGGTCGGCAGCCGATTGAAGTTTGGACTGCCTCTCGCTCCTGCTAGGCCAAGCCGTCGCAAGGTCAAAGCCGCGTGAGATTGAAGGTTTCGTATGCCGCGCCTCCACCATCAGGACGCAAGATCGGCGAAGCCACCCGTGATCCGTATCTCTACATCTCCCACAACGGCACCACCTTGATTGATTCCCCCATCGATCAACTCAAGCCGCTGTGGAAGGATGGGCTGGTGAAGTATTATTGAGAAGATCCTTCAACCTTTAGCTCGCCGGCAAGTCCCGCCAGTTCTGCAACTGACTGCGAAGTCTTTCGATCTCCGCCTGTCGGTTTCGATACCAGTCTGTTGACCAGATGCGATGAATTCGCCAGCCGCGCCTTTCGAGGATTTCCTGACGAATACGGTCACGGTCCCGCGCGTTAGGGTGCGAGTGATAAGCGGCTCCGTCACATTCGATGCCGCAGAGATACTCACCATCCCGGTCTGGATGCATGACACCAATGTCAATCTTGAAGCTCGAAACACCTACTTGGTAGTGCAACCCATATCCGAGTGATTCAAGGGCATACGCAACGCTCTGCTCAAAGTTGGATTCGGGGTTATCACGTGTGCTACCTGTAGCAGACCCAGGAAGCTGCCCTGTCTCCGCAAAGTGGAGGTACTGCTTGAAGAAACTTTTCCCATTATCTGCGTTGGCCAACTCTCCCAGCCCATCATCATTCGCAATGATGTCGCTGCTCCTCAAGCTGCTGAAGACATGAACTCGTTTTCGAGCGCGAGTGACAAGCACATTGAGTCTCCTCCAGCCGCCTGCGCGATTGATCGGGCCAAACCTTTGAGCTGGAGGATCGTCATCGGCATTGCGCCCATAGGTGACCGAGATCATGACGACATCCCGCTCATCGCCCTGAACGCTTTCGAGGTTGCGGATGAAGATGGAATCACTGGACTCGAATTGTTCCCGCAAACCATCCAGCTCGGCATCCTGCCGACAGATCTCGCTCCACTTATCGGAGATCAGGTCACGCTGCGGCACATTCATAGCAACGACGCCAAGACTCTCTCTGTCCTGTTCAGGCCGTAGCATTTGCCTCCGTACATGATCCTCTATGTTTGTGACAATCAGCTCTGCCTCCACCTGATTCCTGCGCTGATGAAAGCGACCGTTCTCAACAAATTGCCACTTCACGCCGAGATTCTCGCTTTCGTGCCAGCGAGAAATTGGAATGATCAACTGGCCGCCGTAACACCGTGCATTTGAGAAAGCGATGAGTGACTGGTGCAGGCTGCGATAATGCCACTGAAGAGACACGCTGCGTAGTTTCGGACTTAAAGCACCGAGAACAGACTCGCAATCGAGGGCTGCCACGTTGACTGCAACTTCCTCGTTCTCATCCACATCCTCGTCGTCAGACACGGATGCATTTGTTGCACGGCCAAAACTCGATGGAGGCATCTGCTTGTCATCCCCCACGATGACAACCTGCGTGGCACGGGCGAGCGAGCCAATCGCGTCCTCGGGCCTAACCTGTGAGGCTTCATCAATAACCAGGAGATCGAACTTGATCGACTCCGGCTGTAGAAACTGCGCCACAGCTTGAGGTCCCATCATCCAACATGGCATGAGCTGCTGGAGTGCGCGACCGGCACGGTCAATGATTCTCCTCACACGGCGGCTTTTAGCGCCTGGCTGTAAGAGATGATTTAGCAATCCCATTTCTGTCCGTTGCCCGATTGGGCCATGCTGAATTCCAGGAACAACTTGGCCCAAGGGGACAAAAGCTCTTCGGTCAATCTCTCCAGGCTGCCCCATACCAATGTTCTCATCCTGTTCCTTAAACTTCGCCCGGTGGTTTTCCATTTGGGCATAATGGCAATCGAACCATCCGGGGTTCTGCGTTTGGAAAAGCTGGAGATGTTGCTTCCAAAAAGCCAGTTCCACACAATGGCATGCGATGGGTGGCTTGAGACGTTTCCCTGGCGGGAGACGTTTCCCTTTCAACCAGGACCAAAACTGACCGCCCTGTTGATAAGCAATTTCTCGCTCGTTTTCGCAGAAGTGGAACCACGCTGACAAATGAGGCAGCGAGTCAACGGCAGTGGCGATGGCTTTGGCAACCTCGACCTGCGAACGTTCCAAGTAATCCGGTGATAGGCCGGTGCTGCCTTGTGAGATTTTGCAATGTTGACTCAAAGCTCGGATGGCCCATTGCCAGTTTCTGATGGCGTCTCTAACGTCATCCAGCGCCTTTTTGAGAGCATCTGCGCGCTGGCTTTGGTCAGCCTCAAGCACCCAAGCCTTTGTCGCCGTGGGCAGCAACTCATGCCTGGCTACATAAGCCGCCCATCGTATCCCTGGTTCTATGGAATCAAGATCGGTGGTGAGCAGCGAAGTGTGTAATGGGCCGAGAAAAGCAGGATCAGACACCCGACTGAAAATGGCTTCCTTCAGACCACGCAGTTGCAACGCATTCTGGCAGATCTGTGGCAAGCCGTTCAGGCTAATTTGTCCACCAGCTTCAAGCTTGCTCAAGTGGCCTTGAGTTTCATGGACTTGCTGCCAAACACTGGAAACACCTTGGCGCACCGTGTTGACCGACAGCTCCCGCAGTTCGTGCCAGGGTTGGTGAAGAATATTGGGAAGATGAGTTTCAGCCTTAGCGGTTTCGTCTTTGATTCGATCCCCCAGCTCTGCCAACAGCGCCCCATGTGCCGCAAGATTGTCATGATTAAGGATCAGACTGCTGGCTCGCTCCCGCCCCAGCGTATCGCGAATGGCTCTGACAGCAGAGAATGCCATTCCAAGCTCTCTCCATGCTGTTTCAATGCCGTTGAAACCAATGCCCACTGCTCCCTGCGTTGCAGCGTTAAGTCGAAATGCCTCTTTTTGAACACGCCAAGTGATTGCGCCGCTCAAGAATTTGATGCGTTCGGAATCGTTCAACCGTTTGCGTGAGGCCGTTAGGCGCTTGAAAGCCTTTCTGGCCTTGGCTCCCCGTGTCCCTGGAAACCAATTGAACCAGCCGCCTTCCGCCTCGCGAAGCTCCAAGATCAGGGTGTTGAGTGCCGAGTCCTCGGGAAGGCGGGCCAAATCAAGAATCTCAGCCAACGCCATTTGCTGATTCTTGAGATTCTCAGATGTGCCTCGGGCTTGATTGAATTCATTCTCTGCCCAAGGCTGCAACATCGACTGGCTCATCATTTGCCAAGCGGATGGCGGCATGGCTGCCAGTTGCAACGCCAGATTTGCCCATAAATCACCAGACGACCACAGTGAAGGCTTTATCTGACTCATGAAGTAAGCCGCAAGTTTGACCAACGCTTGTTCCCGCTGTTCAACAGCATTCAGTGCCGATTCGATCAGGCCAACCTGCGTGCAAAAGTCTTCAAAGGTCCCTTGCGCCATGTGTGCAAACTGGCCCGCTTGCAGTTGGGCGGCTGCGGCCTTCGCCTGCTGGATTTCCTCTGTCGTAATGGTCTCAAGCTCTGAAATACGCACAGCCTCGGCCTTCCCGAGTGCGCGCCACTCCCGCATGTCGTCGAGATAACCCAAATACCCATCTGCAACCGACGGCTCCGCAGACAGACGTGTCGCGACAATGCCTGGAACAGGAGCCACAGTAGGTGGCCGAAAGCTCGCGGCCCATTCAAGCTGCGCGTGAGCCTGAGTGTCCATGTTCCACTCTGAGTTGCCTGGGATCGAGTTCAGCTTTCCATGCCACTCCTCTGCCGCCAGTCGCGAAGCTTGAAGGATGACGCGAATCTCGTTCAAGGTGCCTTCCGTTGGCGGATTCCTTGGGCAAGTGCCGTGCCATGCCCACATGGCGTCCAACACGCCATCGGCTACGAAACGCGATGCTTCACCCACCTGCTCTTGGAGGATCTCCAATTGAGCACGTGTTGGGGTGGCAGCCTCTAGCAAAGGCGGCAAGTCATGTGCAATTCCGGGCGCTGCGCTTTCGACAGCATCCCTGGAGGCGGATTCACGCCAAATTGCCTCACAGAGAACCACATCGGTGCCATCCAAACTTGCACTGAGCGTCTTCCCGTATTCCTGAAGCCTCGAAAGGTGGCTTTGAAGCACTTGCAATTGGGTGCCTGCTCCCGGCTGAATGGCAGCGGGTGGATGGTCAAGACGCCTCTTAGCTTGTGCGAGGAGTTCTTTCGAGGTGATTTTTGACGAATGAAGTTCCAAGCAGTAGGGAGCTAGCCCGGCCTGCTGCAAACGGCTGCTGACCACCGTCAAGGCAGGCAGCTTTTCCGCGACAAACAGCACCGTTTTCCCTTCCGCCAATGCTGATGCAATCACATTGGTGATTGTCTGGCTTTTCCCCGTTCCTGGTGGTCCTTGAATCACGATGGAGTGTCCTTCATGGATTTGCATCAGCGCCCTCATTTGTGACGAGTCGGCAGCCACGACGGTGCGGATGTCTCCGCCATGCATCATCTGCGTGACCTGTTTGTCATGAAAACCTGCGAAATGCGGCGGGTCTCTCTCCTCAAGCAATGCGCGAACCCATTCATTTCCCACCATCTGAGTCTGGGTCCATCGCTCAGGATTCAGGTCATTGTACATGGCCCCCGGCGAGAAAAATCCAAGCCGGGCTGCCCTGACGACTCTCCAAGTACCGGCCACATGATCAGGAAGCGCCTCGATGAACGATTCGACCTTCTTGACATAACTGCCAAACGATTCGTTCTCGTCTTCATCTGCCGAGTATTCCGGCCAGACACCGTATTCCCTTAGCTTTGATCGAAGCGTTGTGTTATCGAGGATGTCCTCTTGATCATACTTGATCGTGTAACGATACACACGCGGGGCACCAGCATGACCGCTGTGTGCATGAGCCAGCGATTTCTTCAATTCAACTGGGATGAACAGCAAAGGCGCATACAAAGCCCCGCCTTCCTCTTGAGCCGGGTCTCTCCATTCAAGAAAACCCAAAGCCAAGTAAAAGAAATTGGCTCCGGTCGATTCCATGCCGGTGCGGTAATCGTTCAACAAAGTTCCAAGACGGCGATCACAGTCTTGGGGCTTAAGTCGGCACCGCAAAGTTCCAAGCGAGAGGTCATTAGTTGCATCCTCACCTGTCAGATCGAGCGCGCTGGCAACTTGGCCAGGAAGTTGTTCATTTTCGCCGTCCAAATCGACTTCTGCCTCAGGCAAGTTCGCTGCGGGAGTTCCTTGCAGACGAAGGGTCGCCCCTGCGCCCACCAGCTTGTCATAGAGAATGTGCAAATCGACCGGGCTCAGCTTGAGGTTTTTGCCTCCGCTGTCCCTGTAATTGAGCGCTCTGTTTCGCAGTGAGCGGTCAATCAGCTTCTCTCTCATTGCCTCCAGCAGAGAGAGTAGCGTTTGCAGTTGTGGCTCGGGCAGAGGATTCATCGTGGCCCAAGCTGCCAAGTTCTGAAAACCACGCAAGCGGCAGCGAATGTGCTCCTCGTAGTGGTGCCGGGTAAAATTTGGGAAGCCAGGAAGACCGTCGAGGCCGTGGCTTCTCCCTTTCATCTCGGCGGCTTTCTCGCTTCAGGCGGTGCGGAACACCTCTGTTTTCTGTTTCGTTAGCTGCTCCAGTTCCAGTCACTTAGACTCGCCCAGCCAAGGCAACTCCAGCGTCACCCGATGCTTGCTGTTGCGGTGGGGTTTGAGGGAGGTGGGGCGCTCGGGGTCGTAACGGCGCACGTGGCTGCGGGCGAAGGTGGTGAGGCCGAGTTCGCGGCGGGCGATGCCTTGCGCGGTGGCGAGGGGATTGGCGGCGTTGAGCGGCACGGCGACTGTGACGGTGGCGAAGGGCAGCTCGATCATGGCGGAGAAGTCACCGTGGACGGTCGAACCATCAACGGGACTGATCTCGCCGTCGATTTCCAGGGTGAGGAGATAGCCGTCCCGCTGGATGACGCGGAGGCTGCCGAGCATGACATCCTGCGCCGGGTTCTGGCCGGAGCCGAGGTGGATCAAATTCTGCCAGGAGGCGAAGCCGAGGTTCGTGACCTCGCCTCCGGCGTCCAGCAGCACCGCCTTGTCCAGCTCGTGCCAATGAGAAACGGCGAAGCCCATGATTGGGTTCACGGCCAGCCTCCCGTATTCCCAGTCGCCGCCCGCGCTGTCCGTCCAGTCCGCGCCGGGATCTTCATCCGCCGGCACCCAATGCGCCTCGATCCGCCACTGCTGCCGCTCATGCGCCGCCGTATGGGGATCAAGGCTGACGTGGAGTCCGCTCTGGTTGCGGACGAGTTCAAAAACGCGTGAGCCGATGCGAAGCATGATGGGACAAGGATCAAAATCGATGAGGCAAGCCTCTGGCTAGGAAAATCCGCAAAAAGATATAATTTTGGTTTCCTTAAGTATTATGATCGTGTTACAATTTTGAGATGCAGTAATGCCGCCATTCTCCCGAGTGCTTGATGAAATTTTCGAGAAGAATCATTAAAATTGCCACAAATGCCCTGGAGGGCTTTCTTCAGGCATTGGTGAAGCGTCTCGATCCTCACCAGTCACGAGGCCAAGTAAGTACAAACAAGACCAAATATAACACAACAGGGACGCCGGAAAATCAAGGCTATGAGACTGAGATCTCATTTCGCTATCTAATCGTCGCGGTTGCTGCCGTGGTGGCCGTTGTCAGTATCACGTTTGTGGTTGCTGGTGCTTTGTTGCTGTGGTCCTTGGCCGTGGCAGATGCGGAAGGAATTGCCCGCCTCAAGCATATTATTGAGGTGGCGCTGGGTTATACCGTCAAGATGGCTGGCCTGATCTTTACGGGTTTCGGTGGCTGGAAGGTTTTCAGACGGTTGATACCGTCCAAGGATCAGAAGGATAGTACGAAAACACGGTCACCCAAGCGTCATTTGATGGTTCCTCGTCTGGCAACCGGCGATGAGGATACTGATCGTGAAGTGATGCAACATGTACTGTTTGATGCGTTGTTAAATTTAGGATCTGATGTGGTGCAAACGGCCAAAGGATCCCTGGTGACTTTTCGACGCAATGACAAGGTCTTCCTGCGTGTTCAAGTATTCGAAACCGTAGAGCAACTTAAAATCTATGGATCTTTGAATGTCTCGCCATTGGCCCCAGCTTCACTGGCAAACGTGGAGGGCTTGGAAATCAGTCCGCGTAATAACTGGGGAAATTTAGTTTTAACCATCCGCAAGCGGGCTGACATCCACCGCTTTCATTCTTGGTTGGAGCGGTGTTATCAACAAGCCGGGGAAGAATAAACAAGCTGTTTCAGGCGTTTATCAGCTTTCGCAGCGTGTCGATAAAGAAACGACGTCAGGGCGCAGAAAATTGACAAGCGCTCCTCCTCGGATGCTGCGGCTGAAACTCTGGCACCGCCAGAACCCGAAGACCTCCGGGGCCGTGGCTTCCCCCTTTCATCTCGGCAGCTTTCTCGCTTCAAGCGGTGGGTGGGCTTGGGTTTCGACGGAATCCGATCTTCTTCTTTCGGCCTGAAGGGCCCGGGAGAGCGACACCGAGTTCGAGGAGCGCCTCGGCCCGCGCGCCAATGAGGGCGAGGGAGAATCCGGCTTCAGAAGGGGCGATGGGAAGGGATCTGATCCTGCCTGGCTCACAAAGCTGCCGGTAACTGGTGCTGTCTCCGGCGGGCCGGTTGCTTCGCCCAATCCAGGGCTTGCTTCATGGGCGGAAGGGCAAGCAGGCGTGCCGCGCAGGCTCGCGGAAATGAAAATAAGGCATGCGAAAATCCCGCGCAGGCTTGCCTGAATGGAAATAAGGCACGCGGAAATCCCGCGCAGGCTTGCCTGAATGAAAATAAGGCACGCGGAAATCCCACGCAGACTTGCCTGAATGAAAATAAGGCACGCGGAAATTCCGCGCAGGCTTGCCTGAATGGAAATAAGGCACGCGGAAATCCCACGCAGGCTTGCCTGAACGAAAATAAGGCACGCGGAAATCCGGCGCAGCCTTGCCTTTTCGGCGCTCAGGCATGCCGCTTTTCGCCGCCTGCGAAGCTCCTGACCGGCTCATTTTCAATGTTTTGACTTCGGGCAGAAAGCAGCCGGGCAAACACAGGCCTCAAAATCCGAGTTCAAGGCACTGGGGAAAGAACTCGTTGTCATTCCGTGCCCGCAGGATTGCATGGCAGCATGTCCTCTCCGCTCGTCTTCCTGAAAGCCTTCGTACTGCTGCTGGCGCTGATCCTGGTGCCGGTGGCCGTTTTCGGCCTATGCTGCACGGTGACCTGGCAGGGCAGGTTATTAAGTTCGTCCGTCGGCATGATCGGCCTCGGGCCACTGCTTTGGTGCATCGGCCATGAGCGGGAATCGCTGCTCCAAGGGCGGCTGGGGAAGAGCTTGCTGCTGGCGGGCATCGCCGGATTTGCCGTGGTGGACTGGTGGGCACCCGACGGCCACACGACAAAGAGTGCGAGGGTTCACGCACGCAATTCGAAAAGCGATGGACGCCACATCCCCTGGTCCATCGGCAGCCTGCTGCCGGAGGTCGATCAGATTCACCTCGGCTATGCGGTGGCAGTGGCCTTTGATCCCTTGTTCACGCGCAAGCAACGAACCGAGTTGTCCGCCATGACAGACACATTGTATGCCGAGATGAACGCTGATCCCGAGTTCATCGCCATCGGCTCCGCGCTGCCTGCGATCTATCGCGAGATGAGCTTCGAGGAGTTTCGCGACAGGCATTACTTCCACTACATTCCGAAGAACGTGGACCGCTCCAAGCCCACGCCAACACTCGTTTTTCTGCACGGCAGCGGCGGCAACTTCAAAGTGTATCTGTGGCTGCTGTCGAAGGTGGCCGATGAACTCGGCGGCACCATCATCGCCCCCACGTTTGGCATGGGAAACTGGGAAAAACGCGGCGGCTACGAGGCGATCACCCGCGCCATCGCTGATGCGGGAAAACACGCGGCGATTGACCCGGATCAAATCCATCTCATGGGCCTCTCGAATGGCGGCAAGGGCGTGTGTCTGGCCGAATCGCAGCCGGGGCCGCAGTTTCGCTCGCTCATCTTCCTGTCAGGTGTGTTTCACAACAGCATCCAACCTGCCGAACTGGCCACACGCTTGAAACAACGCACTGTGCTCGTCCTTTCAGGTGGCAATGATGACCGGGTGCCTTGGTCTTATGTTTCCGGCTACGCCGAGAAGCTGCAAGCAGGCGGTCTGAGTGTCACCACGCACCCGTTTCCAGACGACGATCACTTTCTGTTTTTCCGGCAGCGTGACGAGGTTCTGCGACTCGTCACCGAATGGCTGAAATCGCTTCCGAAACCGGCGCTGACACCATGAGTTGAAGCAGCCTAGCGTGCGCCGGGCGGGGACTTCACCTGCCAGTGCTCGTCAAAAAAGTCCGCCGCCACGACTTTTCCGGCGGCTTCGGCGCTCGTTGGTTGCGGGGAAACGACGTCAGGCTGCAAAAAATTGACAAATCAACGGATTCATCGCCGAATGGTGCCGAACCATGGCTGGAGGAGATGATTTCGAGTTTTGCGAGGCGGGCGGTCTTGTCCTCGTGATGGGCTGCTACTTGAAGGGATTCACCACCTTCACACCACCGTAATCTTGGCTGTCGTTCATGTCCTCGGAGAGAACCTCCTCGCATCCTGCCTGACGTGCGGCGGCGATGATGGCGGAATCCCAGTAGGAGAGCTGCCAGCGGGCTTTGATGGCGAGAGCATCTTCCAGTACACTCAGGGTCACGTCTTGAGTCGGGAAGCGTCTCCAAGTGCGGATGAAGGCGACTGCCTCATCGTGAGTCAGCGGATTGGGGCGGCTCGGACGTGTGGCCTGCACATAGAACTCCTGCAAAACCTGCACGGAAAGCGCCAGATCACGGGAGCGGAGCAGCTCGCAGGCTTTGGCGGCCTTGTTCGATTCAGCAGGAACCGTGCTGATGGAATACAGCAGCACGTTGGTATCAACGAAGCGCATGACGGTCATGAAGCTCATCTCGTGTGAGGCGACTGCTGGCGGCAAACTGGCGGCCGCTTTCAAGCAGTTTTTCCCGCAAAACCTCCTCCTCACGCATGAGGCGGTCGAACTCCGACTCCGCGCTGCTCGAAACACGCTTTAGCCAGCCGAGCAGCAGAGAAGCGAGCGATTGCCCGGATTTCCGCGCCACGGATTCAGCGGACTGAAAAGTCGCGTCGTCAATTTCGAGGGTGAGTTGTTTCATGCGTCGATAGTAACGGCCCGGAGAAACCTTGGCAATAGCCGGATTGGATCAGGGGTGCCATGCGGCCGATGGGCGTTTTCTATCTCCCTCGGGATGCGTGTCCAGGCAAATGACGTCAGTGTGCAACAAATTGACAGGAACTCTTCCTCGGATGCAGTGGCTGAAGCTCTGACACCCCCCAGAGCCAGGAAGACTGCCGAGGCCGTGGCTTCTCCCTTTCATCTCGGTGGCTGGCTCGCTTCTGACGGCATCCAACCGTCCCGTCCTCCACGCGGAGTCCTTCCACGCGGCTCCCATTCCTTCCTCACACGCCCGGCGATGCCTGCGGTTTCGTTATCGAAGGGCACCGAGGCATGGCGGTTGAAGATGCTTTCGAGGAAAAGTGACGATCCCTCGATATGGATTCATTGGAAGCATCTGATCAACTCAGGCACCCCGATTGACCCGCACCAACTGACCTTGGAGCGATGCCATCGCTACAAGCTGGGCATGCACCTTGGGGGCGAGAGCGTGAAAGTCGGGATTGTCGGTGCAGACGATGATCCCGGCATGGTCGGGACTCTGGCGATGCAGGCGGATTAAGTCCTGGCGGTTGTGGGTGATGACAGCGCGGCCGTTCTCTGCGGCGAAACGCAGCACCTCGTCATCTGGGATGCCCTCGTTCGACTTCCCCGCATCGCAGGTGGTGAGCACGTCATGACCGAAACGGCGAAGTTCCTCGACCACCGGCAGAGGGAAGTTTTCGTTGGAATACAGCCGCGCGATCATGACTCATCACCATTCACCGCGATCTCGCGGTCCATCTCCTCTCGGTGGGAGCGGGCGTAGTTCCAGGCATTGGCGAGGTCTTCCGCGTTCAGTGTGGGATAGGCCACCAGCAGTTCGGCGTCCGTCTTTCCCTGCCGACGCAGGGATTCCAGCAGCCAGACCGGGATGCGCGTGCGGATGATGCGTGCCGCGCCACCACAAACATTCGCCTGAAAATCGATCCCCGGATGCGCATCCGCCACCTCCATCGCAACCACCGACAGAATGCGCATCTGATCCCCTTTGGGCAGGTGCAGCACGGCGTCGCGAATGTTATCGAAGCTAGCAGGCATGCGAACCCATAGTACGAGTCGGAAAATGGTCTGCCACTTTTTCATCGACATGGATTGCCCGAGCCATCCCCCCTCGCGTTTGAAATACCTCCGCCCCGCAACCCGTATCGGCTGCATGCAACGCATGATCGTTTGTCTGCTGGCTTTGACTGCCGCCGCTTGGGCGGAGGAGGTGGCGCTTGCGCCGAAGATCGACGCCCTGCTCTCCGCGAAGGCGAATAAACCAGCCACAGCCGATGACGCGGAGTTTCTGCGCCGAGCGTGGCTGGATTTCGACGGGGGCATTCCGACAGCAGATGAAGCGCGGGCTTTTTTGGCCGACAAGACGCCGGACAAGCGTGCGAGGCTGATCGACAAGCTCATCGCGGCTCCGCGTTTCGCGGTGCGGATGGCGGATGCGTTTCATGTGATGCTGATGGAGCGGCGTGGCGAGAATGAGGCGTGGAAAGCGTGGCTGGTGGAGAGTTTCAAGACGAACAAACCATGGGATGCGATGGTGCGTGAGATGCTGGCACCGGATTTCCTCAACGAGAAGCAGCGCGGTGCCGGTTACTTCATCACGCGGCGGCTGGAGAAGGTGGGGCAGCAGGACACGGACTATCCGGGACTCACGCGTGATGTAGGGCGCATGTTCATGGGCATCGACTTGCAGTGCTGCCAGTGCCACCGGCATCTCAGCGTGAGTGATTACAAGCAGATCGACTTCAGCGGCCTCTACACCGTCTATCAGAACCTCAAGCTCCAGGCCGCTGACGAGAAACACAAGACACCATGGGTCAGTGAAGGCCTCATCGCTGCGAAATACGAGTTCGTTTCCGTTTTGACCGACAAGAAGGCACAGACCGCGCCGCGAATTCCGTTTGGCGAGGAAGTCATGCTCCCCGCCGCCACCGGCGATGACGCCTGGCTGGTCAAACCCGACCGCAAAACCAAAGAAGTCGGCCAGCCGAAGTTCAGCCCGCTGCGCGAGATCGCGCAACGCATTCCAGCGCCGGAGAACGCCTTGTTTGCCAAAAACATCGCCAATCGCGTGTGGTTCCTGTTCATCGGCAAAGGCATCGTCGAACCGCTCGATCTGCATCACACCGAAAATCCGCCCGCAGATCCCGCGCTGCTTGAACTGCTCGGCAAAGAACTCACCGCACACAAATTCGACCTGCGCCGGCTCATTCGCGAAATCGCCCTCACGCAGACCTACCAGCGCGCTGGTGCTCACCAACGCCATCTCACTGCCGAGCAAAAACTCCGCGCCTTCCTCATCGCCACTGGCGAGCGAGACCGTCTTGAAAAGAACACCAAGCCCGATGTGGCGGTCGATGCGCTCAAATACAGCCTCGCCGATTTCGAAAAAGCCTTTGCCGCTGCGCTGACCAATCCCGCCAAAGAACCCGAACTCGCCGCCAATCCCTCCCTGCGCAGCGCGTTGTTCTTCCGCAACAGCGACCATGTCCAATGGGCGCTGAAGCCGCGCGCAGGCAACCTCATCGACCGTCTCAGCAAAAACGCCGATCCCGCCGAGGAACTTTACCTGACTGCACTCACTCGTCAGCCTGATGCCGAAGAGAAAGCAGAATTGCAGTCATGGCTCAAGACTCATGCTGCCGATAAAGCAAAAGCCCTCACCGACTATGCCTGGGCCCTGCTCAGTTCGACTGAGTTCTTTGTGAATCATTGAGCGGCTCTTCGGCATCACGAAGCGACAACTCGTGCAGCAGGAGGTTTGGGAACTGAGAACAGGATGCGACCAACAGACAAACTCCATGTAGCGAAGGAGCCAGGCCTTTGCACCAAGCAGTTGCACTCGGTTCCCTTTTTCCGTTTCCAGGCTTAAACCCGAACGCCGCGATTGAAGAGGGTCGTTTTGCGCGGCGGAGTCGGTGCGATGGGTGTTTGTGAACACAACCCCTACTCCGCCCACCGCACAAA
>JAYVIO010000074.1:0-16893 GCA_043770175.1 Verrucomicrobiales bacterium | reverse complement strand
TTACGAAGAGGCTGCTGAGCAGTTTCGTGGTTTGTTTCATGGTGGTGTGGAATGAAGTGTAGAGACTTCTGATGACGCGAACGTCCCGAAGCCTGCCTAAATTAGACAAAAGTGCCTTTTTTTTGCGTTTTAGGCAAGCTCCGAAAGCGCGGGATATCAATTCTCTGAGCCTAAACGGGCCTTTTCGAGCGCATCCTGCATGATTTGTGCCCGGTCTGGGAGCGATTTGGCGAGATTTTGACCCTCGCCGAGGTCTTGAGACAGGTCATACAGTTGGGGGCCGGAGGCGTTGCCAGTCTCGCTGTTGGTATTCTTGCTTCTGGGTGGCCCAGCGCTGGCGGGAATGAACTTCCAAGCTCCCTGCCGCAGGGCCAGCGGTCCGCCTTGTTCCACCAGTTCGACCCGGCCCGCGGCGTCCTGGCCGAGCAAGGCTGGCAGCATATTTTGGCTGTCCTTGGCGCTTGCGGGAGCTTTTTGAGCGGTCAATGCGGCAAAACTAGCCGGGAAATCAACCTGACTCACCAAAGCGGCGCTGACACCCGGTTTCACCTTGGCGGGCCACCTGACGATGAATGGCACCCGGGTTCCGCCCTCGAACATGCTGTACTTGCCACCTCGCAACGGCCCGGCTGGCTTGTGGGAACCCAGTTTCTCAACTGCTTCATCTTTATACCCATCATCCACCACCGGCCCGTTGTCGCTGCTCAAGAGCACCAGAGTATTTTCCTTCAAGCCCAGCCGGTCAAGCTCCGCCATGATGGCCCCCACACAGTCATCGAACTGCAAAATCGCATCGCCACGTGGCCCCATGCCACTTTTGCCTATGAAACGCGGATGCGGCACACGGGGCACATGCGGATCGTGCGCTGCAAAGTAGAGGAAGAACGGTCCGCCCTTGCTCGCTCCGATGAATTTCACCGCCGCCGCTGTGAAAGTGTCCGCCATGTCTTCGTCCTTCCAGATGGCCGACTTCCCGCCCTTCATATAACCGATACGGCTGATGCCGTTGATCAAGGCCATGTCATGACCGTGGCTTGGGTGCATCCGCAGCAGCTCGGGATTGCCTTTCCCCGTCGGTTCACCGGGAAACGGCTGCTGGTAACTCACCTGGATGGGATCGGTCGGATCAAGGCCCACCACTCGATGATCTTGTACATAAACACACGGCACCCGGTCACCCGTCGCCGCCATGATGAAGCAATGATCGAAGCCGATCTCCAGCGGCCCTGGCTTGATCGCGCCATTCCAGTCCAGACCGCCCTCACCGAGCCCTAGATGCCATTTTCCGACCACGCCGGTCCGGTAGCCCGCTCCCTGGAAGACCGAAGCCAGCGTCGCCCTGCCCGGCGGGATGATCAGCTTGGCATCGCCCGGCAGAATTCCCGTCCCCTTCTGCCGAAAGGCATACTCGCCCGTCAGCATCGCAAACCGTGATGGCGTGCAGGTCGCCGCAGCGCAGTGCCCGTCAGTAAAACGCAGCCCCTCTGCCGCCAGTCGGTCAATGTTTGGCGTCGAGATCGTTTTCGAGCCGTAGCACGAGACATCGCCATAACCGAGGTCGTCCGCATAAAGCAGTACCACATTCGGCCTCTCCGCCGCCACGGCGGCGGAAACCAACAACAAAGCAGTCAGGCAGTGTTTCATGGCTTCATTCACTTCAAGGCTTTCGCGATGAACGCCGCGATGTCCGCATGCATCTTCTCCATGTCCGGGCGGTTCGTGTACATCATGTGACCGGACTCATATTCCGCGAACTCGATGTTTCCACGCAGTTCATCCGGCAGGCGCATCTGGCGAACGCTAAGCATCATATTGTCCGGCGGTGTCACCAGATCACGCCAGCCCACCAGCGCCAGAACCTTGAGATGCGGATTCTGCGTGATCGCCTCCGCCAGCATGCCGCTCACACTGGTGTAACTGTTGCCCTTGCCGTGGTTCCAGTTCGGCTGTGGTGCCAGCACCTCGTAGGGCAGGTCTTTTTCATACTTCAGCTCCTCGCGCAGATACGCGTTCATCGAAGCCGCCGCGATGCTGCCCACCACTCGCATGAAGGGCTCAATCTGCGGATGATTTTCCGACTCATCGCCATCACGGCCCGTCACGCGGCCATCGTACGCCCCCAGCACCAGCTTTTCCTTCCGCAGCAGCATTTCGCGGAACACCCCGCTGTCGATGCGCAGCTCCTGCTCCTCGATCAGCTTCGGCTCCAGGCCCGTCAGACGCGCCAGCTTCTTCACCACCGCCTCACGTTCGGCCTTTGTCAAATCGCTCCCCTTGAGCAAAGCCGCCGCGTACTCGCCAAACGCAAATGCACGTGCTTCTGCCACGGCCTTCTTGAAATCCGCCTGCAAATCCGCCGACAGCTTTTTGTGATAATGCGCCGTCGCCGTCAGCGCCGGCAGCAGCACCTGATACGGCACCTCGTTGAGCGGCCCGGACAGCAGCGTCGCGTAATCCAGCAGCCCCGACACGATCACGATGCCATTTAGATACATGCGATGCCGCTGCTGCAAATGCTGCGCCAGCCCGCCGCCGCGAATGCCGCCGTAGCTCTCCCCCGCGATGAACTTTGGCGACCGCCAGCGCTGCTCCCGAGTCACCCACAGCCGCATGAACTCGCCCACGCTCGCGATATCCTCCTGCACGCCGAGAAATTCGCTCACCGCCTTCGGATCCTCCGCACGACTGAACCCCGTGTTCACCGGATCGATGAAAACGAGATCCGTCACATCCAGCAGCGAGAACTCATTGTTCACCAGTCCGCCTGGCGGCTTTGGCGGCGTCAATCCATCCGCCGGCAGATCCACCCGCTTCGGCCCGAACGCCCCCAGATGCAGCCACACCGAACTGCTGCCCGGTCCGCCATTGAAACAAAACGTCACCGGCCGTGAACCCGCGTCCTTCACGTCCTTCATCGTGTAGGCCGTGTAAAATACCTGCGCCGACGGTTTTCCATCCGGCTTCAAAATCGGTAGCGTCCCCGCCGTCGCCTTGTACGCGATCTCCTTCCCGCCAATCGTCACCTTGCCCTCTGTGACGACCGGTTTGTCGGCATCCGGCTTCTTCTCGTCCTTTTTTTCCTCTGCCTTCTCTTCCTTCTTCACCTCCGGCGGCGCATCAGGCTTGTTCGGCTTTGCTTCTTCGGCAAAAAGACACACTGGCATCGCAAGAGCCAGCAAGGTGGTGGAAAGGATGGAGTGAAGAGGCATGGTTGTGAGATTGAGTGTGTGGAGAGCCATTACAAGAATCAAGGCATCGGCGCGATGCGAATTTTGCGGAACTCGGACGTGCCCTTTGACCAGTCGTCGCCACCACGGAACTGGAGCGCATCGACGACACCTTCGATTTTTGGGCCGTCACACACCTTGGTGCCATCGACGAACAGTTCGGTTTTGTCCTTCGCGGCCTTGAGGGTGATCTGATGGGGCTTCTTCCGCTCGTAGGTGAACAGCTTCGCGCCTTTCGGCTGCGGGTAGAGGCCGAAGGTGGTCTTGCCGCCCTCGTTGGCGAATTTCACGTTCCCCATGACCAGCCGCGCACGCATGCCTTCGAGCACGGTGATCTCGAAGTCGATCTGGAATGGCGCGGCGCGGTTGAAGTCGTAAAGCAGGGTGCTGTCACCGCTTCCCGTCAGCACTTCATCCTTCAGCGTCCATGTTCCTGCCACGGGTTCCCAGTTCACGACATTCGCGTTGGCCAGAGGTTCGGCGGCAAGCGGTGTTTCCACCGCCTTGCCTGCCGCCTTGAACCGTGTGGCCACGCTCTGGCGGTAGCCCCGCAGCAAACCGTGGAGCATGCTTTCGTCGAGCGTGACCGCAGGCAGCGGAAGCGGCTTGCCGCCGGCTGCGGCGATTTTCTGGCCGAAGGCCGTGATCTTTTCGGCCTCATCGTTCTTCTTTTCACGCTTCGCCTCGGCGGCACGATCCGCGATTTCCACCTGCATGATCTGGTGCAGGCCCGCGATGTTTGGGGCGGGCGCTTTTTCATCAGGAGACAGTTTGCGGATTTCCATGCGGCGGATCTGTGTGGTGGTGCCGGTGGAAAGGAAATGATGCCGCAGGCCGATGAGACCGTCTCCAGGCATCTCGAACTCCTCGCCCTTCTTGCTCCTATCGAGGTGATCCACCAGCACGTCGTGATGATTCAGGCGGTAGGTGACACGCCCGTTTTTGCAGAAGATGTGAAACCTCCAAATGTGATCGCCGCCTCGCAGAATCACGCGCGGAGCGCTGGTTTGGGCGAAATCACGCAGCAGCGTGGCCAGTGCCCCGCCGCCGCGGTTCCCCCATTGCGCGCAGGCGATGAAGCGCTCCATGTCAGGTCGGTGGTAGCCCAACATGAAGCTCATGCCCTGGTAGGGATCATTGCCGGAGGCGAGATACTCGCCGCGCCATTCAAAATCACGGCCCACGCGGCCATTGTGGAGCAGACATGCCTGGCCGTCATGACCAGTGATGCGCAGTGTGTCGGCGTTGAACCCACTCCACAGGCCGCTGAGGTGACGCCACTCCGCCATGTGATGATGCACCTGCATTTTCACCCATTTTCCGGTGGCAAAGTCCTGCTCGAACTTGCACGCGGCCATGCGCCCCAACAGCATGCCTGGTGGCTCGCCCTGGAACCGGACAGCGATGTCCTGGCAGAGTTGCAGCGACTCGGAGATTTTTTTCGCCTGATAAGCATCCTGCGCCGCCTGCCATTCCTGCTCCATGCCGATGGCAAAAATGGCCGACTGTCCGCGCACCTCCATCTCATTGCCAGTCAGGTTCAGCTTCCGCCGCGTCTGCCTTGGGAAGGGCGCCGGCACCTGTTTAAGAATGTCGTCAGCCATCGCATATTCAGCCGCCTTCCAGGCATACACACCGCGATCCGCGAAGCGCCACGGACGCTCCCACACACGCGAAGGCTCGTCCGCAAGACGCCGCGCCGTGTGCAGCACCGCTTCTTTGATGATGGGTGTTTGCAGCACGCCGCGTTCGTCCGCCGCACTGCTGTCGCTCTTGATGAAATCGACCAGTTTCATCACCACCTCCGCGACATCTGTGTCCGGCCGATCGGTCAGGGCGCAGGCCAGTAGGAAGGCTCGAATCGCGTTCACACTGCCGCCCCAGCGCGGGCGCAGGGCCCAGACATAGCCATAATATGACCCCGTGGCGTCAAATTGCGCCGCCACAGACCGGTCAAACCACAATCGTGTGGTCTCACCCTGCTCGCCGAAGCCAGCCTTGAGAATGTCAACCATCTGCTCCGCTGAATCCGCACGGTCAGGCCGCAGTTCCCACGCTTTGCGGAAATGTCCCGCCGCCGCAGGCATGTGCTGCTCGAACCCCTTCCGGCCTTCCTCCGTCACCGTGCTGGCATAGCCGCCGCCACGGCTTTCCCAGCCGAGGGAACTGTGCAACTGTCCCTGCATCATTTCCCGCAGCCATGGCGTGAAGCGCTCCGTATGCGCCAGCTTCTCGGTCTCCTTGCGGTGTTTTTGAAGATAAAGCCGGTAAAACATCCGGCGCACATCGTGCCAGAGAATTTCATCATCTCCGGTCGCGTAACTGGCAGGGTCGGTTGCCGCCAGCATGGCCGCCTTGTAGTACTCCTCCTTGTAGTTTGGTTCGTCATCGTTGCGGTCGTCCTCGATGTCGTGAATCAACCTGCGGATCATCAGCGCAAGCACCGCCGGGTAATCCTTGAGCGCTTTGTGTCCTGCGGCTTTGTGCAGCCGCGCCAGCGCGTTCATGTAGCCTTCGCGCCATTCCCACGCAGCCCACGCCGTGGCCCACAGCACCAGGGGATCGTCCACTTTGGCCTTCTCCAGTTCCAGGCCTTCTTTCTCCAGCATCTCCGGTGTGTGTGTGCGATCGACCTCAGGATGGTTGATCTGCGCCATGAGCGCCTGTTTCACGAATTTGCGCGCCAATTCCGCCTGCTGTGGCCATTTTTCGAGCTGCTTTTCAAAAACGGGCAGCAGCACCCGCTGCTGCCACTGCCAGCGCTCACGGCTGAGATCGGTTTGGAAGCGCGTGCCGGGCTTCACCTCGATGGGCGCGAACTTTTGCTCCGCCAGGAACTCACGCGCCGCCTTGCGCCAGTCGTCGTCGGCGGTGGCCGAAGCAACGGGCATGAGAAGCATTAGCAGAAAAATCGACTTCATGATCTGAGATGACACCAAGAAGGCGCGCCCGTGTCCAGCCTGATTTTCGACATGCCGTTTGGGTGCTGGCGTGTTAACACAGCGCATGCGTTTCATGGTCTTCCTCTTCTTTGTCTCCATTCACTCTGCGCTTGTGGCAGAACTGCCGCTCAGCATCTCTCTTTCTGGCGGGGCCGGGCCTTACACCATCAAACAGTGGAAGCAGGACTGGCCGGGCTGCGAGTTTGAAGGTGGGGTTAAAGACGGGCGCCTTGCCATCGTCGAGCATGATGCGTTGAAATGGCTGCGTGTGAACTTTGCCCCCGGCAAGATTGGACCCGAGGAGGGCGGTGCGGGCTGGCGCATGCCGTTTGGCAAACACGAGGCGGCGGAGCTGAGCTACACGCTGCGGTTCAGCAAAGACTTCGATTTCGTCAAAGGTGGCAAGCTGCCCGGACTGTGCGGCGGGCCGGACAACGTGAGCGGAGGTCGTCGTGCAAACGGCACGAACGGTTTCTCTGCACGCTTGATGTGGCGCAAGGACGGTCGCGGCGAGGCCTACGTCTATCACAAGAACCAAAAGGGTGATTATGGCGACAGTTTCGCCTTTCCCGCTGATTTTCGGTTTCCCACTGATGCCCCGATCAAGGTGCGGATCGCTGTGACGATGAACTCGATTGGCGGGCGCACTGGCAGCCTGCGTGTGTGGGTCGACGAACGTCTCGTGGTCGAACGTCCGAACATGGAATGGCGCACGGTGGACACCTTCGGCGTGGACGGCATCTATTTTGAAACCTTCCACGGCGGCGGTGATGCCTCATGGGCACCGACGCGGTCGTGTTGGGTAGAGTTTGCAGAGATGCGCGTCTCAAAGTAGTCCGGTAGCGCCGCAACCGGGCTCTTTTAAGACCGCCCAAAAGGAACATTGACCTTTACCCGCCAAACCGGGACACTCGGGCTAATTCCAACCAGGGAGGTCAATATGAACGAACCGCAATCCCGTCGCGAGTTCCTTGCCGATGTGGGCAAAGGCACTCTTCTCGCCACCATCGGCCCCGCGCTGGCCGCTGAACTCGGCATCACCACAGCCGTCGCTGAGGAAGCGTCGGTTTCTCTCAACTTCGGCGGCATGGAGTCGCTCGTCTGTTTCATGCAGGAGACGCCCGTGTCGAAACTGCAGCCCGCGCTCGCCGCGAAGCTCAAGGACGGCGTGCCGCTGAAACAACTCGTGGCCGCAGGCGTGCTGGCGAATGCGCGCACGTTCGGCGGCGAGGACTACATCGGCTTTCACACGCTCATGGCGCTGCATCCGGCGCTGAAAATGGCCGGTTCCATGCCGGACAAACAAACGGCGCTGCCGGTGTTCAAGGTTTTGTATCGCAACACCAACCGCATTCAGGAAAACGGCGGTCGTGGCGACGAGGTGCTGCATCCCGTGGCCGCTGGTTCGGACAAACCGACCACGCAGCAGCTTCATGACATGGTGAAACGCAAGGACACCGCTGGGGCGGAGCAAACTTTCGCCACGCTGATGCAAAACAGCGCGGACGACGGCTTCAACGCGCTGCTCGAATGCGTGCAGGACAATCCTGAGGTGCATCGCACCGTGCTGCCGTATCGCGCCTGGGATCTGCTCGATCTCGTAGGCAAGGAGCACGCCACCACCATGCTGCGCATGTCGCTGCGTTACTGCTTGAACGCGGAAAAATATCGCCGCCCTGAATGGGACGAGCACAGCAAGGCGCTGACGAAGTTGATCGATGAGCACAAGCTCATGGGACGCGATCCCGGCACGCGCTCGATGGAGGATGGTGTCATGGAGAAACTCAGCATGACCATCTTCAGCGGCACACCCGAAACTGCCGCTGGTGCGGTGGCCGCCGCACTTGCTGAAGGCTTCGATCCGCATGAAATCGGCGAGGCCATCTCGCTCGCGGCGAACCAACTCGTGCTGCGCGATCACGGGCGTCCGCCGGAGTGGGAGGCTCCGGGCAAGCCGCCCGGCAGCGTGCATGGCGATTCCGTCGGTGTTCATGCCAGCGATTCGGTGCATGCGTGGCGCAATCTTTCCCAGGTCAGCAAAGGACGAAATGTTTTCGCCTGCCTCATCCTCGGTGCGTGGCAGGTGGCGCGGGATCGCACCAGCAGCGGCCAGCGTTTCCTCGAATGGGAGCCGCTGCCTTCGAAGCGCCACATCAGCCAGATCACGGATCCGACGAAACTGCTCGCCGAACTGGATGGCAACATCCGCCAAAACCTCCAGGGCCACACGTCCGGCATTGTACATCGTTGCGGCATGCAGGGAGTCGAGCCAGAGGCGGTCTTCCAGGTGCTGCTGCGCCATGCGGTCAGCGAAGACGGTGCGCTGCATGCGGAGAAATATTACCAGACCACCTGGGACGAGTTCCATCGCACTCGTCCCGCCTTCCGCTGGCGTCATCTCACCGCCCTCGCCCGTGTCACCGCAAGTGAATATGGCCGTCCTGCTCCGGGACAGGCCGAGGCGCGCGAACTGCTCGGTGTCTGAAACAACTTAGGCCCCAGCCCTGCATGGCGGATGACTTGGATCATCCGTCATGCGGTTGTTTGGCTACAACCGCAAACCAGCGCCGATATTGGTGTTGGCATTGATCGAAGGGCCGGAAGACTGACGTGCCGGCCTGCTGTCGTAGTGGCGGTAATTAGAGTTGGTGCGGGCATGCCCGCTGCCGCTGACATAGGTGTCGCAACTGACCAGTGTCATCAGGACCAGCCCAAGACTGAGTGTTTGAGTAATGTGTTTCATGAGGGTGATCCATAGCAGTGATCAAACTCTGCCGCCATGGGGTGAACACCCCGGTGTGCTCAGCCGCATCAGTAACAAAAACGCGTGACGGATGAACCCGTGTCATCCGCCACGCGGTTGTTTAAGCGGTGCCGCCGATTACAGCCTCAAGCCAAGGTTGGTGTTGGCGTTGAGCACGGGACCGGAAGGCCGGGGTGACGGCCTTCTGTCATAATAGTAGTGGTTCGTGTGTGTATGGTTGTATCCAGGACCATACCGATAGGGATACGCATGGCTGTGCGCCCGCCCACGACCTTCAATGTAAGTGTCGCAACCGGACAATGCGGCCATAACAAATCCGAGGCTGAGGAGTTGTAGTGTGTGTTTCATAGGGTGTTGCTTGATGTTGACCGTCATTTTGAGGTGCTCATGCGGAGTCGTGTTGAAATAATCTCACGAATAAAGAGCATATGAACAGTGCTCCGGCTGAAAACGCCATGCCCAGTTCATCGCCGCATGCGTGTCAGATAAACTGAACAGCATCACAGCGATGTCCGTGAGGCAATTGGTGCGGATTGTCGCCATCCATCACCACGCAGTATCGGCGCAAGGACGATTTTATTCGGAAGACGAAGGCGCCTGCACCGCAGGCATCCGCCGCGAAGTCACTTCGACAAATCGCTCCTCGTAATCCGCCTGATTCGTGCCCATGAGGCGGTCCCAGACATTGAAGTAGAGGCCGTAGTTTCCACGCAGTGTCTCGTGATGCAGGATGTGGTTCGTCGGCGTGTTCGCGATGAAACGCAGCGGTGTTTTCATGAACCAGCGCGGATGAAACTCATAGCCCGTGTGTCCCGCGATGTTGAACACGATCTGCCACAGCATGAACAGTCCGAACGCGTACGGATGCATGGGGATCAAAATCATCGCCAGTGGGAAGATCGCCGCCTGCACCAGCGCCTCCAATGGGCTGAAGGCATAAGCCGCCCATGGTGTGGGATTGCGCGAGAGATGATGCACGCGATGAAACCAGCGGAACAGACGCGGATGATGCATCGCCCGATGCGTCCAGTAGAACCAGGTGTCATGCAGCACGATGGCGCACCCAATGCTGAGCCAGAACCACAGCGTGCCATGCTGGCCGGGCTTCCAGTACATCTGCGTCCAGCCCTGCCGCGCAGCCAGCACCGTCGCAGCGCCCACCATGCCAAAGATCAGCGCCGACAGCGCCGAATAGCGCACCTCCCGCCACACCTCCTGCGATGTCGGAAAACTCGCGATGATTTTCCGATGCAACCAGCGGCGCTTGAACACGACGTAGCCAAGCAGCCATGCCACACCGGCGAAAAACGCGTAACGCAACCCGACGGCCATCGTGCTGCCCAAGGCAATATCAAAAAACCCCGGTCCACGGCTTGAGAACAGGTTCTGTAAAAACGAGGGCATGCGGTGAGGTGATCCGCCCGCTGTTTTTTTTGGAAGCGGGTCAGATCAACGCGTCTCTTTTGCATAGGCTTCGTAAGCTTCGGCGATTTTGCCGGCTTTTTCGTCGCCTTTGTGGAAGATGAAGCGGTGGCGGAGCTTGATGCGTTCGTCCTGCTTGAGTTCAAGAGCACCGTTTTCCGTCTGCAGCTTCAATTGGGACAAACCAAACGGGTTCGCCGTGAACAGGCCGTAAGTGCGTGCATGCCATGGCGTGGGATGGCGGAAACTGCCCGGATGATTGAGCATCGCGATGCCAAGGTGCTCGCCTTCGACCGGGCCGTTGAAATCACACCATTTCGCGCGCTTGCCCCAGGCTTCGGCATCTTTGTGGCCTTCGCTGTTGATGATCTTGCCGCCTTCTTTCGCATCGACCGACATGCTGTGCGGCACACGGATGCTCAGACCGGCGTCTTTTTTGTCATCGACCATCACGGCCCCTTTCGAGGCGACGATGTCGATGTCCACGTCAATCGTGCGGGTGTCGCCTTCAACCTTGAAGGTCATGCAGCGTTCTTCGGAGCAGATGACCTTGCCTTCAACGTCAACGTAATCGGACATGGCGTAGATCACCCCGGTCTTGCCGCCGGTCAGTTCTTTGAAATCGCGATGCTTGATGGCTCCGAGATGCTTGAGGCGTTCGCTGGTTTTGCCGGTGCCAAAGGAGGCCGCCTCGGCCCAGTTGTCGAAACCACCAATGCTTTCGTGGCCGAAATTCAGGCCGCGATGATGCGGATGGTCCTGTTTTTCACCCTCGACGTTTTTCATCGGATACGAACGCGTCATCGACTTGCCCGTGGGGCCGTAGATCGGCCAGAGGTAGGGTTTGTTCGCCTGATCGACGACGTATTCAGCAAACACTTGGCCGTCCACCTTTACAATGGCGCCGCCGGTGGCGGTTTTTTCGACGGTGAATTCAGCGGCGCTGACAAACGAAGAAAGCAGAAGCGTGGCGGCGAGGAAAGGTTTCATGATGGTGGCAGTGAACGTGGGAGAGCTTGGAATGCTTTCGCGGCAGGTCAATTCCAGCCGCAGAAGAAATCAAGTGCGTTGCGGGCGGTGTCGGCGGCGACTTGCTCGACCGCTTCACCGCGCAGCGTGGCGATGGCGCGCGCCGTGTCGGCCACAAAGGCAGGCTCGCAGCGTTTCCCGCGATGCGGCACCGGCGCGAGGTAGGGTGCGTCGGTTTCGATCATGTAGCCGTTCGCTGGCACCAAACGTGCCGTCTCGGCGATGACCCCGGCATTTTTGAAACTGACGATGCCGGTGAAGGAAATGAGGTGACCGTGTTCCAGCAGCGGCTGCGCCTGCTCCATCGTGCCAGTGAAGCAATGAAACACGCCATGCAGGCGATCACTGAAAGGCAGTACGAGTGCCGTGAGGTCCTCCCAGCTCTCCCGATTGTGCAAAATCACGTTCAGTTGCGCCTCCGCCGCGAGTTCGAGCTGCGCGGTGAGCACTTTGGCCTGATGCGCCTTCCAATCATCAAGCGTAAAGCACTCGGGTGGCGCGTGGAAGTAATCGAGGCCGATCTCGCCGATGGCGCAAACTTTGGGGTGCTTCGCGAGTTCACGCAGTTCGTCGATCCATTCGGTGCCGGAAACTGTGTCCGCATCACAAGGGTGAATGCCGACCGCAACGCGCACATCCGGCTCCTGTTCGGCCATGGCGATCAGCTTGCGGGCGTTTTCGAGGTCGGTGGCCGGTGCGACCATGCGTGTGATTCCCGCTGCACGGGCGCGGGCCAGCACGGCGGGCAGGTCGTGGTCAAACTGCTTGTTGGCGAGGTGGGTATGCGTGTCGAAAAACATGCCCAGCGCCTTCGCACCTGCGTTCCGAGTGTCAAGCGTCACTAAATTGTCCTTTCCTCATGCCAGCGGTTGGTGATAAACCAGCGGCATGATTTTTCGTCTGGTTTTCCTCGCTGCCATGCTGCCTCTCGTCGCCTTGGGCGTGCCCGAAGAATATTTCGGCATTCATGTGATCGATGAGAACACCGGACGCGGCGTGCCGCTGATCTCGTTGAAAACGACGAACAACATCACGCTGATTACCGACAGTGCGGGCTGGATTGCCTTCAATGAGCCGGGGCTGATGAACCGCGTGGTCTTTTTCAGCGTCGAGGGTCCTGGTTATGCGCTGCCGAAGGATGGGTTCGGCTTCGCCGGTGTAAAACTGACACCCATGGCCGGTAAAACGGCGGAAGTGAAGGTGCTGCGCACGAACATCGCTGAGCGCATGTGCCGGCTGACGGGACAAGGGATTTACCGCGACAGCACGCTGCTGGGCCATGAAGCACCGCTGCCGCGTCCAAATTTGTTTGCCGATGTGATGGGACAGGACTCCGTGCAGGTGGTGCCGTGGAAGGGGCGCTATTTTTGGATCTTTGGCGACACGCAGCGACCCAACTACCCGCTGGGAAATTTTCACTCCACCGCTGCCTGGAGCGATGCGCCGGACAAGGGCGGCCTCGATCCTGAGCACGGCATCCACTTTGAATACATCACCGATGACAATGACGCCGTGGCGAAGATGCTGCCCGTCGATGAACCTGGTGTCGTGTGGTTGTTCGGCATGTGTACGGTGATGGATGCGGCGGACAAGGAACATCTGATGGCGCATTACTCGCGCTGGCGTGATCTTGGCAAGCGTCTGGAGCACGGCCTCGCGGAATTTGAAGAAACCACGGAGCGCTTCCATCGCATCGCCGTGCTGGGGGATGAGTTTGAGTGGCAGCACCCGCAGCACAATGCCGTGCGCGCCAAAGGCGAAGAGGGCGACTGGATCTATTTCGCTGCGCCATTCTGCCAGACCCGCGTGAAGGCGGACTACGACTCCGTGCAAAACACTTCTGCCTATGAGTCGCTGCTGTGGTCTGCTGAGCATGGCGACTACGTCTGGCAGAATTCGCAGAAGCCGACATCACAGAAGGACGAGGAGAAGCTTATCGCAGAAAAGAAAATGCCGCCGGACAAGGCTCGCATGCAGGTGGTCGATGCGCAGACGGGCAAGCGGGTGCTGCTGCATGCTGGCAGCGTGCATTGGAACAAACATCGCGAGCGCTGGGTCATGATCGCCGTGCAGGAAGGCGGCGACGTTTCCTATCTCGGCGAAGTCTGGTATCTGGAATCGAAGCAGATCGAAGGCCCGTGGCGCAAGGCGGTGAAAATCGCCACGCATCCGAAGTACAGTTTCTACAATCCGAGCCACCAGGCGTTCTTTGATCAGTTGGATGGTCGCGTCATTTTCTTCCAGGGCACCTATGCCGAAACCTTTTCCGGCAATCCCGTTGCCACACCACGCTACGACTACAACCAGCTCATGTATCGCCTCGATCTCGATGACGAGCGGCTGAAGGCGGCGTGGGAGGAATAGAGTCTTGCCCTTTTTCACGCGGCCCGATAGCCTGCGCGGAAATTCAACCAACCAGCCACCATTATGTCCGCCAATCTCGCAGAACTTCTCGGCACCATGATCCTGATTCTCCTCGGCGACGGTGTCGTTGCCAACGTCGTGCTCAAACAGACCAAGGGACACAATGCGGGCTGGATTGTCATCACCGCAGGTTGGGGTTTTGCCGTGGCGGTGGCGGTTTATTGCACGGCGTCGATCAGCGGTGCGCATTTGAATCCGGCAGTGACGCTGGGCATGGCGGCGATTGGAAAATTCGAGTGGGCGCTCGTGCCCGGCTACATCGCCGCACAGATGGCGGGTGCATTTCTCGGTGGCGTGCTCGTCTGGCTGGCCTATCTGCCGCATTGGAAAGTGACGGATGATCAAGGTGCCAAACTTGCCGTCTTCAGCACCGGTCCGGCGATCCGTCACACGGTGGGCAATCTGATCTGCGAGATCATCGGCACCGCCGTGCTCGTGCTCGGCGTACTGGCCATCCTGTCACCCGCGAATCTCGTGCCGAACTCCGGTTTCGACAAAGGTCTCGCTCCTGCGCTGGTCGGCATGCTCGTGTGGTCGATTGGCCTGTCCCTCGGCGGCCCCACCGGCTACGCCATCAATCCTGCGCGCGATCTCGGCCCACGTCTCGCGCACTTCGTGCTGCCGATTCCCGGCAAAGGCAGTTCCGATTGGAGCTACGCCTGGATTCCCGTCGTCGGACCGATCATCGGCGGCGTCATCGGTGCGATGGTTTACAAGTCGCTGTGGCCGGCGGTGTGATTACTTCGGCGTATGCGGCACCAGCACATCCGGTGACTCATTCGCCTGACGGGCACGCTTGGTCATTTCCTTGGCGAATTGTTCCTGGGAGCGGTGCGCTTTGGCGGCGGTGACGTGGGCGAGGTGCCAGGTGCCGTCGGATTTGAGGGTGCGACCGCGGGCGGTGTCGGCGAAGTGAGTTTCCAGGATGTGCTGAAGACGTTTGCGGGCCTCTTTGTCTTCGACGGGTGTGAGGAGTTCGACGCGCTTCGAGAGGTTGCGGTTCATGAAGTCGGCGCTGGCGATGAAGACGGCGGGTTTGCCGCCTTGGCGGAACCAGAAGATGCGGGCGTGCTCCAAGTAGCGGTCGATGATGCTGACGACGCTGATGTTTTCGCTGATGCCTTTGATGCCGGGGCGCAGGCAGCAAATGCCGCGCACGTTGAGGCGGATCTTTACGCCGGCCTGCGAGGCGTCGTAGAGCGCCTCGATCATCTGGCGGTCTTCGAGGGCGTTCATCTTGAGCATGATCTCGGCGGCGTCGCCTTGGCGGGCGCGTTCGGTTTCACTGCGGATCATGGAGAGCAGGCGTTCGCGCAGTCCATAGGGAGCCATGCTGAGCTTGTTGAAATGCACGAAGCGTGAGCGGCCGGTGACGGTGTTGAAGAAGGTGGAAGCATCAGCACCGAGTTCCGCACGGCAGGTGAGCAGGCTGATGTCCGTGTAGAGCTTGGCGGTGGTCTCGTTGTAGTTGCCGGTGCCGAAGTGCATGTAGCGCGTCATGTGGCCGGATTCGCGACGCATGACGAGGCATACTTTGGCATGCGTCTTCAAACCGGCGACGCCGTAGATGATTTGAGCGCCAGCATTGATGAGATCGGCGGCACGTTCGAGATTGCGTGCTTCATCGAAGCGGGCTTTCAGCTCCACGAGCACGGTGACGTGCTTGCCGGCTTGCGCGGCACGAATCAAGGCGGAGATGATGCGGCTGTTCTTGGCGGTGCGGTAGAGGATCTGTTTGATCGCGATGACGTTCGGATCTGCGGCGGCTTCTTCGACGAGGGCGAGGATGGGATCGAAGCTTTCAAAGGGATGATGCAGGAGGATGTCGCCACGTTTGATGGCGTCAAAGATGCTCTCGCCGGGCGTGATGGCGGTGCTGAGATGGCTATCCCAGGGTTCAACCTTGAGTTCTTCGAAACCGGAGATGCTGGCAAGCTGGAAACAGGAACGGAGATCGAGTTCGCCTGGAATATCATAGACCTGCGCGGTGCGTGCACCGCAGAGGTCGCGAATGATGCGCGTGTGTTCGCGTGAGGCACCGGATTCGATCTCGATGCGGATGGCGGGGCTTTTGAGGCGTGCTTCGAGCACTTCTGCCATTTCGCTGGCAAGGTCGAAGGCGCTTTCATCATCGACGGTGATGTCCGTGTTGCGGCTGACGCGGAAGCGGGCGGGGGCGGAGACTTTTTCAGCCGGGAAGAACTCGCAGATGAAGAGCGTGACGACGTCTTCGAGGTTTACATAAAGATACTGACCGGCGTCGGGATCGGGAACGGCGACATGACGCGGCAGGTTGGCAGGGAGCGGCAGCAGGACGTGGCGCTTTTCATTGTCGCCGCTGGTAACGGTGCAGAGCAGCACAATGTTCAACGCCGGAATGGCCGCGCGTGCACCGGCGTCATCGACCACGACAGGAGACAACACCGGGAAGATGTGCTCGGCAAAGTACTCGCGCAATTGCGTGCGCTGCACGGGCGTGAGACTGGCGATGGGAAGGCGGCGGATGCCTTTTTCCTGCAACAACGGCACCAACTGCTGCTGCAGGATGTCATACTGCCGCGCGATGAAGGCGCCAGCATGCTGGTGAATCTGCTCCCACTGCTGGGTTGGCGTGAGACCGGCGCTGTCACGTGCGCGCAGACCTTGCTCGCGCAAGAGTTGCAAGCCACCGACGCGGACCATGAAAAATTCATCCAGGTTCGAGGCCGTGATGGCGAGGAACTTCACGCGTTCGAGCACGGGCAGGGTGCTGCGTGCGGCTTCGTCGAGCACACGGGAATTGAACGCGAGCCAACTGAGTTCGCGGTTGATGAAATGCTCCTCGGTCAGGCGCGGCTTTGGCGGTTCAGGTGGTTGGTCAGGATGGATGAGTTTCACTTTCGGCGGCATCCGCGCATGATGCGACGGCAGGCGCACGCCGCAAGCGACGTTCGCGGCTTCCAGCTTCGCATCGACCATGCGAACCGCTGCAAAAACGTCTGCAACTGGTAACTATTCAGGTGGGTGCCGCCAAGACCAGGCTGAGAGCTTTTGGAGTGCGGTCGCGCAGCCCTGAAAGGGCGCAGCCACCGCTTTCCGCCGGGGT
>JAYVIO010000073.1:0-46829 GCA_043770175.1 Verrucomicrobiales bacterium | reverse complement strand
CCCGCCGCGCCCGCCGCGCCCGCCGCGCCCGTGCTGCCTCTTGCGGACATTCTCACGCAAATCAATGCAGACTTGCGCGCCATCGGCCAAGCCGCGAGTGGCGCGGAGGCCCGGAGTTTGTTCGCCTTTTGTAAAACCGTACACTTGCCACTCTTGGAAACAGCGGTGAACGGTTTGACGTTCCTTTAACCCGCCACACGCCAACCCATGAAACCCGCCCGTTCCCTCGCAGAATATGAAGCCGCCATGCGCGCGCCAAGCCCGCCCGCCGCGCATTGCGGACAACCTGTCCGCAATGCACCGCCGCCGCCCGCCGCCGTGCATGTGGAGAGCATCAATCCACTTGCCGCGCTCACGTCTCCGCTTCCCGGCAAACGGCCCGGCAAGCTCTCCGCCGTGGGATGGCTTGGCGTGCTCTCCGGCCTCGCTTGCGCGCCGCTGGCGCTGTTTATGTGGCAAGCTTTTGTTCCCGTGCTGCTTGGCGTGGCGTGTTGGTTTTGGGCGCGCAATCCGCCCGCCGCCTGATTGCGGACACCCTGTCCGCAATTCCGCCAAACCCGGCCCGCCTCGCGCGCGCCGGGCTTTTTCTTGCCCGCATGCCGTGGCGTGAATTCGCGGAATGCGCGGCGTGCATGCAGGCCGCGTGCATCCAGCTTGCATTGCTCGTGGGAAAAGACCCGCCGCCCATGGTGAAGGCTTGCGTTCAGGCTGGAACCGTGGCGCGGCGCGGCCCGCTCCCGCGCCCGCCATCAACACCGCTTCCCATGATTGACAAACTCCGCCTGTTCCTGCTCTCCGTGCCGTGTGGAAAAATCTTCCGGCATGTTCTCAACGCTTCCAGTGGCGCGCTTGCCGCGCATGGCGTGCAAACCACGGACACGCCCGCGCTGATTGGCTCCGTTCTCGCGCTGGCGTTTTCCGGCGCATGGAGCGCCATTGCGAAAACTCCGGCCAATGACACGCGCCAAGGCCAATTTCGTTTCTTTGCGGAAATCATCGCCGCGCAAATCGTCTCCGCCGTTTCCGGCGCGCTGGCGGCGCACGGTTTGAACGCCAACGACAGCGCCGAATTTTTGCAAGGTTCCGCCGCGCTGATGTTTGGCGGCAATTACGCGCTTTCCAAACTCTCCCGGCCCGACACGGAAGCCAAAGCGTTGGCGCTGATCAAAGGCGAGTTCCGCCACTTGCTCGCGTTTATTCTTGTCTGCATGCTGCTTCCATCATGTGCCAGTTTCACGCGTGACGATGCCGCCAACGTTGGCGCATTGGCCGGACTCGCCGCCGCTGATGTGGGCTTAATGATGGCGCAATACGAACTTGCCACGGCGCGCGCCGCGCTGGATGCGGCCAAGCATGAACCCGGCGCGGATGTTCGCGCCATCATTGCCAAAAGCTTGGCGCTTGAACTCGCGGCCCGCGCTTTGTCCGTCGCGCAACACGCCAGCGCGAAAGAACAAGCCCGCCGCGCCGCCAAGCAACCCTTGCCAAACGTGAACCCGTCCGCCAGCGCGCGCCGCGTGCCGGACGTTGGCGCACGCGTGGCGCTGGCCTTGGCTTCCGATTATCCACCCAAAAACGCGGAGGCGTTGCGATAACACGCCGCCACGGCACGCGCGCAAGGAGCGCGCCGCAACGCCTCCATTCTTCCCCGCCATGATTGAACTCTTTCAAACCCTCAACTCCCTTTCATTGCCCGCCGCTCTTGTGCTTATGGCTTTGATTGTAGCACTCTCAAAATGAAACTCTGCATTGACGCCGGACACGGGCGCGACTCCCGCCGCGCGGGCGTGTATGATTCCGGCGCATGCCGTGGAAAGCTGATGGAATCACTCCTTGTTTTGCCATGGGCGCAAACGCTGGCGGACGAATGCCGCCGCCGTGGCGTGCCGTGCTTTGAAGTCCGGCCCACGGATCAAACTTCCGCGCCGCTTGCGGCCCGCGTGAAGCGCGCCTTGCAAGCCGGATGCACGCATTTTATTTCCTTCCATGTGAATGATGCGGAAACCGCCGCCGCGCATGGCGTGGAGACGTTGTACAGCCGCGCCGGATGCAAAGACTTCGCAACGCTGGCGCATAACCATGCACGCGCCGCGCTTGGCCTCCATGACCGTGGCTTGAAGCTCCGCCCGGAGCTTGCTGTTTTGAAATTCCCCGGTTCCTGCTGCTTGCTTGAACTTGGTTTCATTGGCAACGCGCTGGACGTTGCCGCCATCACTTCCAAAGCTTCCCTTGTTTTTGCGCGCGCGTTTCTCCGCGCGCTTGTGCCATGAACACCGCTCAAGACATTTCCAACGTACCAGCGGAGTTTGCTAAAAACTTCCTGATGTTCGCCGCTTTCTTGCTCTCCATGGGCTTAAATGCTTTTGCCTTGTATCGTTCCAAACGGGAAGTTTCCGGCATGGTGAAAACGCAAGCCGTGCAAGACGTGGCGTTAAAAAGCGAAGTGGAACAAGTGGACGCCAAATTGGACACTTCCACGGCCAAGCTTTTGGAAGCCGGAGAGCGCCGCGCGGAACAAATCGCCAAGCGCATGGATGAAAAGTTTTTCCACTTTGAAAGCAAACTGACGGAACTTCGCGCCGAAATCAGGAACGAGTTTTCCGACTTTTCCAAGATTGCGTTCCAACGCCTCAACACCCAAGGCGAACGCATCGCCGCTATTGAATCCAAACGCCCGCCACGATGAACACCGAACTACGCCCCGAAATCCGCGCGGTCATGCAACGCGCGGAAAAGCGCCGCTGGACGCCCGCCGCGCTCCGTTCCGCGCTCCGCTCCTTACATCCTGATTGCACCTTGGAGGAAGTGAACGCCGCCTTGCAATGGAACCACGCGAAAGGCTTTGTGGATTATACGTTTGATTCAGAGCTTGAGTGCGAATGCTGGACAATCACCCAACGCGGCCTTGCCGCCAAAGTATGAGAAAGCCGCTTCCATCTTCCAAACTCAAAACGCTTTCGGATGAAGTCCAGCGCGCGCTTTTTGAGTACTCCCAAACTCACACGCTGGCGAAATGCGTTGCTTGGCTTCAAGAATTTCACGGCGTATCAACGAATAATTCCAGCCTGTCCGAATGGCGCGCATGGTTTGCCATGCTTGCCAAAGTGGACGCCTGGAGTTTCAAGGCGGATGAACTCGCGGCACGCCTCGCCAAGCGCGGCGATGTTTCGCCGGAACTCGTTTCCCGCATTGCGGAAGCCGTGTTCCTGTCCGCCGCCAGTGAAGAAAATGACGTGAAAGCGTTTGCCACCGTGGCGGGCATTATCCAGCGCGATGCAGAATCACGCTTTGAACAATGGAAGGGCGGCGAACTGGTGAAGCTCAAGCGCGAACAAATCGAAATTCAGCGCGCCGACTTGGCGCGCAAGGTGAAGGCGTTGGAAGCACAATTGAGCAAAGCGCAAAAGATTCTTGACCCTGATAGCAAACTTACGGAGGCGCAAAAAGTGGAAAAAATGCGCTCCATCTTTGGCCGTTGAACCATGGAAGCCTTGTCACAATCGGACGCGCTGGACAAACTCCGCGAACAAACGCGCGCGGAGCAACACGCCGCACGCGACACGGCGGAACCCTTGCTTGAAATTGTGCGCACGGCGGCGGCGCGTGAAACCAACCCGCTTTTGAAATTGGACATGGAGCGTTTGCGCGAACTTGGCGAACGCCACGCGCCCGGCTCCGGCAACGTGAACAAATGGGAAAACCCGTTTCCCGCCAGCAATCCCAAGAATGCGCTCTTGCAATATCAGTTTGAGTACTGGCATGATGCCGCGCGCTTCAAAGCGTGGCTTGCCAGCCGTCAAATCGGCAAAGATTTTTCGAGTGAAGGCGAGGCGGCGGAAAACTGTTTCACCACGCCCGGCACGCGTTGGTTGATTGCCGCCCCATCCGAACGGCAAAGTTTGGACTCCTTGGAACAACAAAAGCTTTGGGCGGAAGCCTTTGGCTTGGCCTTGGCCGATTATGACGAACAGCGCGAAGGCGCGCACGGGGAAACCTTGCTGAAATCCGCCAGTATTCTTTACAGCAACAAGAGCCAAAGCGAGGCCGTGCCGGGACGCCCGGACACCGTACGCGGCAAGAGTGCCAGCGTGCTCTTGACGGAGTTTGATTTTTTTGAAGCTCCGGCGGAGACGTGGCGCGCAATTCTCCCTTCCATTACAAACCCGTTGCGCGGCGGCGAGAAAAAGGCGCGCATCATTTCCACGGGCAACGGCAAAGGCCGCATGATGGATAAAATTTTCAACGGCGAAACAACGCTGAAATGGAGCCGCCACTTAACGAGCATTTGGCATGCCGTGCTGATGGGTTTGCCCGTGGATGTGGCGGAGCTTCGCGCCGCGCTGGATGACCCGGACGGTTTCGCGCAAGAGTACGAATGCGCCTTTTTGGACGGTTCCAACACGCTCTTGCCGTATGATGTGATTGCCAACGCTGAAAGCTTTGAAGCAAGCGAGGCGTGGGAATGGCCGCATGGCGGCGGGCCGTTGTTTTGCGGGATTGACTTTGGCCGGACGAATGACCCGACGGTTTGCTGGACGCTGCAAAAGGAAGGTGACGTATTCTGGACGCGTGAGGTTCTAGTATTGGACAACACGCCAACGCCGGAACAGGAACGCGTTTTAACGTCACGCATTGCCCGCGCTTCCCGCGCTTGTCTGGATTACACCGGGCCGGGCATTGGCTTGGGCGATTATCTCGCGGCAACGCATGGCATCCATGCACCGGACAAGCATTCCTTTGGCAAAATGGAACTCGTGACGTTCACCGCCAACAACAAGCGGGAAATGTTCCCCCGCATGCGCCGCCTGTTTGAAGCGCCGACAAAACTGCGCATTCCAGTTTCCCGTGCCATCCGTGAAGATTTGCACCTGATGCAGCAAACCATTGTAAACGGTGTTTACTCCTACACCAGCAAGCGCACGCAAGCCGGACACAGTGACCGTTGCACGGCGCTTGCATTGGCCGTGAAAGCCGCTGGCAATGGCTCCGCCGCGCCAACCACGTTTTCCCGCGTGGCACGCCAACGCCGTGGCGCGCTTGGCACGCTCCGCCGCGCGCTTGGCTTATGAAAACCGAACCGCAAGAATTAAGCATGATGGCATGGCTTGCGACGGAAGGCGGCAGGAAATGCCCGGCGTGTGGTAGGTACGCCAAAGCGGGCGAACTTGGCAAAACAGGCGGACTAATGACGCAAGGCGGCGTACTCGTTCATCTAAACATGTACGGACATCTTCCCGGCTATGGATGCAACCGGACGGAAGCCAAAAAAACAGCCCGCCGCGCGCTTGGCTTATGAGTTCACCGCTTGCCCGCCTGATTGACGCCGCTTGTGCTTATGTGCCGCGCAAGGAAGCGTCTGGCATCCGTTTAGTTTGCCCGACTTGCGGCAAAACCGCGCTGATTGAACCGCCCGCCGGAATGGAGCGCGTCCGCCGTTTGGCGTGGTTTTGCCCAAAACACGGGAACACGCCAGCCGCCGCGATTTAAGCCTCGTGGCCCCCATTTCCGCCCCGGAGACACCCGGAACCCTGTTCCGGCGCGCCAAAACCCCGTTTGCAAGGTTTTGCAAGGGCATCCAGCCGCCAAGCCGCCCCCAGATTTACCGCCCGGCCCGGTTTCGCGGTTCCGTCCATCATTCGGCCCGCGCGCTGAATTGGCGGAATGGGCGGCGTGCAAGCCCGCCCGCAGCCGCTTGAATGGACGGAATGCCAAACGCCGTTTCCGATTCCCTCCGTGAACTCTCCCGCCGCCTCCGTGGCTCCATGCTTCGCGGCCTCACGGCGGAGACGCTTGGCGCGGCGTTGGACGGTTTCGAGAAAGGCAACCTTGCGCCCGCCGTCCAGCTTTGGGAGCAAATGGCCGCGCGGGATGACGTGCTTTGTAATGTGAAGGCGAAAAGGGAGAAAGCCTTAGCCCGGCGCGATTGGAACGTGGTGACGGATGACGATTCCGACACGGCCAAACGTCACGCCGATATTTTGCGCGCCTTTTGGGAACGTGTCCGGGCCGTGTCCGCTTATGATGCGAACGAAAGCGGCGGCATTACGCGCCTTGTGCGGCAAATGCTTTCCGCCGTGAGCTTCAAGTACAGCGTGCATCATTTGCAATGGAGCGTGGAACGCGGCGCGCTCACTTGCACCTTTGAGCATGTGCCGCTCTGGTTCTTTGAGAACACCGCCGGAACGTTGCGCTTCCTGAAAAACGGGCGCGGCCTCCGTGGTGAAGCTCTCAAGCCCGGCGAATGGCTAACGCTGGCGGGAGATGGCTTGATGGTGTCCGCCTCCATTGGCTATTTGTGCAAGCGGAACTCTTTGGCCGATTGGCTGGCCTTTTCTGAAAAATTCGGCATGCCCGGCATTCTGGGCCGCACGCCGCAAGCGCAGGATTCACCCGGCGGGCAATCCATGGCGGAAGCCGTGGAAGCCTTTTCAAACGATTGGAGCGCGGTTCTTTATGGTGACGAAGGCGGCGGCAAAATTGAACTGATTGAAGCCAAAGGCGGCGCGCTCCCGTTCCCGGCGCTGATTGAACGCGTTGACCGCCGCTTGGCCGCGCTCTATCGCGGCGCGGATTTATCTTCCATTTCCTCCACGTCCGGCCAAGGCACGGGCGCAAGCTTGCAGGAAGGGGAAAGCGTCATTCTTGAACTGGATGACGCCATGATGGTGCAGGAAAAGCTTTGGGAAATCGAGCGCCGCGTGATTGCGTGGCATGAAGGCGACGGCGTGGAACCGCTGGCATGGTTTCAATTCGTGATTCCACAGCCGGAAGATTCCAAGCTTGCGTTGGAAGCCATTAAACAACTCGTGACGCTTGGCGCGCCTGTCTCCGTGGAAACGGCGCTTTCCAAGTTTGGCCTCCCGGTTCCTGGCGCGGGCGCGCAACTCTTGGAAATGCCGGACAAGTACACCAGTGCTTACACGGCCCAAGCGGCGGACGTGTCCAGCGCGCCGGAAATCAACGCGGCGGATGATGACGCCTTTTTCAAAGCATGCGCCGCCACGCTCAAACTTGCCGCCGCCAAAGACCGCGCGCCCATCGCCGCCGCCGTGCGTTCCGTGCTGGCGGCGGATGATGCCACTTTGGCGGAAGCCTTGCGTTCATTCTTGAACAAGCTTCCCGCCCATGTGGCGAACGATTCTAAACAAGTCCGGGCATGGGAGCGCATCCTATCAACGGCTTGGCTCCGTGGCATGCAAGCCGCCCGCGATGAAGAAACCGCCAGCCTATGAAAAAACCGCTTTCCCCTTTCCTCGAAATTCTCGCCGCGCCGGAACTCAACGCGGAAGCCGCGCCCGTGTGGATTGAACTAGCGCCCTTTGGCGCGCATCCAACGCGCGACGGCGGCGCGGTGCAATTACTGGACGCTGACAGCGCGGCGGAACTCGTTTCATATTTCAACTTTTGGCCGCGCCGGATTGCGCGCCTCATGGAAATCAACGCCTGTCCTGTTTGGCTTGGTCATCCTGACTTCGCGCCGGAAATTTGGCCGGACAAACTCCGCCTTGGTTCCGTGGTTGAACTCGCCGTTAAAAACAACGCGCTCCATGGCCGGATTGAATGGAACGCGGACGGCTTGGAACTACTCGCCACGCGAGAGCATCGCTTTCCATCCGTGGCTTGGGAATGCGAAACCCTCGCGCCGGGCAAGCGCCGCCCCTTCATGCTTTGGAGCGTTGGCGTATGGAAAAGCCCGAACATCAAAAACACCGCGCCGATTATCAACGCCGACACTTCCCCCGAAACCCAACACCCAACACCTGACACCATGAAAGACAAACTCTTGGCCTTGCTCGTAAAGCTTGGCCTCCTTGCGGAAACGCCCGACAATGAAGAAACCGCGCTGGCGGAACTTGAAACCACGCTGGCAAGCAACGCCAAGGCCGTGGAGGAATTGAGCATTGCCAACGGCATGCTTGCCGCCATTGCGGACGCCGCAAAACCACTCCTGGCCTTGCTTGGCTTGGATGCCGCCGCCAGCGTGCCGGATGCCATCGCCGCCGCCGTGGCAAAACTCGCGGAAACGACTTCCGGCGCGGATGAACTCAAGACGGAAATTAACGCGCTGAAAGCCAGCCGCGTGGAACTGGCGCTTGCAACGGCCTTGCAAACCGGAGCCATTACCAAAGCACAAACGCCGGACGTGCGAACCAAACTCAACGCGAACTTTGAAACCGCGCTGGCGGAAATCAACGCCGCCACGCCGCGCTTGAATATGGAGAGCTTGAAGCTTCCTCACGGCGCACGCTCCGCCGCCCATGATGCACGGGAACGCCGCGTTGAAATCAACGCATGGATTGACGAGAAAATGAGCAAAACGGGCCTTGCCCATGCGGACGTTTTCAAACTCGCCAAGGCGGAGTTCCCCGAACACTTCAAGAAAGCCGTTGCCTGATTTCCTTTTCCCACACGCAAACCCAAAACCAACAAAACATCATTCAATGAAAACGCTTATTCGTTCCTGCCTCGCCTTCGCGGCGGTTCTGTTCTCCGTTCCGCCCGCCTTGCGCGCCGTGGAATTCAACGCCGCCGGAGTCTCTCCAAGTGGCAACAAAACGTTCCTTGTGGACGCCGCCATCTCCACCCGTCACTTGCTCGTGAAATTCGGTTCTGATGCCGTGCATGTGGCGGTTTGCGGCGCATCCAACGTGCCACTTGGCGTTTGCACGGATGAACCGGAAGCGGCGGAAGATGCCACCAATGTTTCACTCCTTGGCGCGGCCCAAGGAACCCGGCTCATGGTGGCAAGTGAAGCCTTGTCCGCCGGAGACAAGCTTTACACCGCCGCAGGCGGCAAGGTGCAAAACTTGCCCGGCTCCGCTGGCACGTACTACCTTGTCGGCGTGGCGTTGACCGCCGCCGCCGCTGATGGCGATGAATTGGAAGTGCTCCCATGCTTCCCCGTTGCCGCCGTTGTTTCCTAACCCAAAACCCAAACCCATCATTCAGACTCCAAACTTATGAAACCAAGCATCCAGCGCCGCCCCTCTTTGGCGCATATCAACGCCGCCGTTGCGGCTCTTTGTCTCGCACCACGCACGGAACAGCCGGGCGTCATTGCGGAAATCAACGCGGCCATTCAAACCGAAAACAATTTTTCGGAAGCTTTGACCACGTTCTCAACGGGTTTCCGTGACTCCGCTGACCTTGACGCGGAACTCCTGTTCCTCGCGCCGCCCGTTCAAGTGACGGAGCGTTTCGAGTACGCCCAAGCCAACAACAAGCAGGCATTCGACCTTGACACGGACGATGCACGCGCCGCCGGAAGTGATTTCAAGCAGGTTGAATTCACGTCCGAAAAGGTGCAAGCCAAAACCACGAATCGCGGCTTGCAAATCGTCATGGAAGCCAAAGCGTACAACGCGCCCGGCAAAGCGGAAGCCGTGGTTTCCTCCTTGCTCCGCCGCATCAAACGGAACGCGCTTTATCGTGCCGCCGCGCTTATCTCCGCCGCCGCCGTCAACGCCGCGAAAACTTGGGACACCACGGCGGGTAAAGACCCGGACACGGACGTTATCAACGCACTTGTTGCCGCCGCGAACAAATCCGGCCTCAAAGGCAACCGCGTTGCTTACGGTGACACGGCTTGGAGTAAACGCTTGCTGGCCCATCGCGCCCAAAACACCGCTGGCGGTTTCGCCAGCGCCGGACTTACGCCGGAACAAGTGGCGGGCTTCATTGGCGTTGAAAAGGTTCTGCATTCCAACGCCCGCTTCACCAGTGGCGCGGAGACGAAGGCGGAAATTCTCGCCAATCTCGTGCTTATGTTCTTTGCTCAAGACTTTGCCACGGAAGATGACCCTTCCAACGTGAAAGGGTTCTGGAGTCCGTGTGACCTGTCCGGCGAACGCTACGCCGTGTACGAATGGAACATTGGTTCTAAACTCGTGGGCGTTGCCGTGGAGCACAACGAATTGACCGCCATCACTTCCAACCTTGGCATTGCAAAGCTGACTATCAGCTAACGCCGCGCCGTGTCACTCCGGGCGGCGGCGCATCCAGCGCCGCCGCCCTTTTTCTAACCTGCAACGCTTCTCTTTATGTGGATTACTCTTGATGCGGATATTATCGCGGAACGCCTGTCCGGCCCGGAACTCTCCGCCATGCAAAGCGCCGCGCTAGCTTCCGGCCAAGATGGCGCAAGCCTCACGGACAACGCGGCGGAACGCGTCACAAATTCCATTCGCGGTTACATCGCCGCCAGCGCGAAAAACACGCTTGGCCCGGCGGGAACCATTCCTGATGAACTGCTAGATTGCGCGCTGGCGCTCGTGGTTCATCAAATCATCACACGACTTCCCGGCATGGAAGCCTTGCTAGATGAGCGCCGCATGAAGAACCGCGAGGAAGCTTTGCAACTCTTGCGCGACGTTGCTGCCGGAAAATTTGCGCTTGTCCAGCCGGAAGCCGCCGGGCAGCAAGCAGGCGGCGGCGGCATCATTCAAACCCTCAACAAGCCCAAGCGCACGTTCACGCGTGACAGCATGAAGGGCGTACTTTGAAATGAAACTCTCCCGCCCGCTCCCAAACGCCAAGCGCGCGCTCCAAATGGCGCGCGCCCGGAACTTGTTTCCAACCACGGCGGGAACGGCGGAGTTGCGCGACATGGAACGCGAGTTTTTGCGCCGCTCCGTGTTTTCCGCCGGAGTGACGAACACGCGCTTTTTGCAGGCCGTGAAAACGCGCGTTGAACGTTTGCTTGGACAGGAAGCGCCGGACATTGGCCGCGCCCGCCGGGAACTCCGCGCATTGTTGCAAGGCATGGGTTACACGCCGGAACAAGGCTTTGGCGATGACGAACCCGTTGTACCGGGTTCCATCAAAGACTTGTCCAGCAACGCGCGCTTGAACTTGATTCTTGAAACGCAAATTCAGCTTTTAAGCGGACACGCGCAACGCCAGCACGGCCTCACGCCATCCAGCCGCGAACGCGCGCCGTTTTGGGAGTTCATCCGCGTGAAGGAAAGCGCCGCGCCGCGCGATTGGATGACGCGTTGGAGCAAGGCGGGCGGCAAAACGGAACGCGAAGGCGGCGAATGGAAATTCATTGCCAGCAAGACGGCGGACATTTGGGACAAGCTTGGCGATGCCGCGCTCTTTGATGACGCCTTGAATGTGAATCATCCGCCCTTCGCTTTTCACTCCGGCATGGCATGGGCAAGTGTGAGCGCCAAACGCGCGGAGCGGCTTGGCCTCGCGCGGGATGACCGCCCGGCAAACTCCGGCGATGCACTCCCGCCGGAGGAACTGGACGTGTCCGATATTTCCAAGCCGTTGCTCCGTGAACTGGAAAAAAAACTTCGCGCCATTGAAGCGCGCGAGGCCGAGCCGGGCAAACTCCGCGTGCAATCACGCCGCACGCGGCCCGCGCCGGAGACACCCGGCGCACAACCCGAACCGGACACGCCGCACGCATCGCCGGAACAAGGGCAACGCTCGCGGGCAATCATTCGCGCCGCGCAAATGGAGGAATTCAACGCCGCGTTTGAACTCGTCTCCCATGCTTGACTTGAACGTTACAACCTGGGGCAAATCAACGCCCGTTTTGAATCTGCTTCGCGACAAGCTCACGGACTTGGAAGATTTGAACGAGGCGATTGCATTGGATGCGGAGGAAATGGTACGCCGTTGGATTTTGGAGGCCGCGCCGTCACGGCATACCGTCGCGGCGGCGTTGGGAGCCGCGCCAACGGGTTACTTGTCACGCGCGGCGGATAACGTCACGAGTCAAAGCACGCCGAAAGGGGCCGTTGTGACCGTTCGCGGCGAAATCTTCAAACGCTGGCTTGGCGATGTGACCGTACTCCCCAAGCGCGCTAAAATGCTAACCATGCCCGTGGCGGCGGAGAGCTTTGGCAAGCGCGCCAAAGACTTCCAAGACTTGCGCATTGCCAAGAGCAAGGCCGGAAACCTGTTCCTTGTGCGTGACAAAGGGCGCGGCAAAAACAAAACCGTGGAACCGTTGTTTATGCTCTTGAGAAAGGCAACGTTGCCACAAGACAAGGGTTTATTGCCCGGCCCGAAAAAGCGCGCGGAGGAAGCGGAAAAAACCGCGCGGAATTATTTGGCCCGGCTCATTCAACGCGGCGCGTTTAAACGTTGAATTGGCGGAATGGGCGGCGTGCATGCAGGCGGCTTGCATCCAGCTTGCCGCGCCCATGGACACACTCCGCCAACTACAAGAGGACATTGCCGCGAAACTCGCGGCGGAAACCGAATTTCAGTACGTTCCCGTTTCCGTTTTCCGCCCGCGTGACAGTGCGGAAGCCCTGCTGATTCAAAGCGCGATTGATAAAGCCTTGGCCGGACTCATTACACAAAACGGCAAGGCCGGGCTTGCCGTCGTGGTGTACATGCCGGAAGCGGAAACGCTGCAACCCAACGCGCCCGGCCCGCAATTGGAACTTGTGGCAACGTTGCGCGTGGTTGAAAACCCGCTCGTGAACATGGGCGCGAACGGCACGCAAACCACGGCGGAACAATGCGCGCTAAACATCCTTTCCAGCTTGCACCATTGGCAACGCGGGCAAGCCACGCTGATGGCGGACAAGAAAGCCATCCGCCCCGTTGACACGCCCGGCAAGATTGCGCTGGACGTAGTGGTACGCCAGCCGTCCGGCTTGCCCATGCGCGCGCGTGTTCCGGCTCCCAAGTTTGACGAGTCCGGCCCGGATGTTTCCCTTTCTTGCACCATGGAAGGTGCGGCGATGTGGTACACGATGGACGGCACGCCGCCCGCTCCCGGCAATGCCAGCGCCACGCTGTACGTGGGAGCCTTTGATCCGCTCCCGCTTGTGACCTTGCGCGCCGCCGCCTTCAAGTCCGGCTTTCTTTCCTCCGCCATTTCAGAGTACGACGTTTAACCCGCAACCAACAAACCCATGCCCATCAATCGCACGCTCATTAAATCCGGCCCGGCCATTCTCACATGGAACGGCGCAACACTGTACTTCAAGGATGGAATCACCATTGAAGAACACCGTTCAACGTTTGACGTGAAAGCGGATCATTTGCCCGCCGCTGAAAAGCGCGCGGATGACCGCTTTGTTACCCTCAAAGGTACGCCCGTGGGCGCATGGGAAAACTTGGCCGTGCTGTTCCCGTGGCTTTCCAGCAATGCAGGCACGCGCTTGTTTGGAGCCACGGATAAAGCCGCCGTGGTTCACTTTCTGGACGGTGACAGATTCACCTATCACAACGCCGCGCTTGCGGAAATGCCCGCGTTGTCATTCTCGCCAGTGAAAACGCTGCTTGGCTCCATCGCGTTGGAATGCCGCAACAAAAACAACGTGGCACCCGACAACGCCGCCGCGCTGTTCACGCGCGACAGCGCGAGTTTCACGGATTTGAGCTTTGACTTGGCAACCATTCCAACGCTGGCGTACACGCTGAATTTTGGCGCTTCCCCGTGGGATGACTTCCAAACGGCGGACGGCGTGGAAATCACCGCGAAAGCCTCGTGGCGCGAAATCGTGGCGGACTCGTTTGGCGTGGTTGAAAAGGAACTTACGGGCTTGGAAGTGTCCGCTTCCTTCACGCCGCTGGCGCTGGCGCAAAGCGCGATTGACGCCAAGCTTGGCCTCCAAAACAGCGCCGCCGCCATCCGTGGCGCGCGTGTGGCGGAGACGCTTGGCGCTGATTTCATCTTGAGCGCGTCCGGCGTGTACGTGGCGGTGAAAAACGCGGTTCTGCGTTCGTCCAGCATGCAAAGCGCCGTTGGACGCCAACGCCATGGCAAACTTGAAGCCGTGGCAAGCCTCGCGCTTTCCGCTGGCGCTCCCGTGGCGCAAATGACCGTGGACACGGAGGCACCTTAACCCCATGGCGGACGACACAACGCTTGATTTGTCCATTCGCACGAAGGCGGACACCGCTGGCATCAACGCCACGGCGGACGCTCTTTCCAAAGCGGAAGCGAAGGCGCGCGATTTGGGCGCGGCTTCCACCGTGGCGGGCGATGCGATGGAAAGCGCGATGGAGTCCGCCAAGGCCAAGATTCAAGCGGCGGAGCAATCCATCAACGCGGCGAAATCCAGCGCGGCGGACAATGGGAAAATGGCGCAAATAGGGGCCGTGGTTGACGTGGGCAACACCGTTGTCAACGCGGCAAAGGCCGGATGGGAAATTGGCAAAGCATTGCGCGAACCCTTGGAGCGCGTGCTTCAAGATGGGTTCTCAATTTCCAACCTGCTTGGCTTGGATGAAGGCGCGCAAGAAACCGCCGCGCAAACGCGCGCGGCGTTCAATGACATTGCCGCCGCGCATGCGGAGCTTGTGGAGAAACTAAACAGCCCGCCGGACAATGCGGGCGATTGGCTCCGCGAACTGGCGCAAGCGTCCGACTTCGCCAGCGCGGCGCTGGAGCGTTTGCAACGCATCCAAAAGGCGCAAGACAGCGCCGCCGCAAAATTGGAAGATGCCAAGCACAAAGCCAACGTTGAAGGCATTGAAGGCGGCGGCGGCACGGATGCCGACAAGGCGCGCGCCATGGCGGAAGAAACCGCCCGGCACGAGGCGGAAAAGCTCAAGCAACGCGAGGCCGCGCGCGCTGGCACGGTGAACCAAGCGAAGCAGGAAGCGCAACGCGCGCAAAGTGACCGCTTGGAAAAGGAAGGAGTTTTATTTGAACAGGACAAGCGCGCCCGGCTGGCAATTGAAGCGGATCTCGCGGGCAAGGAACGCGCGGCGCATTATTCGGACGCGCCGGAATGGGCGCGCAAGGAGCAAGAGGAAGAAGGGCGGCGAATCTTCCTCAAAGAGCGCGGCGCGAACCCGGACGCCATTGGCTCCGCCAAGGATGAAATGCAGGCACGCGAGAAAGCCGCGCAAGCCGTGGCAGCCGCCCGCATCCAAGAGAAGAAAAAAAGTGACGCTATCGCGGGCGTTGAAGCCGTGGCGGGCATTGAAGGCGCGGCGGACAAGCAAGCCACGGCCTCCGGCGTGAACGTGTCACGCGCGCAAGCGGAGCGCCGCGCGGCGGGATTTGATGAACGCGACAAGGCCAGCGTCGCGCGGGAACAGGACAAGCAAGCCCGCGAGAAAGAGCGCGCCCGCGAGAAAGCCGAACAAGGTTTGAACCGTGACGCGGCGGGCATTGGTTCAAATCTCGCCAGCGTAAGCAAAGGCGGCAACGCCAATGCAACGGCCTTGCAAGCCGCCGCCGCGAAGCTCAAAGACGGCACGAACGCGGAAGAAGTTTCCGGCGTGTTGGAAGCAATCAATCAGCTTGGCCCGGCATTGGCTGGACGCGATGAAGCCGCCAAGGCGGAATTCCGTTCCATCCGCGCCGCGTTGCAACAACTTCAAGCGCAATTCAAAAACCAACGTTGATTTATGCAAGTGACCTTTGACGGCAACCCGCTTGTTCCTGATGGCTCCGGCGCGGCCATTGTGGAAATGCTGCTTCCAAGCGGCGAACAGCGCGTGCAAATCGTGGCACCATTCCGCGCCGCCTGGAGTACGCCGCTTGCACGCGGTCAACGCCTTCACACGATTGAAGTACTCGTCTCCGTGGCGGACACAACCACGGCGGAAGCCATGCACCGTTTGACGCGGCATTTTGCCACGCTCCCAAGCGCCGGAGATTTAGTCATTCAGGACGCCAGCGAGGAAACCGATACTTGGCCCGCCGCCGTGCTTCGCGATTGGAAGCCGGAGCGCCGCCGTGGTGTTTCCAATTCCTTCCGCTTCACGTTCCTTGCTGGAGCGCCAACCCTTCCAACCCCATGAAACCCGCCCCTTTTAGTTTTACCATCGTCAAAGGCGTCAAATTTGGCCCGCTGATTATCACCTGCAAAGATGCGGCGGGCGAACCCGTGAATTTGACGGGATGGAGCGTTTTCGCGGATGCGCGGAAGAACGCCAAAGCCGCCGTGGCTTTTTCGCTTGCGCCGGAAATCACCACGCCCGCCAGCGGTGAAATTACCCTCTTGTTTTCGGATGAAGCTTCCAACGCTTTGCCCACGGGTTCATTCCGTTGGGACTTGGTTTTAGAGAGTCCGCAAGGGGAACGCTTTGGCCCGTTCGCCGCTGGCTCCGTCACGGTTTCACTTATCAACACCCGGCCCGCGTAATTTTATGTCTGACATCATCACGCTAGAAATTCAATTCCCGGAGCCAACGGTTTCCGCCATTCAAGGTTCATACGCGCAAACCAAGGAACAGATTGGCCTTGGCAATGTGGACAACACGGCGGACGCCGCCAAGCCCGTTTCTAGCGCGATGCAAACCGCGCTGGATGAAAAGGCCAGCGCCGCCGCGCTCACGGCGCACGCGGGCAACACCAGCAACCCGCATGCTGTGAGCAAGTCGCAAATCGGCCTTGGCAACGTGGACAACACGGCGGACGCCGCCAAGCCCGTTTCTAGCGCGATGCAAACCGCGCTGGATTCCAAGGCCAGCGCCGCCGCGCTCACGGCACACACGAGCAACACCAGCAACCCGCATGCCGTGAGCAAGGCGCAAATCGGCCTTGGCAACGTGGACAACACGGCGGACGCCGCCAAGCCCGTTTCTAGCGCGATGCAAACCGCGCTGGATGCCAAGCAATCCGCAAGCGTTGCGTTGAGTATTTTAAGCGCGGGCTTTCAGTCTCCGGTTCAAACGGGCGTTCCCCATTGGAACGGAACCGCTTGGACGGATGCCAGCGCCGCCAATCTCCGGCAAGTGGCCGGATTAAACAACGTGAACAACACGGCGGACGCCGCCAAGCCCGTTTCTAGCGCGATGCAGGCCGCGCTGGATGCCAAGGAACCGCTCCGCGATGCCGCCACGCAAGCGGAAGCGGAGGAAGGAACCGGAACGGAGGCAAAGGCTTGGACGGCGCAACGCATCGCGCAAGCCATCGCCGCGCTTGGCGCGAGTGGCGACGGTGTAAACGGCTGGACGCCCGTACTTGCCGTGGTGGAAGATGGCGTACGCCGCGTGCTGCAATTGAATGATTGGACAGGCGGAACCGGAGCCAATCCCGGCAACGTTGGGTACTACGTTGGGCCGAACGGCTTAACGGCACCCATTGGCAATGCAACGGACTTGCGCGGCGTGCAAGGTGAAGCGGGAACCGCCGGAATGAATGGAAGCCAAGGAATCCAAGGCGAAACAGGTGCGCCCGGCGGTTCAATAAATGAACTCCGCGTTGAGTACGGAATGATTCAATGGCGCGCGAGTGGCGCGAATAATTGGCAAGACGTAATCGCGTTAAGCGCGCTTCAAGGCCCGCAGGGAGCCGCAGGCGAGGTTACAAGCGCCGCCATGGCAACGGCTATCAGCAACGAGGAAACCGCGCGAAACGCGGCCATTGCCGCAGGAACGAGCAACATTTCAAACAGCGTTGCAACGTTAGGATTGGCCGTGAGCGCCACGCCAAGCCAAGCGGAAGTACAATCCATCGCGGACAAACTGGATGAACTGATTACAGCATTGCGCCGTACATGAACTGGACACTTCAGCACGGCGCAACCACGCAAAGCCTAGCGGCTTGGGGCTTATGCGCGCCCATGGTGGAATTCACTTCACAAGCGCCGGACGTGCTCACGCTGGCCCATGACGGCGCGGCGATGGATGCGGAACCGCTGTTTAATTATGGCGATGCACTCACGTTGCGGCGTGACGGCGTGGTTGTCTTTGCGGGCGTGGTGACACAGCCGCAACGCCAAGGCGGGCCGGATGCGGAAGGTATGACGTACGAAGTGTCCGGCCCATGGTGGCTATTTGGGCAAGGGAACTTTGAGCAAAACATCGCCACTTGGAACGGAACCACGCTCACGTACCAAAATTCAACGCGTGTTTCATTGTTCACGAATTCCATCGTGGGCTTGGGCAATGATAAAATCAGTCTCGCCGCGCAAATCATCCAAATTGTGAACGTGTGCAATGCGTACCACGGCGGCGGGAACTTCCAGCTTGGCACGTTGGCAGGCCAAGGCTTTGCTATTTCACCGCCGCCGCGTGATCTCACGGATTGCACGTTTGAAGGCGCGTTGAAGGAATGCTTGCGCTGGATTCCTGATGCCGTTTGCGCATGGGATTACACCACGGAACCGCCAACGTTGCACATTACACCGCGCGGCGCGGCAACGGGGCAAAGCCTCGCGCTCACGGGCGGCGCGCTTGTTACTCCTGGCATCAAACCGCGCCATGATTTGCAATTGCGCGGCGTCCGCCTCACGTACGTTTCGCAGGATGCCACGGGAGCAACCACTTCCAGCGGAGACAGCGCCGGAGAAACCACGGGAACGCGCATCCTTCGCGCCACGATGACCCTTCAAGGCGAGACGTTCACGCCAGCCGTCAAACAGGTTGCAACGCTCAAGAGCAAATTGGTACAAGAGTCCAGCGCGGCATGGTGGGCAACGAGCGGAGCGATTGAAGTAAAGGACGCGGCGGATATTATCGTGGGCAATGGCTCAAGCATTGAACTGGACAATGACGCGCCGGAAAATGCGGAGTTTAACGGCTTGGCTGGATGCACGCGGCAAATTCTCAAAGGCGCGCCGCCGCCGTGGCTTGGAGACGACCATTTCCGCGTTGCTCTTGTAACCGGGTACTTGACCTTGCGTATTTGGAATGACCCAAACGACCATTCCAAAGGCCGGAAGCAAAACGAAAAGCGCATTGTTAAAATTAGCCTGCCATGTACCGACTTAAGCGGTTCAAGCTTTGAGCGCGTAGTGACGCCCGAAATGATAAAGCCGGGAGAATCTCCGCCGTCCGGCCTCGCCGCCGCGTTACTGGCGGCGCTTTCCGTGCTGCAATGGCAAGGCGGTTTGACGTTGGAGCAAGACGAATGCGCGCAAACATTCAAGCCGGGCATGCTGTTAAACATCACGGGCGGGCTTGCCGCGTGGGCAACCATGGCGGCGCAAATTCAAACGGTGCAATGGGATATGGAAGCCGGGCGTACAACGCTCACATTCGGCCCGGCGGAACACCTTGGCCCGGCGGACTTTGTGGAACTTGGGCGCAACGTGAACCGGAACCCGCCAGCGTTGCCATTAAGCCAGCGCGAAGGCGGCACGAATGACGAAAGCGAGATTGACCATCCAGCCGCGCCCGTGGCAATAAGGAGCGTTGAAACCGTGCCGGACGCTTCCACGAGTGACAACGAAGGGAGCGAATGGAAATACGAGCGCAATCTGAACGCGGGCGGGCTTTGGAATATTAAGCACAAGACGGACGGGCGGGAAGTGAATCTTGACCCGTCCGAATTGGACGCCGACGAGAAAGCACAATGGCGCACGGTTTCCATTTGTGAAGATGGCGTGACAAAGACAGCAAAAGTACTGATGACGGAAACCCAAGCGCCGCCGTGATGAAATGGGGCGCATGTTTGGACGTGAGCAAATTCGCCGCCACGGTGCAAGATTCCGGCGGCGCGGTGGGCATTTGGAATGCGGCGGCGGGAACGTTCACCGTCACGTTTGAAGCTTCATCCAACGGCCCGTGTGGCGGTTCAAACCAAAACATTCAAGCCAGCCAATGCACGCTCAAAACGAACGGCTTTGGCGCGTTGCAAGTCGCGATTGCTGGCACGGGCGAAACCAAAGACGACGGTTTAGAAATCGCATCCGTGGAGCGCGGTTACGTTGTCGAAGTCCAGTACTCGTCCGTTGGCGGCGGCGCTACTGATTGCGGCGGCGCGGCATTGAAAGAGGATTGGAATAACGGCCCCTTGTTGAACCTTTGCCCGTGTGAGGAAATCGTACTGCGATGGAGCACGATTGACACACTCTGGAACAACGCTTGGCAATGCGTGTTTACACTCTCCGTTCATACGCCGCCGCCGCCATGATAACGCACGCCTTGACCGCCACGGAAATGGCCGCGCTGTTTGACTCGCGCGCGCTCTTGAGCGTGCCGCCGTTCATGGCTCATGGAGGCGGAGCTTGGGCGGTTTGTGAAACGGCGCATAATTGGAAATGGGGAACCTTGCCCGGCTGGAATCCAGCGGAGTTTGCCGCCGTGTCTCCGGCATGCGTTCGCGCCTTGGCTGGCCTCGCGGAACCAACGGCGGCGGAGCTTGCCGCGAACTTCACGCGCGCGCTGGCGCGCTGGCTGGCGGCGGGCTTGCCAATCACCAGTGAAGCGGAGCACGCCGGACGCCTCGCCGCGTGCCGGGAGTGTCCGCTTTGGGACGCCGCCGCGCTGGCGGGAACGGGCCGTTGCAAGCATCCAAAATGCGGCTGTTCCAAGCTCAAGCATTGGCTCAAAACGGAGCGTTGCCCGGCGGGCAAGTGGGCAAGCTAGAAGCATGCAAGCGCCGTGCATCCGTCATGCAGGCCGGGAGCCGAAAAGCGCCAAATTGCTCAAACCCTCCGTTTTTTTTCTCAAACCCCGCCGCCCTTTACAGAACTCATGAGCAAGGGCCGGACCCAACTGCCCGACGGTGCCGTGCCGGAACTCGGCAAGGTGAAACACCGCGACGGCTGGAGCTACATCATGGCGCTGCGGATTCTGCGCGAGCCGGGTGCCCCTCGCCCGCCCGCACGGAAAGGCGCGCTCTTTTCCGTCGAGAAAGAAATCCAGATGCCGGGCCACGCCTGCGCGAGCGTGCAGTTGAAGAAGTCATTCAAAGACGGCGCCACGACCGCGTTTGGAGAGCCGCTGGTCTTCAAAACGTCCAATTCCGTCCGCGCCTTCATCCTGCGCTGGCACGCCTATGCTCCCGCCCTCCCCAATGGTGGTCCGACCTATGTGGTCGATCTCGTGGACCCGCATTCGAATGCCATTTTCCATCGCTTTGAAGACGGCTTCCCGCCCGGTTTCGCACTGACCTCACCCGACAGCCGGCCGCTCCCCGGGGCCAACAGCAGTATTACGATTGCCAAACTCGGTACCTCGGTGGCTCCGCGCCTGCTGCAGGCCCGCCAGCAATCGGCACCGGGGGCCGCCGTCACGGCTTGGTGGTCTGTTTCTGCCGATATTTCCCACATCAGCCCGCGCAGCGAGCACGTGCCGCAGTTTCAACTGCCGGATCAGTGAGACGACCGCAAACCTCGGTCATCACTCATCCACAGGAACTGCTGGCCGCTCCTCTAGATACGAGTTCTGCGGCTTTCGCACCTGCTCCTGTTTCGTCGTTTCAGGTTCAGGCGCAGCTCTTCTCCCGGCCATCGCATCAAACGGAGCCGTCACAATATCACCGGTCGTTTTGACGGTGGTCGTCACGATGCTGCCGGCCGTTTTCACCGGCACGGTGATCAGCGAGCATCCCGGAGCACCGAGACACAGGAGAAGCAGGAGGATGCAGTGTTTCATGCGGGACGATAAACCGAACCTGTCAGATTTGCCATCCAAACGCCGTCACCGCACCGGCTGCGGCGGATAGGGATACCAGCGGCCCTGATACCACTGGCCCTGCGGTTGCTGCGGTGGATACGGATAGGCCTGCTGCGGTTGCGGATACTGCGGAGCATATTGCTGCTGGGGATAAGCCTGCGGCGGCGGATACTGAGCCGGGTACGGCTGTTGTTGGTAGGCTTGGGGTGGATAATACGGCTGCTGGGGCTGTGGCGTGGGCTGTTGATGACTGCCCATGGCGTTAACACCCGCTTTGGCAATGCCGCCTGTGGCTTTGATGGTGGCTCCCGCCACCGTGCCCGCCGCACCGATCGGCACGGTGATCAGCGAACAACTGGTGAAGCCGAAACACAGCATGATGGAGGCGAGGAGGAGGCGCATGTGGCGCGACTTAGTCTCGATCCGGCACTTTGTCATCCAAACTGCCGCCAGAACATCACGATGGAAATGATCAGCCCAATCGCCGTGATCAAATGCCGCACTCGCTGCGGCGCGATGCGTTGGGAGTAGTGCGCGCCGAAGTAGTAGCCGATCAAAGCCCCCGCTGTCAGTGCCAGCGCCTGCGGCCAGTTCACCATGCCTGCGGCGATGAACCATGTGGCTGCAACCACGTTGATGAGCGAGCCGAGCAGGTTTTTCAGCGCGTTCATCTCATGGATGTGCGTCATGCCCATGAAGCCGAACGAGGCCAGCATCAGGATGCCGATTCCTGCACCGAAAAACGCACCGTAGATCGCCACCGGCAGTTGCAGCGCGATGGAAAACCACAGCGCCTTTGATTTTGCCGTCGTCGCCGACTTGCGCAGGAATCCCTGAAGGAAAAACAGCACCGTGGCGAACAGCACCAGGAAGGGCACCAGCTTCGAGAACTGGTCATCGCTCGTCTGCGTCAGCAACCAGCTCCCCACCGCCGCCCCGACGAAGCAGATCGGGATGAAGCGCCACAGTTGCTCGCGAATCGCCTTCAAATGTCCGCGAAAGCTCACGATGCTGCCCGCCGTGCCAATCACCAGCCCCACCGTGCTCGTGGCATTCGCCATCACCGGCGGCGTGCCGAACATGAGCAGCATTGGAAACGTCACGAGCGTCCCGCCGCCCGCGATGGCATTGATCGCACCAGCGGTGCAGCCAGCGGCGCTGAGGGCAAGGAGTTCGAGGGTGGTCATATAGAAGAAGGCGTGAACCTTCCTTCATGCCGTGCGTGTGGGCGACGTCAAAGGTTTCGGCGTGCTGACGCCTGCCGCTACAGTAGCGGATGGCGTCAGCCTTCCGCCGAGCGTCCCCAAAGCGCACAAGGCATGCTGACCTGCCCGCAATGCTACGCAGCGTTGCAGGCGGGCGCCTGCCTCTACTTTGACCTCGACAAGCATCATCAATATCAGCCACGATGCGTGCATGGAGCCCGCCGACGATCCTCCACCCGAAGAAAAGCATGACTGGCTTCGTCGCCTGCCCGCAGGCTTCTACCGGGGACTCAGTGTCGTTCATTGGCAGATGACGATTCAGGATCGGGCACAAGGCTGGCTCAAACCGGGCTTCCACGCCCGCTTTCGCGAGATGCTGCTGCACACGATGGCTCGTCATGATCTGATCTGCCCGATTTACTGCCTGATGCCAGATCACATGCACTTTCTCTGGATGGGCGTGTCACCCGACGCCGATCAAAAGTTGGCGGCCAAGTTCTTCCGTGAGTACATGAACCCACTTTTGGCGCGCAGTCTGCCTGGAACGAGCTTTCAGTAGCAGGCGTATGACCATGTGCTGCGTCAGAGTGAGCGAGGCGTGGATGCGGTGCGTGAGATGGCTTGCTACATTCAGCAGAACCCGGTGCGGGCTGGTTTGGTAGCGGAAGCGAGCGAGTGGCCTTATCTCGGCGCGATGCTGCCGGGTTATCCAACGCTGCATCCACTCCAGGAAAAATATTGGGAGCGCTTCTGGAAGATCCGTGCGGTGATGATCGAGCGGAAGCGTGGCAATTCATAAAAGTAGGCGTCAGCCTTCCATCTGGGAACACTTCCAATGCCAAGGCATGCTGATGCCTGCCTCTACATGGAGCGCCTCGCCTCGTAGCGGATGGCGTCAGCCTTCCGCCGAGCGTCTCTTCGCACACGCAAACCCAGAAGGCATGCTGACGCCTGCCTCTACGAGATGCCGCCCGACCTCACTTCCCCTGCGGATTCTTCAAGAAATACAGCCGCCCATCCTCGGCACCGATGAGCAGATCGGGCAATCCATTCGCGTCCCAATCGACGGGTGTCGGACTCGTGTCGTGGCCTTCGATGTTGCGGTCGGAGACATTGCCGCTGTCGGTGAAGAGGATGATGCCGTCCTTCTCGCCGGACTGGCGGAGGAACTGGGCGTTCTGGCTGTTGAGGAGGATGTCGAGCTTGCTGTCACCGTCCCAGTCCATGAGGCAGAGCTTGCGACGGCCGCTCTTACCGGCGGTGCCAGCGTTGAGTTGAAGGAGTTTGCCATTCGCGTCGGCGAAGATGCGTTGCGGAGGTAGTAGGCCGGTTTTTGTACGCTTGAAGAATGCAAGGTAGCCTTCGTGGTCGAGCATGACGAGGTCGGTGAGGCCATCTTTGTTCCAATCAATCGCCACGGGCGTGGTGCGCCATTGGGTGAGCAAGCCTTTGCCTTCAGGACGCAGCCAGCCCCAGGCGAGCTTGGGTTGCTCGCCGTTCCATTCGACTTCCACGGACTTCTCGGCGGCGAGTTCGGGCTTGGTCTTGCTGCCGGTGTTTTCAAACCACACGACTTTGCCGAGGATGCTGTTCGCCACGATGTCGAGATCGCCATCGTGATCCCAATCGGCCACGGTTTGCGTGGTGTAGCCCCATTTGGCCTCGGCTGGGCCTTGAATGCTACCGTTCTTGCCGGCCATGATGCGCAGCGTCTTGCCACCAGCCTTGAGTTTGGCCGGAGCGGCGAACTTCGGCTCGGCAGCGCCGGGGCCGCTGAGGTTTTCGATGAAGGCGATGTAACCGGCGGTATTGCCCGCGATGACGTCGGTGTCCTTGTCGCCATCCCAATCACAGCCGAAAAGCGTGACGAGCGCGCCGAAATTGATCTCGTCGGCCTCCTGCTGGAAGTAGCGCGGCTTTTCAAACTCGGGCGTTTTGTCGATGCCGAGCTTGCCGGTGTTCTCGATGAAGGCGACACGGCCATCTTCATCGCCACAAATGAGGTCGAAGTCGCCGTCCTTGTCCCAATCGAAGGCGATGGGGTCGATCATTTCGAGATCCATGTGGAGGAACTTCCCGGCGGGATCAAAGACACGGCGGCCCTTGGCATACTTCGGCTCGGTGCGGGTGCCGGTGTTTTCAAAGTAGGTGAACTTGTCGAGAAACTCGCCGCAGAGCAGGTCGAGGTCACCATCTTTGTCGAAGTCCTCGAAGTTCGGCGACGGGCAGCCAAAGGTGTCCACCGGCTGCACGCGAAACTCCTTGTCATACTTCGGCTCCGCGTCGGTGCCAGTGTTGCGGAAGATGAAGACGAAGCCATGCAGCGGACCGTTCATCCATTCGCCTTTTTCGTTCCAGGCGTCGTCCCAGCCGTAAAAGCTCCAGTCTTCGATGCCAACGCAGAGGTCGGTTTTGCCGTCGCCATTGTAATCCACGTAGCGCCATTGGTTGTGACGAACTTTCGGGCCTTTCGGCTGCGTGCCCTTCGGTTTGTACCATTTCGCGGTGATGGGCAGCTTTACCTTCTTATCGAGACCCGTTTTGAGGAAGTTCGGATGTTCGGTGCCGGGCGTGAGCACGCGGAGCTGGCTGTTTACATAGCTGGGCAGGACATAGTGCGCGGTCTTGCTCACGAATTTGCCCGGTTTGAAGACAGGCATCTTGTTCTTCGTGGTGTCGCCGGTGGTGTTCTCAAAGAGATAGACGCCGTTGTGCGGCTTGTCCGGGCAGGAGATCATGAGATCGAAGTCGCCATCGCCATCCGCATCGCAAGGCACCGGCCAGGCCCACAAACCGACTTCGAGATCGACGATGAGACCGGGGTTGTTGTATTTAATCGGCTGCAGGCCTTCAGCGGCGATAAGATGGCCGCAAAAAAACGCAAACAACGCAAAAAGGTTGAAGTGGACGGGCTTCATGTCTGAAAAGTCACCGCGACAGCGTGCCGCACACATTCACCTGCATGCCGAGCCCACGCGCCATGGCCGCTTTGGCAAACATGCATTCGTCCGCCGCCTTGGCGTCCAAAGCATAGGCAACCTGAATGTGATTGGCCTGATGCTTCGCCATGAGTTGATCACGGCTCACGCCATAGGTCACAGCGCTCATGATCGGCCACTGCGGTGTGGTGAGCTGCCAGCGGCGCTCAGTTTCCTCACGCGGCAGATCGACGACACAGCCGCGACCGATGTCCATGTGCAGTGCTTCATCCTGCACGTAGATGCGCGACCAGACAATTTCACCCGGCTTCGAAATGCCGCGCAGCGTGGAACCGCCGCTCGGGAAATACATCGGCGGTTGGCGGAAGCCCTCGGCGCTCTTCCAACCCTCGACAAAATGCGCCGGTGGCGCCGCACCGCTGATGAGAAACACCCAGACGTAGTCTTTGCCAAATTTTTCGCCCCAGCGCACGTCATGCAGCGTCGTTTCAACCGGCTGCTGCAACGCGCGATGCACGCGCTGCGTGAGCATGCCGTCCAAACCGGCGCATTCATCGACCTCATTGAAGTGCAGCATCGGCAGGCCTTCAAACAGCGTGCGTTTGCGGTCGCGTGACTTCACCGGCGGGCGGTCCGTGTTGTTCAGCATGCCTTCGGCAAGGTCGCTGGCAGGCAGCAGATCCTTCAAGCCCTGCTGATACTGGATGCCGATGGCGTCGCAGCCAAAATCATCTGCGATGCGCAGCGCCGCCGCGTACATCTTGCATTGCAGCCGCACCTGATCACGCGTGAGCTGCATTTCGTGATTGTCACCCAGCTGGAAGGTCATGCCGTGCTTCACCAGCCAGGTGTGAATCGCCAGCGCATCCGAATCGCCCACCTGCATCGTCTCATGATACAGGGCCGACTGGCTGAGCCGCTCCTTAAACACGCCACAGGCATGCAGCGCATGGTCGGGAATGATCGCGTTGAACATGCCCATGCAGCCTTCATCAAAGATGCCCATGATCGCCTTGTCTGTGACAAGCTTCACGGCCAGTTCCTTACCCAGCGCTGCCGCCTTCGTCGGTACCTTCACCTTCTCCAGCGGTTTCACATGACTGAGGTCATGTGTGATGCTCCCAGATTTCAGCCACTGCTTCAGCTTGGTCTTGAAAAAAGTGTCTGTGAAGTCCTCGCTCCACAGCGTCGAGTATTTTACGCCTGCCTTAGTGAGCGAGCCGTTGAGGTTAAGCATGCCCACCAGTCCGGGCCACTGGCCGCTCCAGTTCGCCACCGTCAAAATCGGGCCGCGATGCGTGGTCAATCCGGCCAGCACATGATGCGAATACTGCCACACCGCCTCTGCCACGATCAGCGGTGCCTCGGGATCGATGCCGCGAAAGACCTCAATGCCCATTTTTTGCGAGTCGATGAAGCCGTGCTTCTTCGCCGTGTCCAAGGGGTGCGCACGCTTGATCTCCCAGCCTTCCTCATGCAACGCCGCGGCAAGCGCTGTCTCCATGGCCACTTGGGCCGGCCAGCACGTTTGGTTGGCGGACAGACGCAGATCACCACTGGCAACGAGCTGAACGATTTTTTGTTTGGAAGGCATGCACCGCACCATAGCGGGGAGATTCATAGACCGCCAGCACGAGTCACAAACTTACGCCAGATGCGCAGGAGGATGGGCCTCCGGCCTGTCTGCGGATCGGGGCGTCCCGCCTTGGTCGGCGGCCAAAGGCGGGACGCCTCGCTCCATTGTCAGGCTGGAAGCCTGACCTCCGGTTGCAATGGCCTATTTCCCCGCCGCTGGCTTGAACCGCGCATCCTCCCACGCAAACGGCGGGCGTTTGCCCAGCAGCAGTTCGTAGATCGTGTGATTCGTCTTCATCATCTCGGCCAGCATGGCCTTCCACGGCCGATCCGCCACGCTGAAGAGGCCGGTGTTGTAGCTCTCGCCGTTGTATTTGCTGAACCAGCGGCCCGTCGTGGCCTGATCGACGAGCGTGAACCACTCGATGCCGATGACGAATCCCAGCGCCGCGCTCTGCTCGACGTAGTTGCGATACGCGAGTCCGCGTTCCTGCTGGCTGCTGACCTCGCGACCGCCGATGAGGCCGCTGTCCTTCGGTGAAGCCCAGAAAAATTCGCTCAAGATCATCGGCTTGCCGCCACACCACTCGTGGTAGCGTTTCAGTGCCGCCGTATCGACGCCGAAGGTGTAGTAGTTGTAGGACACGACATCGAGATGCCTGCCCATGATGCGGCAGAGCTGCTCGTCCTCGATCGTAACCGGCTGCAAGCGGCTGCCGATGAGCATGTGCTTCTTGTCATGCTGGCGGTACGCTTTTTCGATCTGCGCGAAGCAGGTTTCCATGAACTCGCCAACAAAGGTCTTCACATCCGCCTTGGCCGCGTCGGTCGTCACCGCGAGGCCGGGCTCGATCAATTCTTCGAACGCGGCGGCCTTGGCCTGCCACGCGGTGTTGAAGGCTTCCGCCGTCTTGTATTTGTCCTTCAAAAAAGCCACGAGGCGCTGCTTGCAGGCATGCTTGCCAGGCAGCGATGGAATCACCCTCGGCAGTTCGTCGTAGCGCGGCTCGTTGACGATGAAATAGCCGATAAGCAGCGGGTCATTCGCTCGCGCAGGCAATCCGGCGGCGAGTTTGTCGGCGATCATCTTTGCCGTGGCGGCATCATACGGGTCCCACACTTCATGCGCTCCTAGAATGCGCGGCACGCCTTCCCATTCATTGATCGGCAGATGCGCCACATACGGGAAATCGGCCTTCACATGCGCGGTCGTCGGCACCGGGCTGAAGGCGCCGATGGAGTTGAAGCCCCACTTGCGCACGCGCTCGATCATGCGCGTGGCATGTGATTCATAATCATAAGCCGCGCCAAATTTCCGAATTACGTTCGCGAGGTAGAACGAGAAATGCGCGTCGCCATCGCCTTGCCGGAACGCGCTGGCGAACTCGCCCTCGGCCTTCGGCAGCCACTCGTAGATGCCTTCGCGGCCTTTGACATAGGTGTAGTCGTCGCTCGGCGCGAAACCGCACAACCCGAAGTGGAAGAACGCGTTGCCATCAGGATCGACGAGCCACGACTTCTTCTGCTTCTGCTCCACATGGAAGAAGCCGGTCTTTTTCAGCCCCAGTGATTCACGGCTGCCAGGCAGACCGCCAAAGCGGTCCAACTTCGGTGTCGCGATGCTCGCGTAATAAGTTTTGTCAGCCTCCACATCTGCTTTGAGTTCTTCGAGGCTTTTGAGCTTGTTCGGGTAGCTGTCTTTGAGGCTTTGACCGAAGGGATCGATCAACTTCGTCGCGGAAGCGAGATTGGAGGTCACCTTGACTTTCGCCGTCGTCTTGTCCGCACCGAAAGGCACGATGAACTGCCAGTGGTAGATCGCCCAATTCCACTCGCGGTTGTCCGTGAGCTGCTGGAAGGCGTAATCCGGCGTCGTGATGCTCAAGCTCTGCCCTTGCGCGTTCTGGAGCATGAAGTTTGTGCTGTTCAAACTCGCGATCTGCGGTGGACTTGCCTTTTCTGCTGGAAACACCCCTTCCTTTTTCGCGATCTTCCACGTTCCGCCTTTCGCGAAGCCGATGTCGATCAATGAGCTCATCTTCCAAGAAGTCACATCAGCCGGCACCGCTTTGAACACGACCGTGATCTCTTCTCCCACGATGGCAATCGCGCACTCCGCCCCGCCTTCGTAACGCACCGTCGCGTTCGCGCCCGCTGTCTTCACCTCGATCTGTTTATGGACTGGAGCAAACTCAGGATATGTCAGCGTGAAGCTGCCGAGGCTGCCCGCTGTGATTTCGATGCCTGCGCCGGTGGTTTTGAGTTCCGCCCCAATCGTCAGCGTGCAGGCTGAAACGAGGAGAAGCATCAGCAGCAGCCTCATGGCAGCCTGCCCTCATCCACGTCGATGTAATGGGCGATGGTTTGGATGTCATCGCGATCACTGAGGTCGCCGTCGGCCTTCCGCTTCGCCAAAATGGCCGTGATGTGGTCGTTCCAGCCGAGCGTTTTGACATAATGATTCCAGATGAGCTTGTCCGTGTCATTCAACGGCCGCGTTTGATCCTGGCACCATTGCAGGATTTCCTCATCGCTGCCGCCCTGCAGCACGCGGGACTTCAATTCGTCGTAGTTGATGTGGAGAAAGTCCACCAAAGCGCCGTCGCTGCCTTTGCCAAGGTTGGCATGCAGATCCTCCCAGAGCTTGCTGGCTGCGTGCAGCCGGATTTTTCCCAGCATGCGCGGGAAGTATTTCAAACCGGCGGTTTCATCAAGAGGACTGCAAGGCAGCGTGGCGGGATCAGGTTTGGCGGACATGCCGCATGTCATCCGCCGGACCGCCATCTTGTCAATCAGCCGTCACGCGCGAAACAATCACTTCATGCGTCTTGCGGTCGATGGAATACAAAACTCCCGGCACCCCACGATCCCAAGCGAAGGCCTGACCGTGTGCGGAGATCGGAACCGCCGCCTTCCAGGTCAAAACTTCGTCCATGACCGGCGGGTCGAACACATACAACTCCTGCGCGTCATGCCCGGTGATGAATAGATGCCTTGCAGGCCCAAAACTGCCGCCGGAACTGCTGTTCTTGCCAAACTTTGCCACCGCCTCGGCAGGGAAACTCAGCCCGCCGGTTTTCTTCCACTGCGTGTCGAAGGTGGCTATGCGTGTCTTCGCCGGATCACCGGTCTTCGCATACTGAGCGAAGCAGGCATACCACACGCCATCACGACGATCCACCCAGGTCAATGAGCCGTCCGCGTCGGTGAGGTCAATGCTTTCGAGGTGCTGCATCGTTTTCGGATCAAAGACCTCCACGGAGCTTTTCATCGGCATCTCCGGGTAGTTCGAGTGCGCACACCACAGCTTGCCATCGAGAATGACACCGGCGTTGAGATGCTTGATGCGGCTCATCGTCTCTTTCCATTCGCCGACGTGCTCGCCCGTGTCTTTGCGGTATTTGCCGATGGCAGCATTGGTGATGGCATAAAAGTGCTCCGCATCGACAGCCACACCTTGATGTGCCTCGTCGGTCCTGAAGCGTTTCAGTTCCTTGTGGCGCCATTCACATTTTCGTGACGCCAGCATCTTGTCCAAGCGACCCTGCTCTTTCCGCAAAGCTCTGTCGGGGATCGGCAGCGGCGCGAGGTTCTCTGTAACGACGATCTCGGCAGCGGGAATCGCCCGCCAGCGCAGGTTCTTGAACCAAACGTCCGCGCCGTGGTATTGGAGCGAGAGGTGCGCACCGCGTTTCGTCAAATCGCCGCCACGGATGCGCAGGATCTCGACCTCCGCGTGCCAGCGCGGGTCGGTATAGTCGAAGTCGATCACCTTCTTGCCATTCAGCCAGTGCTGGATCACCGTTGCTTTGCAAACGATACGACCCTCGTTCCACTCGCCGTAGGGTTTCACCACATCCTGCGTCGGTGCCATGCAGAAAAACAACGATGCAGCTGCCTGGCGCGGGTTCTCGCCGTAGGGGCTGTTGGCGTTGTCGAGCAGTTGATACTCATACTGGGTGGGCCGGTAATACACACCGCTGTTGCACCCCTTGGCGACCTTCCAGTCAAAGCACAGCTCAAAGTCATCCGGCACCTTCGCCTTCTCATACACCAGCGATCCTCCGCGCTTCACGCAGGCGATCTCGCCATTCACCACCGACCAGTTGCCATCATGCATCCAGCCATCGAGTGTTTTACCGTCAAAGATGGTCTCAAAGACGGGTTCCACCGCCTGCGTGGCACTCGCAAGCGCGAGGAGGAAAAGAAAGTGTTTCATGCACCCAGAACGCCTTTCACATGCTTCATCGAGCCTGCAAAGCACTCATGCACATAGGCCATGGCTTTCTTCACCTTCGCCTGCGCGGCGGGATAATCGGCATCAATCGCAAACAACGTCTCCGCCATCTTCTTGACCGGTGTTTCGTCCATCTCCAGCAGCCATTCGCCCAAACCGATGTCTTTGAACATCCAGCACTTCGGTGAATGAAACTCGGAGTAGGTGTGAATGATCGGCGTGCCGTTGGCGAGCGCGATGATGGGTGAATGCGGCTCGTGACAAACGATGGTGTGCGCTCTAGCGAAGATGGAGGCCGCTTCATCCGCATTCCAGAAATACTCCAGGTTCACCAACTGCTTCTGAATCTCCGGCGGCAGCGGATCGTGGATGAGTCGCTTGTTGTGCTCCATCTCCTTCTTCACCTCGGGCGCGATCAGCACCTTGTGGCCGGTCTTTTTGATCCAAAGCGTCACCAGTTCGCGATACTTCGCCGCGCGACGTTCATCGTCGGCGATCTGCTCCGGTGTGGGATGGAGCGGATTGAGCTTCGGCGTGCGTGAGTCGTCCACGCCGGGCAGTTTGGCGGTGTTCGTGCGCAGTTGCAGCGTGATGAACTTCCGTTCCTCCAATCCGAGTTTTTTCATGGTGGCGAGTCCGCGCTCGTCATCGCGCACGTCGATGCCGAAGCAGCCATCCGGCCCGAACTCCGCTTTCACGCCCGCGCCTTTGAGAATGGCGAGCGTCTTCGTCTCCCGCGTGTAGATGAACGACGCGTTCTTCAACAAGGCGATGCGCTCTGCCGCGTCCTTGCCCTCGACCATGCTTGGGAAAAACGATTGGCCGAACAAGCCGTAGGGCTTGCCGTGCTTCTGGCAAAACTGCATGTGAGTGATGTCCTGCCCCATGCCCGAGTTGCGGATGAAAAGATCACACTTCTTCACCGCCTGCCGCAGCGTCTCGTCCTTCTCACCTTTTCCATCCAGCTTGCCCTGCAGGATCACCACCTTTGGAAAGCGCGTCCTGAGCATCGCGGTGACGCGATCATCGAGCTTCATCGCCCACAGCACGATCTTCACCTCCGGCAGATGCTCCTCGATCACCCGCAGCGTGCCCGGCGTGTGACCGATGTCGCCGATGTTCACCGTGTCCCACGCGGATTGCAGGACGATGGTCTTGGGCTTGCCGTCAGCGGCAAAAACAGAACCGCCAAGCGCGGCGGTAATGGCGGAGATGAAATGGCGGCGGGTGTGCATGGTTTGGAAAGCTTCTTCAGGACGCTCAAACGCGTGTTTGGACACGATCTGGCCTGTTTTCCGCCTTCACTTCGCAAACACGCGTTCCAACCAGGCATCCACGACCGAAGTCGCGGCATAAGCAGGATCGCCGAGGCGGCGGTTGATCTCGGCATGGCCTTTGAGGCCGATGCCGTCAAAGCCGCGCACCTCGGCGGGCGTTCCTGCTTTTTGCAAGGCCTCGCCGAGCGCTCGCGACTGCGCCGTGCCATCGACCCGCTGCACATGCAGGATCAAAAACGCGGGCGCGTTCGGAGCGTCGGCCTGCGCTGTGGGCGACAGCGCGAGCTGCCGCTCCTTTTCGGCGCCAAAGGCCTGGAGGTAGGTATCGTGCATGAAGTCGCCGCCATCCGCGATTTGGCGAGGCACGTCGTAGCACGCGCCATCGAGCGGAATGACGCCGCGCAGTGACTTTGGCCCCAGCTCGGCCTGTTTCAGATACTTCATGTCCGTGCCGACCAGCGCCGACAGATGCGCCCCGGCGCTGTGCCCCATTAACACGATGCGACTCGAATCAAAACCAAGCGCCTCAGCATGACCGATGAGATGCGCGATGGCATCCGCCACATCCTGCGCCTGCTGCTCCACTGTGGCAGCGGGCACGAGCCGGTAGTTGATCGACGCGAAGGCGTAGCCCTGCTGGAGATAGTGTCCGGATTTTTCTGTGCCTGTGGCAATCTTCTTGTCACCCCGCTTCCAGCCGCCGCCATGCACAAAGATCACCAGTGGCGATCCGGCCTTCAGCGGCTTCCAGTAATCGAGCTTTTGCAGCGGGTCTTTGCCGTAACTCAGCTCGACCGCGTCAACCGATCCTTTGCGCTCCGCTATGCGTTCACGCAGCCGCTCAATCAGCGGTCCTTGGGCGAAGATGGAACTCGTCAGGCAGGTGGTGGCGATGAGAAGTGCGAACGATTTGAGCATGGGGCGTTTCATTGGGGCGGGTGAATGCGTCGCCTCATGAAATGCCGGTCGCGGGCATCGGTTACGCAAAATTCTGCCTATTTTTTTGGCATGGGCAGCAGTTGCAGCGCATCCAGGATCACAAAGCCATTCAATGGTGGGCATACATTGAAATCCAGCCATCAAATCGAGACAGGCTTAGTGATAACCACGGGCATGAGCAACGATGGGGTCATGCAAGATTGGAATGTCATCTGGATCGCCCCGCATCAGTCGATCCGTCTGGCCGCCACTCGCGAAGCTGGGCCGAAATTTGCGCCAGGCTCGCGTTCACTTGATTCAGCGTGGCACGTCGATTCAGCGTGACGGCGGCCACCAGCAGCAGGGTGCCGAGGCCAAGGAGTCCCACCGAACCGGCGACCATCATGGAGCCCATGCTGACCACCCGCATCATGTCGATCTCAAGAGAGAGCATTCTGGCCTGAACCGTCTCCGGCCGTGTGTTTGCGTCTCTTGCCATCGACGAAAACCCGGCGATCGCACCACTGTCTGCCGCGAGTTTTTCCTGCTTGGGACGCACATACATTTCATTCACGGTGACGATGGTGATGCTCGCCGCAACGGCGAGGAAGCCGAGAACGAACGCGGCGACGGTCAATGCCTGGATTTTCCGCCGGTGCGAATGGACAGCGACGGAGGCGTGCTGCTGAAGTTTGTCGGCTTCAGACTGCGATGGTTGATGTGGTGTATTCATGGTCGGTGTGTGGTGATGAAGGCTTTGAGAGCCTGCTTGGCGTAAAAAATGCGTGAGCGCACGGTGCCCACCGTGCAGCCGGTGACGCGGGAAATTTCCTCGTAGCTCAGATCCTCGAAGAAGCGCAGCAGCAGCGCCTCGCGGTGCTCAGGCGAGAGAGCCTCCAGCCCAAGCTGTAGTTCTTCCCGATCGGCCGCAGCCGGGGGTTCTTCCGTCACGGGCAGTTCCGCATCGCTCATCTCATCGAGTGGCTGCAAAACCACCCTGCGCTTCCGGTAGGCACGATAGATACGGTCGCGCGCGATACGGAATGCCCATGCCCGGAATTTCGACGGCTCCAGCAACTCGGGCAGGCCGCGATAGATCGCGACCCAGGTTTCCTGGACGAGATCCGGCACCAGTTCTGGCGTGCTTTGCATCATGCGTTGCGTGAATTGATGAAGCCGGGGTCCGTTGACCTTCAGCAACTCTTCGAAGGCACCCTCGTCCCCGATCTGGGCACGGACGACGAGCGTTTGTTCGTAAAGCTGTTCAGGGCTGGCGGGCATTTGGGTGCTTCAATGAGTGAAGCTGCACGGAGATGGCTGAAAGTTCATTCTTTGCAGCAATTTGCCAACGGCCAGGAGCAGCGGCCTGCATGCCTCTGCTCATCGTCCATGCAATGAGATTGATCGAGGTCTCCAGCAACCATCCGGGTCGGCCAGAAACGGGGACGCTGGTGGGAGACTGGCGAAAATCTCCTGGGCAACGGGATGCACCCGTCAGTTTTTAGCCTCGATCAATTGCAGCGCATCCAGAATCACAAAGCCATCTGTGTATGCATTGATGATGGTGATTACTGTTTCCGTGTCGCTAGTGAGTTCAATGGTCCTAATGCTACGGAACGCCTCGCCTTTGGGCAGCGGCAGGGTTTGATCGACAGCGAGGTAGGTCTTACGTTTGCTGCTTTGAATCGTCACCGGAACTTTCTTCGCGCGAGTTTCGTGAGCCGAATAGGCCATGCGCAGGTCGTATTTACCTGCCTTGGGCGCTTTGAAACGAAACACAGCGCTCGACTGGCCATCGCCACGCTTGTCGTCGTGCAGGTAGCCGGTGCCGATGTGCGGTTTGAAGTTCGAGGAACGGCTCCATGGGCCTTTCAGCTCGGCCTGTGAGTCATCAAGCACGATGCCGGGCAATGTTTTCGGGTCGATGCTGACCGGTGTGGCTGGCGGAGGTGGCAGATCAGGCAGCACCGGCAGATCGAGCACCTGCTTTTGAGCGAGCAACCGTTCACGCAGCGCGGGATACGGCAGCTTTTGCACCGCGAGGTTTTGTTTCGCGCTCAAAGCCGCCGCGATGCCCGCGCTCTGGCCGAGGATCATCCACGTCGGCTCCACACGGATCGAGGAAATGCCCACATGCGTGCAGGACAGCGCCACGGGCACGAGCAGATTGTCGCATTCGCCAGCTTTCGGTGTGATGGCGCGATACGGGATGTGATACGCGTAGCCGTGTCTTCGACCAGCCATGCGCACAGGCATGATCGTGCCTTCATTGATGACGAACTCAGCAGTTCCGACGCGCTGGCAGTCGTGCGAGTCGATGGGGAACGATGACACGACGATGGCGTCATCCTTCTTCGGCTCATCCATGATGTCCTTCTGCGAGACGATGTATTCGCCGATCATGCGCCGACCTTCGCGCACATAGAGCTGTGGCGACCAATGGTCGTAATCCACGAACTCATCGCGGCAGAGGCCGATCTGCGCGTATTCCTCGCGAATCGCGACCGGCACGGCGGGATCGGTGCTGAGGAAGTGATGCATCTCCACGGTGTATTGTTTGTGCGCCTCCCAGATCGCGGCGCGGCCTGCCTCATCCGCCTCGCTCCAGCCATTGCAGGCTCCGACGAGGCCCATGGAGAACTGTTTCCCGATGCCGTTGTTGGCGTCAAACTTGTTCCCCGGTAGCGGATACAGATCCCACAGCAGATGCGGGCGCTTTTCTTGGGCAAAGTAGCGCCGCAAGATCTCGAATCGTGCCGGATCGTAGTTCGCAGGCTTCGGGAAAGGCGCTCGGTTCGCTGCATCCTTCGTCACGCAGAGGCGGAAGCTGTAGATCATGACGTTCTTGTCGCCATCCTCTTCGGGGCCAGCATCGGTCGTGGTGATGAAGGGCAGTGGCTTGCCATCGGCTCCGAGGCCTGACATCGCCATTTTCTTCTTCGGATATTGCTTTCCAGCCAGTGATTCACCGAACTCCTTTCGGCCCTCGCGGCCAATCGTCCAGCTCACGCCTGATGCGGTCATTAGATCGCCCTCGTAGGTGCCATCGATGAAGACTTTGGCCGCGAAATCGCCCTCGCTTGTCGTGATCTGCGTAATGCGCGCGCCCTTTTTGGTCACCTGCTTCAGAACGCGCTTCGTCAGCACCTTCACGCCAGCCTCATCCAGCATCTCCTTCGTGATTTTAGCCGCGACGTGCGGTTCGTAAGTCCAGTGCGTGTGATCCTTTACGCTGACCTGATAGGGCAGCTTCACGCCGCGCTGCTGATAGTCCTTCTCGACGCGCGCATGCCACTCCTCAAACATGCCCAGCACCGTGCTGCGCACCGTTTGATTCGAGTCGCTGAAGCACAACCCACCCGTGTTCACGCCGCCCACATGCGCCGTCGGCTCCAGCAGGATGACGGCGGCACCTTCACGCGCCGCCGCGATGGCCGCGCAGAATCCGCCCGGTGTGGCTCCATAAACAATCACATCCGCCTGCGTGGCGGCATTCGCGGAGAGACTGAGAGCGAGGAACAGGGCGGCGAAACGTGTCATGGCTTTCAAAAGGACACCACCGTGTTGTTTTGGACATCATTTCACCCGCGCCTGCACGGCCTTGTGCGCCGTCTCCTGCAAAAAGCGGGCGTAAGCGGCATCAAAGTCTTTCGGGAGGTAGCTGTTTCCGACGGTACTTTCGCCAAACAACACCTCATACCACACGCAGGCACCGAGATACTCGCCCGCCGTGTTCGCGTGATGCCCATCCATACCGAGCGACACCTTTTTGCCGTCCTTCGACTTCGCCCAGCGCCAACCGACGTGCAACGAGTGCGTCTGATTCGGCAACGCGGGCTGTTTTGCGGTCTTGGGATCAAACGACGAGTCGGTTTGATAGCCCCAAGTCGCATCCGTGTCGGCCATGAAGAACGCATCACCCACAGGAATCACCTTCCCGCCGAGTTCAGCGGCGATCTTGTCGTAGGCGGCTGTCAGGCCACGGTACATCTCCTCCTGCGTCTTCGGCTCACCCGCTTTGTCCGATGGCTTGGTGAAACGTGGATCATCCTTCCGATAAGCCCATGTTTGATGAATCAGCAGCTTTGCCTGAGGCGCATGCTTGGTGATGTAGTCCCGCAGGATGCCCGCATACGGCTGATAAGTGGCAAAATCGTGACTCTTGATGCTCGCCTGCTGGATCGTGACGTAGTCCCACTTCTCTGCCGTGAGGTTCGCAATCAAATCACGGCCGTTCGTGTACAGCCGCGCTTTCCCTTCTGTCTTCGCTTTGTCCGCATGCACCTGAAACGACGAACCGCCGATGACAAGCGGGGTGTGAATCAAGATGTGCCCACCCGCCAGCGCGAGATCATCGAGATGATTCGTCGCGTTGCGGGAGAAGCTGTTCCCGATGGTGAGGATGCGGACCGTCTTCGCCTCGCCCGCGAAGGCTGAGGCGAAAAACAGCAGCGAAACGAGCAGGGCGAACGCTTTCATCGCACGCGATGGTTTAATGGCAGCCACAGCCTTCGCCACAGCCCTTGGAGAAGATTTCCGCTTCAGTCGGCACCTGACCGCGTTCCAGGCTCTTGCCGACGAAACTCGTCACAACCTCGGCGATCCCGCGCAGCACGTCCTGGGCTTCGATGAAGCTCAGAATGGCCGGATTTGCATCGCAACTGTCCTGCAACTCGGTGAAGCGGCCGATTTCTTCGCCGGAGGGTTCTTCGCCGTTGTGCTGCTTCTGATGCAGCGCACGGCCCATCGTCGCCATCTCACGATATAGCGACACGGCTGCTTCATTCGCGAGGAAGGCCTCAGCCTTCTCGCGGGCACTTTGAACTTCGGTGTCAGCCACAAGGGTTTCGCACAGTTCGACGATCTTGGATTTGATTTGGGGGGATGCGGTCATGGGGCGCGGAGGGTAGGCAAAAAAGGCCGCCGTGCAGAAAAAAGTCCGACTATTTCCGCGCCGCCGCCAGATTCCGCCGAAACCCCTCCCGCACCAGCGAGAGATCGGAATCCATCGCCAGCCACGTGAAGCCCATGCTCAGCAGCTTTGCCTGATCATCTCCATGTCGCACCAGAATGCCGCAGCCTTTGCCATGATCCTTGGCCGCTTGCGCGATGCAATTCAGGCAATCGTCGTAGCTGCGCGGTGAGTTCTGCGCCTTCAAATCGAAGCTCAAATCCGCCGGGCCGATGAACAGCGCATCAATTCCTTCCACCGCCGCGATTTGATCCACGTTTGCCACCGCATCCGCTGTCTCGATTTGAGCCAGAATGATTGGTTTCGGCGGGTTGTCTCCAGGCAGCCGCATGCCATACCCATAAGCACGCACCGTGCGCGAAACGCCTCGATGCCCCTTCGGCGGATAATAAGCTGCATCAACGCAGTGCTGCGCCTCGGCCACGGTGTTGACATGCGGCACCATGATGCCATCCGCACCCCAGTCGAGCACACGGCCGATCAAATCGGGATGCGGAGCACTCACGCGCACAATCGCCAGCGTCTGGCTGCCGCGCAGAGCACGCAGTTGATTCGGCAGTGCGGCCTCGGATTCACAACCGTGCTCCAGATCAATCAAAACCCAGTCAAAGCCGCATTCTGCCGCGAGTTCAGCGACCGCAGGTGATCCGATGGAGAGAAAGGTGCCGATGTGAGTTTTCATGGTGAGAGAATGTCGAGGCCGCTGCCCTCCCGCAAGCCGCGCAACGCCAGCGCGAGCCGCGAATGCGTCATTTCGCGCAAACTAGCTCCCGAGGAGCCGCTGCCGATGAGGAAGAAGCCGTCGTCGCGATCAAAGTAGCCCGCGCCGACGCGGATCACGGCTTTGACGATCATGTTTCGCAGCAGATGCAGCCAGAAGCGGCGCAAGTGATGCTCCGGCAGGGCGCGGACGCTTTGATAGCCCTCGAAAGCGCGCTGCAAGAACGCCGCATCATGAAAGCAGGCCAGCAACGAAAGATCATCCATCGGATCGCCACTGATGGCGTCGTCGAAATCGATGAAGGCGGCGATTTGATCGCGCGTGCCGAGAATATTCCAGAGCGCGAGGTCTTTGTGGACGAAGCAGCCCTGCGGCAGATCAAGCAAGGCACGGTGGTTTTCGATCTCGGTCATGATTTCATCTCCACCGCTCAGAAATCCGCGAGCGACAAGGAATCGCAGATGCTCGCCGAGACGAAGATGGAAGTAGTCGGTATAGGTGGCGTGCCAGCCTTGTAGATTGGGAATGTTTGGCGCATTCGATGTCGCTGCATCGAAGTTGTCCTTCGCCAAACTTTCCGACGGATTGAGGACGTCACGTTGTTGCACAGACTCCAATGCAGTCGGGAAGTCGTGCGAAGGGGTTGGTAGAGCATTCAACAATCCAGCCGCACGACCTTCCCAACCTACACCGTAGAGCACGCCAAAACCCTCAAACGACATCGACTGCCACTTCGCGACTGCTCGCCCGACCTCAAACGCGATGCGTGGAACCTCCAGCGCGTCTTGCTTGAACCAGTGATTCAAATCCGGCGCTGCAATCCGCTCCAAAGCCTGCCATGCAAACGGAGCGCGGCTGCGCGTGGCGTCACAGGCATAGACGCGCGGCGTCAGCACGCCGGCATCTCTCACTCGATTCAACACAGCAGACTCCACAGCAAGGTGACCATCCTTCTCCGGCCCGTTCTCGACGCGCACAAACATGGATTTGCCATCCACATCAGCATTCCAAGTGAGATGAGTGCCCTGCCCCGTTCCGGGACTCAACACAACCACTCTGGCATCAAAATGATGCTGCAAAGCCTCGCGAAGCTGCTGTTCCATCTTCGCATCCACCTCACCACGCGTCTGCGTGCCGTGAAACGCCGCCGGACGATCGCATTTCCAGTAGTAGATGTCGCGACGGCTCATGATCAGGCGTCCGGCGTGCGGCGCTTCCACCAGGAGGCAAGCAGTCCGCCGATGATGTTTTGCATGACGCCGCTGAAGACTCCCGCCGCTGCAGCGAGCGGCATCGCGGCGAAGTGCTCACGCGCCAGCGACGCGGCCATGCCGCCGTTTTGCATGCCCACCTCGATGCTCACCGTGCGGGCGACGGATTCGGGATAGCGTAGCACTTTGGACACGACATAGCCGACACCAAAGCCTAGCAAATGGAGCGTGAAGGCCGCGAGCGCGAGTCTGCCGAAGTTCGACGCAATGGCGTCCGCGCTCGCGGCCACGATGCCGCCGCTCACCAGCGTGAAAGCCAGCACGGCGACCGTGGGACCACAGGCACCGATCTTGTCAGCCGTGCGCGGCAGCTTCCACCGGATCAGCACACCGAGCACCACGGGCGCAATGGTGAGTTGTAGTGCGGATAAACACAGCCCCCAGGCATCCACCGGCACGTACTTGCCCGCCAGCACACTCGTCCACATCGGCGTGAAGAAGAACGCCAGCAGCGTTGACGCAAGTGTGAGCACGACGGAGAGCGCCACGTTCGCTTTCGCAAGGTAGCTGATCATGTTCGACGCCATGCCACCAGGGCAACTGGCGACGAGGATGATGCCGACGGCGAGCCCTGGCTCAAGTTTCAAGGCCGTGGCAACGAGCCATCCCGACAACGGCATGATCGTGTATTGCGCGATGAAGCCCAAAGCGACGCTTCCCGGCATGCGTGCGATGGCTTTGAAGTCATCAATGCTCAGCGTCAGCCCCATGCCCAGCATCGACGCGGCCAGCGACCAAAAGATCCACGGCTTGTCGAACCACAGCATCGTCTGCGGCCAGAAGAACGCGATTGTCGCGAGGCTCACGAGCCACACGGGGTAGAGATTATTGAACCAATTGAGGAATCGAGTCATGGAGGGCTAGTTAGAAGTGTCACGCACGCCATTGAAAGCAGGACCACCTGCACCCACGAAACCATGACTGGCTCCATCGGCATCTGACGTCACCCAAAAGGCATACAACGAACCCTTCGTGAGATGGAAGCGCAATTTCACATTCTTGCCGGTTTGATCGGACAGATCGGAAGCATCAGCCCAATCGACTTTGAGTTTGGTTAGATCTCCTGAAGCCACCTTTGAGCTTCGGATGATCTTCCCAGCCTCATCGAGCACCTCCACATGCACTTCGCCGTTCACGTTCACAAAGAGATGCTTGCCTTTGAATTTCACCGGGCGCGTCGTCAGTTCGCCGGGGCCTTCCATCGAGGCAAATCCATCGCGTCGCAGCGTCGCGAGACCGATGCTGGCACCGGAATACATGCCGCGTGTGCCACTGAGTGCGATGCCGGAGTAGCCGCAGTAGGGGAAGACGAGCTGGTCATCAAGAACCACACACATGCCAGTCGTTGTATGAAGGTAAGCACGATCCCAGTCGCCTTCTTTGCGCGTAGCGGCGATGAAAGCGCGACGGTCTGGCCAATGCCAGTGAAAGCCATCACGACTGAACCCGAGCTTGAGTTCTGTGGTCTTGGGGAACTTGCCTTGATCACAGATTTTGTTGTCCGGCCCGAGATGAATCTGAAACATGCCCAGCATCACGCTCTCATACGCCACGGCACTGAGGCTGTAGAGCTGTGCTGGCACAGCGATCTGCGGATCAGGCTCGTCCAGACGGTCTGCATTTGCCCAAAACACTGACTTCGACCAATCTGCACCCTTCATGAAATCTCGCGACTCGTGATACCAGCGATTGCGCCCGTGCTTGCCTCCTTGCTTGATGCTGTAGCACCACACGTCGCGGAAGGGATTGTGGAAGATGGAGCAGTAGTCGCCTGCTTTGCCTGTGGGAGACGACACCGTCCATGCGCGACCATCCGCAGAGCTTTGCAAAAAGTGACCTTCCTTGCCGCGATCCGTCAAAAGCTTCAGGCGTGCGTCTTTTGAATCAAGATCGAACCACAAGCTATTGTCGCCACCCGCGTCGCGGCCTTTGGCAAGCAGCAGATTGTCTTCGACAAGGCCGAGATTGGGACGCGTCCAGGTTTTCAGATCGGGACTCGTCGCCAGCGCCAACGGCCCGCGCCAACCAGCGGTGTAATACATCTTGAAGAGCTTCTCCGCCGGATCATAAAACACGCCGCCATGGCCAAGATAGGTCACGGCCTCCTGGCCCTTTTCGCCGAGGGTCGATCCCGCCAGTTCGTGCTTCGTTTCAGATTTGAAGACCGGATTGCCTTCAAACTTAGTCGCTGTGTGAAACGTGCGCTTGAGCGTGGTCTTCTCGATGAGGAAATCATCCACAAAAAGCTGACGCCCAACATCAATGGGGATGACTTTCGGTTTCTTCTTCAGATACGGCACTTCCATGGGTTCAGCGGAGTCTGGATCGAGAAAGCGTGGCGGCCATTGATCGGGCAGTTCGATGCCGTTGTAGAGCTTCTCGGGCTTCGGGCCGGTGGCTTTGTTGACGAGCATGAACAGCTTCGCGTCCTTCGAGACGATTTTGCCCGCGAGCACATCCTCCTCGCGAAACTTCGCCATCAGGATCTCCGCGTCGGTGTGGCGATTCCAATCATAAAGAATGTGGATGAGCCCGTCTGGCGACTCGAAACCATCGGGATACGACACCGCGTTGCGTTCATCGAGAATGAGGCCGCCCTTCCACGTCTGGCCTTCGTCCTCAGATAGCCACGCGCTCATGTGCGTGCGCTTCAACAAGCGCTCCGCAGGCGATCCATTCTTCACCAGCAGGATGCGGCCCGATTTGAGCCGACGCAGGAAAAAGCGCGCATTCACATTCTGCACCGTCGCGGCTTGTTTGGGCGTGCTCCACGTTTTGCCGCCGTCATTTGAGAGACTCTCGTGTGGCTGGCCTTTCGTGCGCGCGAGCATCCACAGGCGTCCATCTTTCAATTCCACCATCATGTGCTCGTCGAACTCCCAGTCTGGGAACTGCAGACTGCCGCGCTCCTTCCACGACGCGCCTTCGTCGGTCGATTCAAACACGCGACACGTCTTTTGATGCCAGTCCGACACTGGCAGCAGCCAAGCGCCATCTTTGAGCACCGTCGGTTTATTCAGCGTACAACCTTCTGCAAACATCACCGGCGTGCTCCACACCGGATCCGCCGCATCGGGATCATCGCAGCGCATGAACCAGTTCGTGATGCGCTTCTGCGGACCACCGAGTTGCTGGTCAAAAAAGAGCCACAAGCGGCCTTTAGGATCCGTCCAAAGGTTCCCCACCAGCGCCCCGCTCACCTTCTGCGCTGCTTCCATCCGTGCCCCGACCGCAAAACGCGGCTTCGACCACGTCACGCCATCGTCATCACTCGTCGCCAGCAGGAAATACCCATCCGGCTTGTCCCCCGTGCCCGTCCAGCAGCCCCAGATCCGCCCCTTCGCCGTGCGATCCATCCCGATGATCATCGCGCCGCTGCGTGCGTCGTCCTGAAACTCCGCGCCGGGGTTGAGGATCACCGACGGTGTCAATCCATCCATCTCCTGAATCGCCGCACCATCTGCCAGCACCAGCAGCACCATCTTTTTAAACTGGAGCCGCTCACCGGCCTTCACCGCTTTACGATAGAGGCTCACGCGATTAATTTCACCGGGGAAGAGCTGCGTCTCGGGCACATCGACCTTGGTGAAGCCTGCTTTTTGCAGTGCTACATCCTGACTCGCAGCTGTAGGGCGGATCGTCGGCGTGAGCGCGAAAAGGGTGCCGGGCTTGGTGACGGTGACATCGAGCTTTTCGATGCTGGTGCGGTGAAAGGGCAGGTCTTTGACGAGATTGGGCATTTCGTCGATGACATACTCGCGGTCGGTGAAGAGCTTCACGCCGCGTTTCATGAAAGCGGGCTCTGGTGGCGGCGGCGTGGGCCATGCGATTCGCTTATGGTCTTTTTGCGATTCGAATTCGCCCACGGCTTCCAGTTTGCCGAACATGATGCGGTCGGTGCTGCCGCCGTGGTCGCTTTGGGTGACGGTGAGCCAGAGGGTGCCCTCGTGTTCGTGGAAGGTCGGATACTGGAAGGAATTCGGGGATTCGAAGCGGTATTTGCGCTCCCACGTCTTGCCATCGCGTGAGATGTCCACGTTGAAGACGCTGCGATTGCAGTTCTGGATCTTGGTGTTCTCCTGCCAGCCGAGATAATAGACGCCGCCGAACTTATCGAAGGTCGGCTTCGAGTTCAGGCCGTTGGGCACGAAGGGCTTTGGCTCGGCGATGGTCCATTTTTTGCCGTTCGGGCTGGTGGTGAAGTGGTAGTTGCCCGCGTCATTGCGCACGATGGCCATCCAGGTGCCGTCGGGAAGGCGATTCACGGCGGATTCGCTGAGCTGCTGCGATTGCGGCTCGTTGTAGTGGCCGATGACTTCGAAGGTGGCGAAGTCATCATGCAGCACGGCGAGCGCGTTTTGTTTGCCAGGGAAGTTGTTGAGCGCGATGTAGCTCTTGCCGTCGAACTCCTTGAACGAATCAAAGATGTAGAGGCCCTGATTCACGCCAGGCCGCTTGAAGCCCAAAGCGGCTGCGTCCGCATGAAAATGACGTGGCTCCATGTCGAAGGTGCCGGCGGCGATCTTGAGCTTGGCTTTGTGGATGCTGTCCTCGAAGCTCTGCGTGCGTAGATCAAAGTCGCGATACCAGGTCACGGCCTGTTCCTTGGCCGGCTGGCTGCAAAAGTAGGTGCGCAGCGTGTGCTCGTCCTTGCGAATGATGCGCGGCACAAAGACCTGCGCATCCGGCAGCGTGACGTTGGCGAAGGCCTGGCCCGCCTTGGCCATCGGGTGCGTTTTTTCGACTTTGAGCGTCTTCATGTTCACCACCGTCAGCACGCAATACATCGCCACGCCCGCGCCGTGACCGGGTGTCACGTCGTTGTCATGCTCGACGATGTAGGCTCGATCCCCGACGCAAACGAACTCCGCATCATGGGCACCTTTCACCTGCGGCGCGGTGACGCGGACGAGCCGCTGCATCACGATGTCACCCGCGAGCGCGGGGTCCCAATTGGCGGGCAGAAAGCTTTCGGCGGATGCTGGGGCCTGCTTTGCCAAAGCATCTGTCTCGCTGAGCTTGAAGCGGGTGCTGACGACGCTGCTCTTTTCCGGGCCGGCGGCATAGTGTATGTAAGTGGTGGCGATGAGGGTGCCGTCGCTGAGGAGTTCGAGATCGGAGTAGCCGCAGTCGGTGTTGCCTTTTCCTGGCGCATCGGTGGGGATGCGCTTGGTGTTGTGGAGGAGTTTGATGCGATACTGGCCTTCGCGGCGGTTCACGATGTCATCCAAGGTGCCGACCCACGCGACGTAGTGACCATAGGTGGCGCTGGTCTTGGCCATGTCGCGGAAAGCGATGACGAGACGACCATCGGGTGCGTGTTTGATGACATGGCGATCCCCCGTGAGCGCGGCAGGAAGCTCCTTTGGCTCGCTCCAGGTGCGTGCGTTGTCTGTGCTGATCGAATAGAGCGAGTGATGCTGGCGCGTGTTTTCGCGCATGAGTATGACGAGCTGTCTACCATCATCGGACCGCGTCACGCTTGGCTGGGCCCATTGGCCGGGAACGACGAGGATGACGCGCTCCTTGCTCCATGTCAGGCCGCCATCGAGCGACTCGCTCTGCCATACGACGGGATGCAGATCCTTGGCGTTCGTTGGGTCGCGACGGTCGGACCACATGATGAGCCGCTTGCCGCCATCGAAGGACAGGATGCTTTTGGGAGCGACTTCACCGACGAGGCCGAGTTCCTTCATCGGCGACCACGTTTTGCCAAGGTCGGCGGAAAACGCGCCGCGCAGATTGCCCGGGAAGTCACAGCCACCGAAGATGAAGAGGCGCTCGATGCCCTGCGGATCGGTGAGACGATGCAGAACCGGTGTGGTTCTAATCACGCGCTTCCAGTCCGGCGGCGTAGATAAAGGAGAACTCCAGGTGAGGCCACCGTCATCGCTGCGCGCGAGCGGACCGAGGTGTCCCGCATGATTCATGCACCACGCGGTGAACATCGTCCTGCCATCCGCCATCAACACGGTGTCGCAATGGCCTTGATATTCCTTCTCCGTGCCACGGGCGATGACGACATGCCGCGCTGCATCGGCAGAGATGTCAACGGTAGGGATGGAAATACTGCGCAAGGTCCCCGGCGTAGGCCCGGTAAAGGTGGGCACGTCCTCGGCATGGAGAAGCGTGCTGCATGAGATCGCAAGAAGGCAGGAAAGTGATCGAAGAGACATGATGCGAGAAAACGGCAGTGGAGGAGGCGTTTCGCGTCTTGAATGCTGGTATGGAGTGTTATGCTAACACCATGCCCACGACCTCCACGCCCACACTCAAAGACATCGCCCGCGCGGCGGGTGTGTCGATGATGACGGTGTCTCGGGTGCTGCGTGGGGCCCCGAAGGTTTCGGCTGAGAAGCGGGAGCTGGTGTTGAGGGAGGCGAAGCGGCTCGATTACCAGCCGGACCCGCATTTGGCGCGCATGATGCAGGTGGTGCG
>JAYVIO010000072.1:0-5649 GCA_043770175.1 Verrucomicrobiales bacterium | reverse complement strand
AGTGGGAGAGCGATTTGCCTTCGCCACGCGACCATGGATGCAGCGCGATGAATTTCGGCAGCGATCCCGGCCAGCCAGCGGGTGACGTGCCGGGAGTGAGATCAAACGTGATGTCCTGCGGGTCGAGCTTGATGCCGAAAGCACGTGGAAGCTCCAGATAACGGTCCACCGCATGCGCTCCGGCATCGACGGACACGGTGTGTGTGTAAAACCAGCGGGCGCCTTCACGCGCATCCGAAAGACCGATGACGGGATGTGATCCACGCCAGCGGCTAACCACGGCGCTGCGCAGGAGACCCTGAAAATCGAGGACGATCTCGGGCTCCTCACGCGGCAGGCACATCCAGGTGCGCCGCCAGTTCCAGAAACGCAGCAGACCGGCGAGACCGCGAAAGGTTTTGCGCGGAAACGGGATGACTTCGTCAATCAGCGGGCTGCCTTGCAGGATCGGCGTCCATTCGGTGTTGGCGAGCCAGCGAATCTTGAGATGCGGATGCGCTGCCCGCAGCGCCTTCACGGCGGGCAGAGTATGGACGATGTCGCCGAGGGAGCTTGGCTTGATGATGATGGCGCTGCGAAAATCTCGGAGGCTTGGCAGTGCGGCGGGCATGCGGGGAAAAGGTCAAGGGATGGTCAAGGAGTCAAGCTGCGGTCAAGACGGTGCGCGGTTTGCCATAGCAATCTCTTGACCTCTTGACGGCGCAGCCTTGACCTGCTCCCGACACCTCATTTCCCCAGCGCAAGGCGATCGGCAAGCAGTGAGGGCAGGCCGGCGGCGCGGATTTTTGCCTGTGCAGTCTCGATGTCATATTCGAGGCGGCGGATGGTGATCGTCTGCGCCTGCACGTCGTAGATGGCGTAGGCGGCACGCCAGTCGCCGTCACGCGGCTGGCCGACGCTGCCGACATTGACGAAATACTTCACGCCGCGTTGCAGGATGACATCGGTGCCGCGGGCGGCACGCACAGCGTCGTCCTTTTCAAAGATGCGCGGCACATGGGTGTGGCCGTAGAAACAGACTTGCGTGAACTGGTAGCTGAAGCTGGCCATCGCGTCGAAACGGTTCGTCACGTAGCCCCAGTTGCCGGGGGAATCGAGCGTGGCGTGGACGATGGTGAAATCACGCACCTGGCGCACAAGTTTGAGGTCGCGCAGCCACTGGCGCTGCTCCTCGCTGAGCTGAGAGCGTGTCCAGAGCAGGGCATTTTGGGCCAGCGGGTTCAATTCTTCGAGCGAACTATCGCTGGCGGCACCTTCGTCATGATTGCCCCGCACCACGGGGCAGCCCATGTCCTGCACGGTTTGCAGGCACTCGACCGGATTGGCCGCGTAGCCGACGATGTCGCCCAGACAGACGTAATTGGCACAACCCTGCTCCTGCGCGTCCCACAGAACAGTCTGCAGGGCTTCCAGGTTGGCGTGGATGTCTCCGAAAATGGCGAATTTCATCGTCTAGGTTGGCGGCGAGGACGCACCTTCGAGACATGCGCAGGGAAATCAAGCTTTTCGGCGCCCGAACGCTGATTGAGCGGCCTTCCGGAGCCCGGCACCGTGTTTTTCAAAAGCAAACGGGGCGGATCACACAATCCGCCCCGTCGCTTGATAGAGTCCAACAGCCAGAAGGAACCACTATTTGAAATGTTTGACTGAACCGTCTCCAGTTCGTTGTCTGGTGGTATTCTCCCACAGCTCAAAAACAATGCGTCAGGCGCTCGTAAATGAGTTGTAACCTGGTTGTAAACGGGTCTTCAAGCGGCCACCGGGAGCCGTTCGTAGTAACGAAATTCCAATCCTTCGGCCTGACCGATGATTTCCTTGAGCTGGAAGAGATTTTCAAAGGAAGGCAGCAAGACGTCGCCTTCGTAAGGCTCTGCGATCCAGGTGAGGTAGAGGCCGTCACACTGCGGCAGCAGTTCCTCAAAAACGCGGGCGCCGCCGATGACAAAGATGGTCTCTGCATCACCACAGACTTTAGGCCACTCGGCAATGCTGCGGATGACGGTAACGCCTTCGCGTTCAGACATCGTCGTGCTCAACACGATATTTTGGCGGCCAGGGAGCGGTCTGCCGATGGAATCAAAGGTGGCGCGGCCCATGAGAATGGGATGGCCGAGGGTGGTGCGCTTGAAGAACTTCAGGTCTTCAGGGAAGTGCCACGGCAGCTTGCCCGCGCGTCCGATGACGCGGTTGCTGGACATGGCGACGATGGCGATGAGGCGCGGCATGGCTGGCCGAAATTTACCAGAGATCGATGGGCTGATGCGGCTCGGGACGGATGATTTCCGTGCCGGGAATGGTTTCGTTGAAGCGACGGGTGAACCACAATTGGGCGGGTTCTTCGCCATGGACAAGCAGGAGCTTCTTGGGCTTCACCTTTTCGATGTATTCGGCGATCTGCTCGCGCGAGGCATGGGCGCTGAGGTCAAAGCTCTCGACACGGGCGTGCAATGCCACAGCTGGCATATCGCGGGAGAGTTTGATCATCTCGCCGGGTTTGGCGTTGCGGATCTTGTAGCCGGGGGACTCAGGATCGGTGTAACCAACAAAGCAGACGGTGTTGCGCGGGTTATCGAGGAACTTTTGCGCGAAGGTGTTGGAAACGGTATGCTCGGTCATCATGCCGCTGGAGAGCGCAAAGAGCGTGCGCGGACTGGAGACGATCTCCTGGCGCTTTTTATTCTTACGGGCCACGAGCATCTTCATGTCGTCCAACAGGCGGAAGCCGGGATAGCTGCGACGGCTGCGTGAGGCGTAGTGATCGTACAGCACGGTGATCTTGGTGCTCAGACCGCCGATGTAGAGCGGCATTTCGGGGATCAGGCCTTCCTGCAGCAGTTCGTGCAGCATGAGCATGACTTCCTGTGTCTTGCCGAGGGCAAAGACAGGGATCATCACGGCTCCGCCAGCTTCATGGGTGTCGCGAATCACACCGGCGAGGCGTTCTTTTTCGGCTTTGCGGGAAAAGCCTTCAGGCCGGGCATAATCGCCACGCGTGGTCTCGGCGATCATGACGTCGATGCCACTGGTGGGGAAATCGGCGGCACGGCAGATGGTCTGCGCTTCGAAGTTCACATCGCCGGTGTAAAACAGCGTGTTGCTGCCTTCGCGGATCAAAACGCCGGTGGAGCCGAGAATGTGGCCGGCATCGAACATCGTGGCTTCCAGATTGGTGTCAGGAATTTCGAAGGGGCGGTCGATGTCGCGATAAATCCACCTGGCGCGGATTTCATCGAGTTCACGGTGGGTGAAGAGCGGATACTCGGTGATGCTTTCCTCCTCGCGCTGCTTCGTCATGACATTGACGGAATTGTGCAGCATGGCGGAGGACAGCTCCCCAGTGATCTCGGTCATGAGGACCGGGGTGTTCGGCTGCTTGCGCTGTAACACGGGCATGGAGCCAATATGGTCGTGATGCGCGTGCGTGATGATGACCGCGTTCGCGGACTGGTGCGGCAGCGGGCCAAAATCGGGCAGGGCATCGAATCCCGCTCGTTTGGGGTGCATGCCGGAATCCAGCACGACACGATGATCCCCGGCTTCGAGGAGGTAGGAATTGGCACCGATCTCACGTCGGCGCGTCAGGTTGCGAAAGCGCATGTATTTTTGGGGAGGGGGAGGGCGATACTAGGGGCTTGAGGCCCTTCCACAAGGAGAACTTGCCCCTCAGGCCTTGCGATGACCCGCGATGCGGGCAAACAGGGCCGAAGTAGCAATCAGGGCCGCCGGCATGGTGGGCGGGCACCAGATGAGGCTGGATTGGAAGGCAAGGAAGCAAATGACCAGGGCGGCGAAGATGAACAGCAGGCCGCGGAGCAGCGCTTTTTCCTTGGGAACACGAAACACAAGCCAGAAACCGGCGAGGACGGCCGCCGACCAGATCAGCCACTGCGCATACAAGGGCAGCAGTTTCAAACGCGGCATGGCGAGGATCTGGGCGAGCGCCTGCGCATGAGCCTGAACCAGTCCGCCATCATCGGTGCCGATGACAATGACCTTGCCGCCCGTGAGATTCGCCTTGTCCTGAACAGACAGCGCCTCGGCGAGTCCATCAGCCATTAGATTGAGCGCATCGACCTCCGGGACGGTTTGCTTGGCATCAACGACAAACTCACCGGCCGTGGTAAGCGGAACAAATGTGCCGTTGGCGAGATAGGCTCCTGCTCCCGGCCCCAACAGCAGCCGATGCGTGGCATACGGTGTCTTGGTAATGCGTGCGAGCGCCTGCGTCAGCACCGTGGACCGCAGGTTGCCGCTTTCCTGCAGGGCATAGGGCAGCAGCGTGATGTCCTCGGCATCGCGCGTGCTGGTGATGCCGAGTTCGGCCTGACGGCGCAGCAAATCATCCGGCGCGGCGATCAAGGCACCAAGGGGAGGCACGGCGGCGATGTCACCCTGCGCTTTTTGGAAACGTGGCAGCGAGTCTTCGAGTCCACCCATGAATGCAGGAGCCGCAGGACTGGCCGCAAGCTGGGCTTCGACGCCTAGAATCGTGCTGGGGAACGGCACCAAAGCCTCTGCGGCTTCACGCACGAACTCGGGCGCAGGTTTGCCCCACATCAGCGTCTCGGGAATTACCAGCACCGCTGGATCGAAGGGTTGCAAACTTTTGAGCACCATCTGCCAGTCGAGGGGCCGCGGCGGCCAGCCGGCATACTCGGCCTTGCTGGCGCTGCGCATCCTCACCCATACGACGGGTGCGGAAACCTGCGGTTCCGCCTTTTCAAAGCGATCTCGTGCGTTCGCGACAAGGAAATCGAGAAACAGCTCGTCCACACGCTGAAACCGTCCGGCCTGATGCTCACGCTCCAGCCACCAGCCGAGACTGGCGAGCAGAAGGATGAGAACGAGGGCGCGGATCATGCGGTGTCAGCATTCCGATGTGAGATCGAAAATCCAGCGCGAATCAAAGAGTGCTAGGATGCCGGAGCTTCAGAAGGAACCACCACATCCTCGCGCTTGTCAGCGGCGAATTTGAGGCGCTTGAGTTCTTCGTCGTGGGAGACTTTGACGATGTCGCCATCGCGGATGTCGCCACGCAGAAGATGCTCGGCCAGCGGGTCTTCGATGTTCTTTTCAACGGCGCGGCGCATCGGACGCGCGCCATACTGCGGGTCAAAGCCCTCTTTCATGAGGAACTCACGGGCGCTGTCGTCGAGTGTGATGTGGATGTTCTTCTTCTTGAGGCGGGCGACGACCTTCGCGACCTCGAGATCGACGATCACGTTGAGCTGCTCCTTCTCGAGCATGCGGAAGATGACGATGTCGTCGAGACGGTTGAGGAACTCGGGCTTGAAAAACTTTTTCGCGGACTCGGTGATCTTGGTTTTGATGCCAGCATTGTCGGCAACGTCCTGCTGCATGGCGATGAAGCCGAGGCTGCTCTGCTTTTTGATCTGCTCAGCGCCGATGTTTGAGGTGAGGATGACGATGGTGTTACGGAAATCGATCTTGCGACCAAAGTTGTCGGTCACCTGGCCCTCTTCGAGGATCTGCAGCAGCAGATGCATCACATCCGGATGCGCTTTTTCGACTTCGTCGAACAAGATCACAGAATACGGACGACGACGCACAGCTTCGGAGAGCTGGCCGCCTTCTTCATAGCCGACGTAGCCGGGAGGCGCACCGATCAGACGACTGGCGGTGTGCTTC
>JAYVIO010000071.1:0-5658 GCA_043770175.1 Verrucomicrobiales bacterium | reverse complement strand
GTGACCTGCTGCTGCTGCTCGAACAGCATCTTGAAGCGATTGAAATCCTTCATGATCTCCTGCATCTGCGCGAGATCGGCGATGGCCTTCTCGATTTTTTCCTGCGCTTCCTGCTGCGCTCCGGCCATGCGCTCGTGATGCTCTTTGGCCTCCTGGGCAAAGGATTTGCCGTCGGGTTGCAGGCTGTTGGCCTTTTGATTGGCGGCCACGGAATCGCGCACCTGCTGCGCTTCCTTCTTCAAATCGTCCTGGAAGCTTTTCTCCACTTCGTAGAGCGGTGCTTCAGCCACAAACTTCTCCATGCGCTCGGCGGACTTGAGCAGCTCCTCGTTGAGCTTGTCCTGCTGCTTCTGCAACGCCTCCTGTTGTTTGCTGTCGCTGGTTTTTTTGGCTTCCTCGGCCAACTTTTTCTGCTGATCGAGCAGCGCCTGATGCTGATCCATCAAGGCGGCGTACTTGGCCTCTAGGTCGGCGATGTCGTGCTGCTGGCGCAGGAAGTCGTTGTACTGCTCCTTGGAAATAACCGTGAGCCGTCGCGTCTCAGAACGTGCGACGTGCGGCGGGCTGGGATGCGTGTCGATAGCCTCGGCAAACAGTGTGATCACATCGCCCGCCTTCACGCCTTCGGTGAGCGGCAGGGAGATGACCTCGCTGCGTGTGATCGCCTTGAACGTGCGTTCCACCGGCGTGGCATACTGCTCATTGCGCGCGGAGTGAACGCGTATCGACTTGAGACCGTAGTCATCACTGGCGGTGATGCGCGCATTCAGCGGATGGCCTTCGACGAGAAAACCATCGCGTGCAGGCTCGGCGATGGCGACGTGCGGCGCGAGATCATGCGTGACGGTGAAGGCGCTGCTCTTTTCCGCATCGGACGGACTGCCGCCGATGTCGGTGAGAGCAAACGTCATCCGACCCGAGCTGTCGGCAATGAAGCTGCCGGTGACTTCGTCCGGTTTTTTCGCATCCGGTGTCAGTTGAATCGCCTGCGGCTTGCCTGATGCGGTGGTGAGCGTGATGACGCCTTCCTTGAGCGGACGATTCGACGCGATGCGGAAGGTGACACGCGAACCTTTGAGCGCGTTGAGGCCGCTGAAGACGAATTCGCCGCCCTTGGCCGGCAGTCCGGTGTATTCCGGCGGCGCAATGCTGGTGGAGGCGGCGAGGAACTGCGGCGTGAGCAACACCGTGAGCGGATGCACACGACTGCGGCTCCAGCCGTTGCGTGTGTGCGCGTGGATGAGCAAATTCGTGCGTACGTCTTCAATCTTCTGCACGAACACACCCTGGTCTTGCGCGAACATCGGGATCGTCACGGCATTTTCTGGTTCGCCGGGCGGATGCGCGGTGAGAAAGAGCTCTTTCGGATCATGACCTGACCAGCGGCACTTCACGGTGAAGCTGGAACGATAAAGCACGCTCGCGCCGGTTTGCGCCGGTTCCTCCAGCCACAGATTCGTGAGCGAGTAAGGTGGATGATCACCGAACGGATCGACAAAGCGAATCAACGTGGTGATGAAGGCCTGAAAGGTGAAAATAGAGACGATGATAAATCCGGCGAAGGCAAACAGGGCATGCCATGCCTGCTTCTTCGTGTCCACTTCGCGTGTGAGCGGCAGGAAGCGCACCTCGCGCACCTCGGCGGCGGCATCATTCACGGCCTGCGCCGCCAGCGTGTGGGTCAATCCCGCCGCGTTCGCAAATTTCTCCTGCAATTGTAGCACGTTGATGAGTTTCGAGCCGAGTTCCGGCTCGCGGCTTTCCAGCAGGCGTGCGGTGCGCTCCGCCGGATTGGTGAAGAACCACGCCTGATGCGCCAGCCACGCGAACAAGCCCAGCGCGGCGACCGCTGTGATCAATGAGAACGCCAGCCGCAACGGCGCATCGAGATGCAAAAATACATCCACCGCCAGCAGTACGACGACCACGAGTAAGGCCCACTGCACGCCACGCAGCAGCCAGATCATCGCGCGCTGCTGCTGCCAGGCGCGATCCGCCTGCCGCAACCGCGACATGACCTGCGTGAGTGAGTCGTTGGAGGATGAAGCGTTCATGGAAGTCCCCAGCGGCGGCGATGATACCCGGCCCGTGCGGGAAGGGAAACAGCAATCTTGGCTCTCTGAAATTGCCGCCGCACACCGCTCTGGTGGTTTACTTTTTTGCTTTGCTGGAACGTTCCACGGAGTTCGCGACGTACGTTGCTCCGTGAGTCTGCTGAAGTTTTTCATCAAGAGGGAGATCAGGAATTGGTCGTGCTGCGCTTTGTTCATGGGCTTGTGTGGCGGCATGATGTTGCGTGGAGCCGATGCGAGTTTGCAGGCTCTGCCACCGGCTGACGATGGCGCGATTCCTCAATCCTTGAAGGACGAGGATTTCGATTCGCTGCTCACGAACTCGCCTTTTACTCGTTCTCTGGGTTTTTCCGATTCGATGATCCTCACTGGCATCGCACACATCGATAACGATGTCTTGGCCACGCTGTTCGACACCAAAACGATGGAATCTCATGTAGTCTCGAAAACAGCCAACTCAAAGGGGTGGCAGTTGGTCGGTGTCGGAGGCAATGCAGCCATAATCCAAACATGGACCGCCAAGATCCAAATCGCAGGAGGTGAGGTCATCTCCGTCCGCTACCAGCAACCACCCAAAAAAACCGTTCGCACAGCATCAGGCGGTGGCGGCGGCTCCAGTAGCAACTCTGGCGGGAACTCGCCGCCGTTGAGTTCGTCCCAAGTGGAAGAGGCGAAAAACGCCGCCGTGAACTACAAGGAAGGATTCACCTCGGATGGCTATCCCAAGGCTCCACCACCTGAGATGGTGCAGAAGCTCTCGCGCCTAAGTGTGGGGCAGCGTGAGGACATCAACCGACAAATGCTCGGCCTGCGCAACCAAGGCCTCGGCATGGAGGAACGGCGCAAGATCTATGAGAACCTCGTGGACCGGTCGGGTCAGGGGAGGCGTTGATCCCAGATTATCCGAACAACCCCATCACCGGCTTGCCCGTGGAAAACGGCGGGCGGGAGAGGCCGGTGTTCATGCCGAGGTCGTTCAGAGGCACGCCCAAGGTGTGAAGCACAGTGGCGTGGAGATCCTGGACGGTGACAGGATCACTGATCGGGGCGGAGGCGGTTTTGTCGGATTCGCCATAGACTGCGCCGCCGCGAATGCCGCAGCCGGCGACAATTGCGGAGAAGCACTTGGGCCAGTGCTGGCGCCCGGGAGGTCCCTGCGTCAGAATGATGGGCGTGCGGCCGAATTCGCCGACGGCGACGACCAGCGTGTCATCAAGCAGGCCGCGCTGCTTGAGATCGGTCAGGAGGGCGGAGAGCGCCTGATCGAGGCGTGGCAGGCAGAAGTTCATGCCATAGGAGCCGGAGCCGAAGGCGTTGCCCATACCCATGTTGCCGCCATGCATGTCCCAGCTCGAGCTGGGCGGGCCGCCGCCTTTTTCATCCGGTGCTGGACCGACCCAGCCATTGACGGTGACAAAGCGCACACCTGCCTCCACCATCCGTCGTGCTAGGAGCAGATTCTGGCCGAGCGGATGCATGCCGTAGCGCTCGCGGACAGCCAGCGGCTCACTCTTCAAGTCAAAGGCCTCCCGGCCTTCTGCGCGGGTCATGGAGTCGTAGGCTTTCTCGCGCAGCTCGCTCCAGTCCTTGCCCAGCGGGGTGTCCGCCAGAAGCTTGGATTCCAAATCGGCGAGGAGTTTGCGCCGTTCCCACAAGCGGGCGGCGTCGCCCATGTCATAGATTTCCGGCGGTTTGAAATTCGGCATCGCCGGATGGTTGTCGGCCGAGCCGATGAATGCCGGTGCGTGGGCGGAGCCCAAGTAACCACCAGAGCCGATGTTCGGCGCACAGAAGACGGGGGCTCCCACGCATTTGATGAGCCAGGCATTCGAGACCAGATTGTGCTCACTGGGCAGATGCTTGGCCACCACCGAACCGAGGTAAGGCAGGCCGTCGGGCTCGCCCTGCTTCACACGCTCGATCAATTGTCCGCTCAGCAGGTTATGCATCGCGTCGAAGTGATTGTTGATCGGTCCTGGGTGCGTCATCGAGCGGATGAGGCAGAAGTGATCCGTCACCTTCGCGAGCATCGGGTGGAGCTCGCTCAACTGCATGCCCGGCACCTTGGTGCGGATGGGTTTGTAGGGACCGCGGATCTCGGGCGGCGCGTTCGGCTTCAAATCCCAAGTGTCGAGCTGGCTCGGGCCACCGCACAGCAGCAAAAAGATGCAGCGTTTCTTCGAGGCCACCGCCTTGCCCGAGGCGTCCAGCTTGTCCTTCCCGATGACCAGACCTGGAATGGAAAGATTGAGGGCGCCGATGGTGCCAGCTTTGAGAAATCGGCGACGGGAAGTCTGCGGGAGATTCATAACCAGTTTCTGTTGGAGTGAGCTGAAAACTACAGGGGGCAGCAAGACAACGAGGCAGCACAGTTACGGGATCACAAGCCGGGATATCTCATCCGGCATGAAAAGACCGAACTACGGTTGTCCCTGGAGGTATTCCGCGCACTCAACGCATGGCGTTTTATTCGTCACCACCTGCTCCCGTTTCCTTTCGTAAACGAAACGCCACTGAACACTTTGCGCTGAACGGCGGTCTCATCACGGCTTCTCCCGGCAACCTGCCAGGATAGCGCAATTATGAATATGTACTCCCCCTCCGCCATCCTCTTCGCAAGCCTGATGCTCGCCACCGGTTGCTCAACCGTACCCCCGCAGAAATTGGAACAGATTCCCGCCCACATTCAAAAAGGCAGCACCACCTCCGCCCAAGTCCGCCAGTATCTCGGTGCCCCTCACCAAAGGCGCATCCATCCCGAGGGCGAGACCTGGTTCTACGGCAATGCCCGCGACCGCGGCACCGGTGCTGTCGTCTTCGATCAAGCCGTCGGCATTGGCCTCGGGTTCATTCCCATACCCTACCTCGGCACCGCCATCGGGGGCGCCCGATCTATCGGCCGCTCTGCTCAAGGCAAGCAGCCGGGAGCGACCATCGATCTCGACAAACGCGGCATCGTCCGCGACTACGCCATCGATCTCCCTTGAACGTCAGCGAATCAAGGGACCGACGCCACTGGCACCCGGCAATGGCAGCAGGAAATTCGTTTTCAGTCAGCCAGTGGTAGCCTGATCCCGTTTCCGAATCCACTCGTCGAGAAGGAGCCTTCCAGTGATGAAGAAGCGAACCGGTGGGATTCGATCAGTCCAGCGCCCTCAACCGCAATCGCCTCAGCGAATACAGTGACGCTTCGGCCTCGCTGACCTTGCGTGCACCATCGCGGCGCTTCGGGCCGAACTTGTCGCGGTTCTCGTTGAAGACGTTCTCCACAAACTCGCGGCTTCCCACCACCAGGCCGTCGCTGAAAATACCGCACTCGCAGCCGCACCATTTCAGCACGGCTCAGCTTGCCTTTTTCTTTGAGCGCCTGCCTCGCCTTTGCCTTCCACCATCACGCTTTTGTAGCGATACATCCATAGAGTGCCTTTAGAGCCGCGACGCTTGTTGAACCATCGGCTGAAGCGCTCTTTGACCTCTTTGACAAAAAATCGACAGCTCACAGAATCGCTTCTTGATCGACTCAAACCTGAGCAAAGCCAGCGTGTCCATGCCCGGCTCTCGCAGTTCCTCGATCTCCTGCTTTAAA
>JAYVIO010000070.1:0-46865 GCA_043770175.1 Verrucomicrobiales bacterium | reverse complement strand
AGCTGGGGCGGCTCATTCGCAACCATTGGTCGGTGGAGAATCAATGCCATCACCTGCTGGATGTGACCTATCACGAAGACCACTGCCAGGTGCGCGACCAAGCCGCCGCGCACAACCTCACGCTGATACGCGAGCTATCGACCAAAGTGCTCAAGAGCAGCCCGCTCAAAGGCTCCATCCGCAGCCAACGCAAGCGCTGCTGCCTCGACCCCGCTTTCAGGACAGCGGCCACCCAACACATTTTCCACGGTTTTGGTGCGTAAGCCCTGGCAAAATCAAGGCTTCCAGCTCCGACTGGTTGTCGAGTTCGCTAAGTCGGGTTAGCGTGTCAGAGAGGCGGCATACGCTAAAGCGTGAACAACGTACGCCGGAGCGCGAGCCTCCGAGCCCGCAGCAGCTCGACAACAACCAAAGCCGCGAATCACACCACCAACGCCGCCAACACACCTGCAAGTCCGTCCTCCGGTAGCTCCACATCATCCGCCCCGACGGTAAGCTGCGGACTCGGAGGTCCGCGCTTCGCCGAGCACTACCGCGTGGAGAAGAGCGAGTTCGCCAAAACCCGGGACCCCGCCACCAACAAGAGCATCAACGACAAAACCACCGTCCACTACAACGACCACATCACCGAAGCCGCCTACACCTACATCGTCAAAGGCAAACCCGCCCTCGAATGGGTCATGGAACGCTAGAGCGTCAGCCAAGACAAGGACAGCGGCATCGTGAACGACGCCAACCTCTTGGCCACCGAAACCATGAACAACCCCAAGTATCCCCTGAAGCTGTTCCTCCGCGTGATCACCGTGAGCCTGGAGACGATGAAGCTCGTGAACGGGTTGCCGAAGCTGGAGATTGGCGGTGGATGATGAATGACCTCAGGCATGGTGCCAAACCCAAGATGTGCCGCGGAGTCGTTCTCTGAACTTGTTGCCACGATCCCTGCGCAGCGGACGTATCCAATCCACCCTCAGGAAACCTCTGCCTCCCGCTGCTCGAACGTTCTCGTCTTGAAAACCGCTCTCATCCTCGTGTCCGCCATATCCTTCATCGGTTACGGAACGGCGTGCTTTTTTTCGAGCTACATGAAGCAAGAGTTTCTGCGCTACGGACTGGGAGCACAGCGGGTGTGGGTGGGCTTGTTGCAGTGGGGCGCGGGAATGGGCCTGCTGGCAGGAATGCGTGTGCCGTGGCTGGGCCAGATGGCAGCCGGTGGCCTGGCTTTGATGATGCTGGTCGCCGTTGGGGTTCGCATCCAAATCAGGGATAATGCGTTGCAAACAATGCCGGCGCTTTTTTACTTGGTGCTGAACGCCTATCTTTTGCTCGCGGGATTCTAAGCCCCAAGCTGCCTAGAGAAATGTGATGGCGAGGCACATGGCGAGGACCACGAGAGACGGCAGCGCCTTGCTCAAAGGGTCCTTCACTTTGAGGTGCATGACGAAGGCCCCTAGCATGAGCGTTCCCATGCCTAACGCTGCGGGTTGTGCCAGGCCTGGAATCCAGATCGAGGTGAGCAGCGCCAGAGCGCAGCCCACTTTGAGAAATCCGATGAAGCAGAACACCGGGAACGGCAAGCCGTAAACGGCGAACTCCTCACGCAGTGTTTTGGCGTTCCTGCCGCGATACGAGGTCGCCTTGCCGGAGCGCAGGAACCAGACGTTCAGAATGCCAAGCGCCACGATGAGTTTCAGAGCAATGAGGAGGTAGTCCATGGTGTAGAGTCGAACGATTCGGCAGCGGAGGAATGGATCGCAAGTGAGAGTGCTGCACTCCCTCCGAAACTGCAAGCAAATCCCCTGCCAGCACCGCAACCCTCTGAACACGGCACCGTTTCTGACGTGTGGATGATTGATTCTATCGGTCACGCTTCGGGCGAGAGCGTAAAAAGACGGCAGGGGTCCAATGCGGAGTTCAAAATCAGGTTCCGGCCATCATCCATGCCTTCTGGGCCTTCCGTAGTCCAAGCTCTGGGCCACCGAGACGATGGGCAACGCGAAGTATCCGCTGGAACTGTTCCTGCGTGTCATAAACGTCAGTTCAGGGACGATGAAGATCGTGGACGGGGTGCCGGGGTTGGATATACCATCCTAACCGCCGTCGTGCTTTATTGATCTTCAAAACCGAATCCCGATCCCATGCTTTACTTCTTCCTTTTGGCCGTCATCACGCTCATGGCCTGCCTTCTTCCCCAAAACAACTTTACCCTGCTGGCCTATCTTGGCATCGGCCTCTATTCGATCTTTGTGACGGTGGGCCTGTATCGCAAGGCGTCACCCCCGATGCGACGCCAGATTCTGATCACTGCCTCCGGCGCTGTTTTAACGGCACTTGGGATCGGCGTGTTCATTTACCTCCGCTGAACTTCGGGCCGCGACGCGTTGCGAGATAACTGAACTGACGATGAATAAACACTATCGACTTTGGAAGCACCTCCTCTGCTTTCCGCTGGTGCTCCTGGCGCTGCTTTTGATGAAAACGGCACCGGAGTTGTCGCCGAAGTGGTATGCCGGGTTGGTGATCGCACTACTCCTGGGTGTGGCCTATGTCGCCGAAGAAATATTCTGGATGACCCAGCGCAAGGGACGGCCCTGCGGACATTGTGGGCAGGCGGTTCCAATGAAGTCATTTACCGTGGTAGCCACCTGTCCTCACTGTGAGCGGCCGCTCGAATAGCTCGCGATAAAAAGCCAGGCATGGAACCTCGCCCGCCGTCCCCTTTCTCCCAATCATCATCCGAACGAATGTAACCCAGCCAGCCCTATGCACGACCAAGCGCACACTCCGCCAGCACCTCCAGCCAACACGCCTATTTCCCAGGGATTGGCACCCAAGGATTTCGTTGCTCCGTTCATCGCCACTGCCGTGCCTCCGCGTCATCACCGTGAGCCTGGAGACGATGAAGATTGTTGAGGGGCTGCCGAAGCTGGACATTTGAGAGGAGTGCAGGTTAACCTTGTTTGTCTCGCAGACGCGCCTCTCCGTTATCTCCTGTTCCAACTCTGATCACAGCCCGCCGGGCCGCTGCTCGCGGAAGCGCTTGAGGCGGCGCTGGAGATCCTGCGGCTTCTCGCCTTTGCGGGTGTCTTGCACGAGGTAGAGCGGTCAGGTGGCGTGGATTTGCACGCCGGGCGCTCAGATGTACAGCAAGGAGATGGCGACATTTCCACTGAAACAGGCGGCGACATCGGAGCCGGGATCACGCGGGCGTGAGGCATAGGAGGCGCTGTAGGCGTAGCCATGCTCGCGCTGGGTGTAGGTGACGTTCAACGGTGAGCGTGCGGGCGTGCAGAGGATGCGTGGTGGCAAAGCCGCATGAGTGGCGGGGAGATGCGGGAGATTGATGTTCCAGAAAGTTCCTTCCGGCTGCACTTTGGCATGAGTCTCCGCTAAAATTTCGGCGATCCAGCCTGCGGTGCGCTGCCAATCGACGGCCAGTTCGCGAATTAGGTAATGGGAGAGCGCCATAGCGCGCACGCCGTGATACGCGGCTTCGCGTGCGGCGGCGACAGTGCCGGAGATGACGATGTCCTGGCCCATGTTGCCACCGGCGTTGATGCCGGAGAGCACGAGGTCGGGCTTCACATCGAGCGCGAACAGGGCAAGGCGCACGCAATCAGCAGGTGTGCCATGAACGGCGAAACGCTGTGCTCCCAGCGGCTCCACTTTGAGCTGCTGATGTGTGGTGACGCGATGGCCGCACTGACTTTGCTCAAAGGCTGGAGCCACGACGGTGGACTGCCAGCCGAGTTGAGTCACGGCGTCTGCCAGGGCCTGCAATCCAGGCGCGGTGATGCCGTCGTCATTCGTTAAGAGAACGTGCATCAGGCGAGGTCGAGGATGACTTTGCCGCCGCGTGAGCCTTCCTGGGCGCGGGTGATGGCGTGTTTGAAATCAGCGAGCGGCACGATCTCGTCGATGGCGGTGACGAGTTCGCCGGATTGAACGAGCGCAGTGAGCGGATCGAGCACTTCGTAGAGTTCGAGGGTGCTGGCATTTTCAAACCATTTGGTGATCCACAGGCCGTGGAGCTGAAGGTTTTTGAAGATGAGGAATTTGTTCGGCACCTTGAGGCTGCGGCGGCTCATCGCGCCATAGGTGACGAGGATACCTTCAGGACTGAGCAGGTCCATGAGGTGAATGGCGCTGTCGCCACCGACGGCGTTGGTGGCGAGCTTCACCGGATCGCTGCCGACGATTTTTTTGGCTTCGGCGACGCCTTCATCGGTGTCGAGCACCACAGCATCAGCACCGAGGGATTTCAATTCATCGAACAACTCCACGCGGCGGACGAAATTCAGCGTGCGCAGGCCGAAGTGATGCGCGAGCTGGATCAAAGCGCGGCCAACGCCGGAATTGGCGGCGTTTTGCGCGACCCAGGAGCCGGGTTTGAGATCGGCGTAGTGTTTGAGCAGTGCCCAGGCGGTGACGGGATTGATGCGGAGCATGCTGGCCTGCACGGCGTCGATTTGCGGCGGCAGCTTGGCAAAATGATGCTCAGCGGCGGTGAGATGCTGCGTCCAGCAGCCGGTGCCGAGCAGCGGGATGACGACATCGCCTTTGGCGAGTGAGGTGACAGCGCTGCCAACGGCTTCGACCTCGCCACAACCTTCATGGCCGGGAATGCAGGGCGGATGCGCGGCGCGGCCATAAGTGCCTTCGATGAAGTTGATGTCCGCCGGGTTGACGGGCGCGTAACGCATGCGCACGCGGACTTCATGGCCTGCGGGTGGGGTGAGCGTGTGCTCTTTGAGCTGGAGGACTTCGGCAGGATTGCCGGTTTGATCGAATTGGAGATGGCGGGAGGTCATGTTGATGGCGTCAAGTGGTCAAGATGGTCAAGGAGGTCAAGCGTCGCGTGCTTGACGCCTTGACCTTTGACTGCTTGACGGTTCCGCCAAGTCTCAGTCCTTCACGGCCATGCGTGCGGCCTGGACGAGCTGCATGAACAGTTCGCGCTGCTCGGTGAGGGCGGCCACGGGATCGCCAGCGGGCATTTTGCCGGCTTCGAGGCAGACATGGCCTTCGTAGTCGATGCCGACGAGGAGTTTGGCGAGCTTGTCGAGGGGGTAGGTGCTGAGATTGACGCCGCGAATGTGGACGGTGTGGCCGAGTCGGTCCTGGACGAGGGCAAAATTGGCTTCCAGGCCGGCGCCGATGAGGTCGGTGTCGTTGGAGTTCCAGCAGACGCGCACGTTATTGCGGTCGGCGGCATCCATGATGGTTTTGATGTGCGGCAGCTCGGAACTGTCCTTGCCATGCACTTCGAGGCGAATTTCCTGGCCGAAGCCGATGGCGTGATCGCCGAGTTCCGCGAGCGCCTTGCCGATTTGGACGAGAGTCTTCTCAACCGGTACGTCTTTGGGCAGCGCATTGGGTTTCACTTTGACGCCGGTGCCACCGATGTCGTGACTGAGCTTGATGAAGGCCTTGGCACCTTCGATGTTTTTGCGCAGATCTTCCGCATTGGGCGAATGAAACTCGAAGTTGGTGCCCATGCCGAGGACATCGACGGGGGAGTCTTCAAAACGGCTGCGCACTTCCTTGCGCTGCTCGGGCGTGAGCGAGACATCGACCTTGTGCGCATGCTCGATGCGCAGTTCCACACCGAACACCTTGGCGGTCTCGCAGTTCTTGATGAGCGTGGGCAGATCCCAGTCCTTGCCCCACTGGTAGGTGACGAGGCCGAACTGGATGTTCTCGCCCTTGTAGGAGAGCTTGGCATCAGCGGCGAAGGCAGAGGCGGCGCTGGCGCCGAGGAAGGTGTGGATGAAGTGGCGGCGTGAGGTGCTCATGGTGGGATTTAACGCGGAGCGCGAGGGGTTCATTGCACCATCCCTGAAATCGCTTTGGGTGCTGAGAGTGCTGGCGCTCTTACGGCGTATTCTGGGCGGCACGATCTGCGGCGATGTCCTTGCGGCGGAAGCCCTGCACGCGGCCGTTGCCTTTGTAGAGATAGACTTTTTTCACATCGTCCAGACGCATCAGCAGCCAGGGGGAGAGCAGGTTGCGGCCGTTCTTGGTGTAAACAATGTTGTCCGCCAGATGCACACAGGAGTGGTAGGCATCGCCGGTAGTGTTGTCGAGGAAGAACAGAATGTCGCCGTATTGGTAGGGTGGCTCCACGGGTGTGAACTGCTCCAGCACCTGGCTGGTGGCCAGTCGGGCGTCTAGAAGGTATTGATGGGGTTCGAAGTTGAAGAAATTGAGCGAGGTCCAGTGGCAGTTCGGCATGATGCCGTATTTGGCCATGTCCAGTCCAGGATAGGTGTAGAGCAGCTTGCGAACCAGCGCGGGCAGGATATGCACAAGCCCCAGATCATCGAGCCCATCGATTTCGATGATGGAGTTGATCAGGGGTTCCAAATCCTTGCGCCGCAGGCCTGATCCCACCGTCCAGTAATTGATGATCTTTTCGGCGTTTGAGCTGCGGTCGAGTTTCATGCGCACCATCAGGGTGCGGGTGCGGGTGCAGGATTTGAAGATGGCGCGTGCCTCAGAGTCTGTCTGCGCATAGTTCAGCAGGGCGGGAATATCGCTGAAGGCGGTGGTTTCGCCGCGCGCGTAGCTGAGTTTTTTGATTTTGGCGATGAGTTCCGGGCGCAGTTTGCTGCCTTTGTACCATTCTTCGACGGTGGTGCCGATGATGAGGACCGGGTCCACGTGGTATTCATTGGCCGGATCTTTGGCCAGTTCGGCGTAGATGACCGCCCGTGACTCTGGAGTCATGGCCTCAAGTTCAGGCAGAGGCGGGAAGAGATAAAGATGGTCGTCATCCTTTACCTGACTTTTTGAGGACAGAAGTGCATCGACCAACGTTTTCGCCAAGCCAGCCTTGGTAAATAACTCCGGCAGGCCGGCCTCAGAAGATACCGGGAACGACCAGCGCGGGATCGGACTCGGCAGGGAAAACCCTTCGATCAAGCTTTTGGGAGCTTCGAGAAACACATAAGCACATTGCAGTTTGCCCCAAGGGCCTGGATTGGCATCGAAGACGGAGATGGCCGGAGGCGTGGACGTCTCTGCCGCAGGTGCTTGTCCCAAGATGGTGCTGTTACCGCCGATGTTGAGGCCGAGGTTTTCAGCGCTGGTGATCTGCCCTTGGGCAATACTCAGAGCTAGCATGCCCAAAAAAATCAACCCCGTCAGCCAGTTGTTCACGCACGCCCTACCAGCAGGTCGGGATGAGCCGTGATGCAGATGGGTCGGGATCGAAGAGAATGAGCTGTTTTGAAACGGCATCGCAGTTGGTGGGACGCTTAGACTATGCGTATAACTCAAGAATTCTTTCGGAAATAGCAGTCATGACGATCGCTGACAGATCGTGCCGACCGCATTCTTTGAGGATTTATACAGAGTCAGAACGGGCGTGTTCTTACGGCCTCTCATTTGTATGCTCGGATTGCCGCGATCTTCACCTTGCGGGTACCGTGCAGGGCTTCGGTGGGGAGGTCGAGTTCATCTCCGACCGCTTTACCGATGAGGGCTTTGGCGGATTCGGAGAGGTAGCTGATGATGTTTTTGTCCAGATCACCGTCCCAGGCACCGAGGATGGTGGTGGTCTCCGTGGCGCCGGAAGCAAGGTCCACGACATCGACGACGGTGCCAATGCCGACCTTGTCGGTAGGCACGTTGGCGAAGTCGGTGCCGCGGGCGTTGCGCAGTTCGCGCTCCAGCTTGCCCTGCATGCGCAGAAGGACGGATTGCTGGTCGCGGGCTGCCTTGTAGCCGCCGTTTTCACGGAGGTCACCTTCATCGCGGGCGATCTGAATCTCCCGCTTGTTGTCGGGAATCTTGACGTTCACAAGGTCTTCGAGCTCCGCCTTTTTCTTTTCCAGGCTGGCCCAGGAAACGATGAGGGAGTCGTCGTGACGCGGGCCGGCGTTTTCATCCATCATGGCTTCCATTTCAGGCCGCACCTTGATAATGCGGGCCATCAGGGAGCGGCGGGTGAGTTCATCAAAGAGGGAGCCGTTGATGAGGCGCTTGGCCAGCAGACGCACGTCCTCCTCCTCAGCCTCGGCCACCATTTCTCCCAGCAGGGTCTTGTCATCCGAGAGAATGTCCTGCAGGCGGCCGGTGCGTTTCGGGCCGCCTTCCATGTGGTCACTTTCGATGACGCCGAGGATGGCGTGACCGAGGTCGATGTCGAAGACGGACTCAGCGAGGCCCTTGCGTTCGCGGGCCATCCAGATGAGGAGGTCGGCGGAGAGCATGCGGTTGCGCAGGGATTTTTTCAGTGCTTCAGCGAGCACGTCGAGCTCATCATTGGCGTCAAGCACAACGGCGATCTCGGCGACGGCACGGCCACCGGTCTTGGTGAGATGATGCAGGATTTCGGGCACCCAGCCACGATTCGGGAAGGCTTCCGGGAAGGCGCGGTAAATGCGGCCGAGCAGGCTGGCGGAAAGTCCTTTGATGGCATCCGCGAGCACTTCCTTGGTTTCGACGATGAGGTCGGAGATCTTCATGGACCCCATCGGGGCCGAGGCCGTGAGGTTCTCGATGAGTTCGTCGCGTGCGAGGAGCAGTTGCAGACATTCCTTGAGATTGAGCTTCACGCTCTTGCGGGCGGAGTCGGAGATGTCCTGGAAGACGGGGATGAGATCGACCTTCGGATCGTTGAACAGGTCGATGTCCTTCTGGATGCTGGCCAGCGTGGCCAGCTTGCCCTTCAAATCGCGCGCGGCGAGGAAGGCCTTGACCATCTGAGCACCAGCGTTTTCCGCCTGGTCACGCAGCACCAGGTTTTCGCTGCGCTTGGCGGGAACCACGATATGACGGTGCGTTTTGAGTGCGCGTTTCGCGCCTTCCCACCATTTCTTGTAGTCGGCGTCCGCAACGATGCGGCCTTTGAGCAGGCGTTCGAGCGCGTCTAGGTGCAGCGAGTTGCCGCTGCTCTTGAGGGCGAGTTCGACGAGGCCGGGAGCATTCTTTGCGGCCATCTCCTTGAGTGCGTCCAGATCGGTGAGACGGCGGGCCAGTAGGTGATCAGCAGGGATGACTTCCAGTGAGGTGATGGCAAAGGAAAGTTTCAGCGGATGAGCGGGCTTGCCTTCAAAGTCGATGATGAGGCGGTCTCCCAGCAAATCCCATGCGGTGATTTTGCCGACACCCCAGCTTTTATGCACCGCGATGGTGCCGGGTTCGAGTTTGGAAAGTTTTTCGCCGTCGGCGGCAGGGAGCTTGCCTGCTGCCACAATGTTTTGCACCTCTGGATTCATGGGACGTTCAGACTAGACGGTGCAATGGTTTCAGCAAAGGAAACCTTACAATGCACTCGTTTTGGCGGTGCCGCAGGCACGACGGGCATTCGTGTCCATCGGGTCAGACGCACTTGGGGATCTACGGACGGTGGTTTTCGGCGTTATCTTACCGCCGTAGCGCCAGCATCAGCGTATCGAACTTGCAGAGATGAGTGGCATCTATTGCTGAATCGGCGGGTTGCAAACCGGCCCTTTGCGTGTTCACGACAGCGCTATTGCTGCTCAGGTCGTCGAAGGTTGTGATCTGTGCATCCTAATAGGTCTCGATTTCGTGGCCGACTCGGCTGGGGGAGCGAACATGGTCCTGGAGTGGGGGGAGAGTTGGAGCTCTGAGGGGCAGGCCGCTCCGAAATGGTTGTCGGAAGAGAGGGGTTTGCAGTGCTGTCATGGGTTGGAATAACAAGCGCCATTTTTAGATGGTCATGTATCAAAAAAATAATGCCAACACTGCAAGTAATGCGTTTGTTAGCAATGGGCATGATGACTGCTGACGATTGATTGAAGGGTGCAAGACGTGCCGAAGGGGTTCTGCGACCTTTCCCATAGTAAACTGCTGCACCGGCTACAGGATCAACCTGATGCTGGTCAGGCTCGCCCAGTCACCGTTCGCATGGCCGTTGTCCCGAAAGCGGGGTTTGTATTGGCCCGATTTTAGACCGCGAGGTGGAAGTAGCCGTGGATGTGGGGGACGCCACGGAAGTACCAGACCATGTCCGGGCCTTCGATCTGCCAGGTGTCCCATATCTTGTCCGCGCCGATGTCAAAATCCCCGCCGTAGCAGGAGATGAAGAGGCGCTCGACAAGCTTTTTGTCCTCGATGGTCTTCATCGTGGCGGCAACATCATCGGGACGGAAGCAGGCGAGCATGCGGCGCATGGTTGCAAGGAGCTTCGCCTGTTGATCCTTGGTGAGATCGGCTCCAGCGAGGCCGGGGAGGTCGGTCTTCTGCTTCTGGATGACGGTGGCGGGGTTCTCTGCCCGTGGTTCGCGACCGACGAGGATTTTTTCCTGCTGCCGGCCATCGAGGGTGTTAACGAATTCGTTGAAGACGAGGCCCTGATACCAAAAGGGATTGCCCTCGTGATCCTTCGTCTCGCGGAAAGCCTTGGCGAAGTTGCCGTAGAAAATGGGGGCGCCGCCGAAGCCGAGGCCCTTGTCGGTGTGCCCACTGCAGCGCCGGGTGACATGGTGGCCGGTGTAGATGAACTCGAAGTCTTTGTCCTCCGGCGTGCCGAAAAAGGCGACTGAGGGCGTGTTTTTGATCTGGCCCATGAGATCCTTCTGCACCTGCCAGTTCATTTTCTCGCGATGGTCGGGATGATGCAAAGATTCGAAGATCTGTTTCACGAGATCCTGCTGGTCCTTGGTGTAGAAGGTATGGAGGCGCTGTTCGGGGCAGATGTACCACCAGTTGCTGACAAACTGACGCTTCGGATGGTTGACGGGCAGGATGATCTTGCCGAGCTGCTCCTCGCTGAGGCTTTTGTAGAACTGCATCGGCAATGAGTCCTTGGCTGCGGTGGCGGCTCGCAACGAGGGAAGCGCACTGAATGCGGCGGTCGCGCCGAGGCCACGGAGGATCTCACGGCGGCTGAGGCATTTCCTTTCAAGAGCGGGCGAGGGCGTGTTCATGGACGGATGTTCTCAGAGTTCGGCGGAAAAGGCCAGCGTGAAATCAAGGCGGGATCTGAAGAGGTGGAGTGGAACAGCAAAAGTCACTGGCGTGCCGAAAGCTTCCTTGAGTGCGGGTCGTTCCTTACGCCTCTCTTATGACGACCCGCGTTCCTTTGCTTTTCTCTCTCGGACTCTGCCTGCTGGCGGCTTCTTCTCACGCTGAATCTCTGTGGCCGGAGTTTCGCGGACCGACGGCGCAGGGGTTTTCCACCGCCAAAGGGCTGCCGACAGAGTGGGCGCCGGACAAGAATATCGTGTGGCGTTCTGTGCTGGCGGGGAAGGGGTGGTCGTCGCCAGTAGTGGCAAACGGCAAGATTTTCATCACGACGGCAATCGAACTGCCGGTGGATCCAAATGCTGCTGCTGCGGTCGCTCCCGCGCCTGTCACGCCTCCGGTCGTGGTGGCTCCGGGTGGTGCGAGCAAACGTCCCACGCCAGCGAAAGCTCCACCACCGCCGCCGAAGCCGGTGAGCCTGCATGTCATCGCCCTGGATGCGGGGACGGGGAAGGCGGTCTGGGACACCAAGGTGTTGGAAATCGCTGATCCGGCCGCGCTGAAGATGCACAACAAGAACAGCCAGGCGAGTCCGACGGTGGTGTATGAGGCGGGGCGCATTTATGCGCATTTCTCGCATCACGGCACGGCTTGTCTGGATGAAGCGGGCAAAATTGTGTGGATCTCGCAGGAGAACGGCTACACGCCGCAGCACGGCACGGGCGGCAGTCCGGTACTTGTGGACGATCTGCTCATCTTTGATGCGGACGGCAGCAAAGATCCAAGCGTGGTGGCGCTGGACAAGACCACGGGCAAGACGCGCTGGAAGATCGCCCGCCCGCCGACGGAGGCGAAGAGCAAGTTTTCTTTCTGCACACCACTCTTGATCGAGGTCGCTGGCCAGAAACAACTCATCAGCGCGGGCAGCGGCATTGTGCAGGCGCTGAACCCGAAGGACGGCAGCGAGATCTGGCATGTAATGTATGGCACGGGCTACTCGGTGGTGCCGCGGCCGGTGTTCGCTCATGGGATGATTTTCATGAGCACGGGCTACGACAAGCCGGTGGGCTTGGCGATCAAAGTGGATGGCAAGGGCGATGTGACGAACACGCACGTGGTGTGGCAGGAGACGAAGTATGTCCCGCACAACCCGTCCATGCTGGTGATCGGTGATGAGTTGTACATGCTGGCGGACAACGGCCTTTTTACCTGCCGCGACGCGAAGACCAACACGGTGCATTTTGAAGAGCGTCTGTTGGGCCCGAGTTCGGCCTCCCTGCTGTTTGCTGACGGTTTGATCTACGCCATCGACGAGAAAGGCGCCTCCGCCGTGGTGAAGCCCGGCAAGACACTGCAAGTGGTGGCCACCAGCGACCTGAAGGAGAAGACCCTGGCTTCTATGGCGGTGTGCGGAAATGATTTGCTGATCCGCACGGAGTTGGCGGTGTATCGCGTGGGACGCGGGCAAGCCAATGCGGAATGATGCGGAGCCGAGGCGCTGGCGCAACTGGCTCCTTGCCCTTCGTCATTCCAGCGTTTTGCCAGATTTCGCGCTATGAATCCGGTCCACCGCCTGGCGGACGATCTCGGCGGCTTCGCCGGGTTTCAAGGTGACGCCGGTGCTCGTGGCGCCCTCCAGGAGCGCTCGGATCACCACCTCGACACGGGCAATAGCTTCCGCCATGCCGGTGAGCGCCGGGGTTGCAGATTCATCTTGCGCGATGACCGGTTGGTTGGACAGGAAGCCAAGTCCGAGTTCGAGGGTGGCAAGGGGGGTTTGAATCTCCTGCGCCACACCAAAGGAGAGCCGGGCTAGGCCTTGGAGTTTTTGAAAGTCGATCAACTGCTCCTGCGCGGTCTTAAGTTCTTGATGCGCCTTGTTGAGTTCGGCGAGGGACTTGGACAACTGCGTTTTCTGCGAAGCGACCGCTGAAAGCGCCTCATGCAATGAGTCCTGCGTCTCACGCAGCCGGGTGATGTCTTTGGAGATGCCGCAGGTGCCGATGATCTCGCCTGCTTCATTGCGCATGGGGATTTTCGCCACCAAGGCCCAGCCGGTGCGGCCGTCGAGCAGCAGTTTCTCCTCCACCTTGCCCGTGATGGCCGTGCCGGTGCGCATGACTGCCCGCTCGTCATCGAAGGCGGCTTGGGCGAGTTCTTGGTCGAAGAAGTCGAAATCACTTTTCCCGATGATCTCCGCCGCGCCATGGGCACCGAGATAGCTGGCCTGCGCCTTGTTGACGAGAATGAAGCGGCCTTGCTTGTCTTTGAAGTAAATGCGGTCCGGCATGTACTCGAGCAGGCTATGCAGGAAATCACAGCGCGCATGCTCGTCGCGTTGCTCCGCCGCAGGCGATGATGCTGTCCCAGCAGAGCTTGGTGGCAGTGAGCTAGTTTTCATGCAGCACATTCTGGGCGGAATACCCGAAAGTGGGGAAAGACTATCAAGTCACGGGACGAGCGCGAGAGAATTTTCTGCGAGGTCTGATTTTGCTGCCATCGCGGTTTAAACCGCGCTCTGCTATGCTGTCTTCAGACCCAAATACGACTTTGCATTTGTGTAGCAAATGTTCTTCACCATGCTGCCGACGAGGGCGTCGTCATTGGGGATCGTTCCGGCTTCGATGTCAGCGCCGAGCAGATTGCACAGCGTGCGGCGGAAGTATTCGTGGCGTGGGAAACTCATGAAGCTGCGGCTATCGGTGAGCATGCCGATGAAGCGGCTTAGCAGGCCGAGATTGCTCAGGGCATTGATCTGCCACTCCATCCCTTCTTTTTGATCCACGAACCACCACGCGGAGCCGAACTGCACTTTGCCGGGCGTGGTACCATCGGCGAAGTTGCCGGCCATGGTGCCGAAGACGTAGTTGTGCGCGGGATTGACGTTGTAGAGCACGGTCTTGGGCAGTGCGTTTTCGGTGTCGAGGCGGTCGAGGAAACGCGAGAGCGTCTCTGCCTGCGGATAATCGCCGATGCTGTCGCAGCCGACATCCGCGCCGATTTGGCGGGCGAGGCGGCTGTTGTTGTTGCGCACGGGGCCGAGGTGAAGCTGCATGGTCCAGCCGCGTGCGGCGTTCAAGCAACCCACGTGCAGCATGATGTTGCTGGCGAACTGATCCTGCTCCTGCGCGCTCGCTGCCGTGCCGCTGCGAGCTTTTTGGAAGATGCGCTCGGCCTCGGCATCGCTGACGAAGTTCGCGTGGCAGTAGTTCAAGCCGTGATCGCTCAAACGACCGCCGATGCTGTGGAAGAAGTCGTGACGTTGCTTCAAAGCCTCCAGCAATAATGCATAACTTTTCACTTCAACGCCACTCGCAGCGCTGAGTTTGTCGCACCACGCGTTCCAGGCCTCAGGCAGATGCACAGTCAGCGCCTTGTCGGGGCGGAAGGTGGGATACACGCCGACTTCAAACCCATCCGCCGCGCACTGGCGGTGCCAGGCGAGATCGTCGATGGGATCGTCCGTGGTGCAGAGCGCTTTCACCTTCTGCGTGCGCAGGATGCCACGGGCGCTCATCTCCGGCTGCGCCAGCATCGCCTCGGTCTGCTCCCAGATCGCCGGGGCGGTCTTTTCATCCAGCAGCGTGTCGATGCCGAAGTAGCGCTTCAATTCGAGGTGCGTCCAGTGGTAGAGCGGATTGCGCAGCGTGTGCGGCACCGTTTTGGCCCAGGCCATGAACTTGTCACGCGGACTGGCCTTGCCGGTGATGAACTCCTCCGGCACGCCATTGCAGCGCATCGCACGCCACTTGTAGTGGTCGCCTTCGAGCCAGATCTCGAAGAGATTCTTGAACTGCCGGTTCTGCGCGATGTCTTTCGGCGGCAGGTGATTGTGGTAGTCCAGGATCGGTTCGTCCTTGGCAAACGTGTGGAACAGTCGGCTGGCAGCCTTGGTGGAGAGCAGGAAATCGTCGTGAATAAAGGACATGGTGAGCTTTTTAGAGTTTCGTGTTCAAAGTTCAATGCCTAATGTGCATCATTCAATGCCCAGCCTGACCCGCCACTGGATTGCGCTCCTCACAGCACTGCTGGTGTGCTCATGCAGCACCATGTCATTTTACCGGCAGGCCATCAGCGGGCAGATGGAGTTGTCGCGCAAATCCAGGCCCAATGCCGAGGTGCTGGCGGATCCCGCTGTCGCTGCGGAAGTCAAACGCAAGCTGCTGCTGATCGAAGAGCTGCGCGCCTTTGCCGCTCGTGAACTGCACCTGCCAACGAAGAGTTTCGGCAAGTACTGCGATCTGAAACGGCCCTACGTCGTCTGGGTGGTGTTTGCCTCGCCTGAGTTTTCCGTCGAGGCAAAGACTTGGTGGTATCCGTTGGTCGGCAGTCTGAAGTATCGCGGTTTTTTCGCTGAAAAAGACGCGCAGCGGGAAGGGGAGCGGCTGCGCAAGCAGGGACTCGATGTATTTGTCGGCGGAGTCGATGCCTACTCGACGCTGGGCTATCTGCGCGATCCGGTGTTGAACACCTTTCTGCACCGCAGTGATGCGGATCTGGCCGAACTCGTCTTTCACGAACTCACCCACGCCAAGGTCTTCATTCCTGGCGACACCGACTTCAACGAAGCTTTCGCCACCGCCAACGCTGAGCACGGGGTGCGCCGCTGGTATCGCTCCAAGGGCGATCTAAACGGCCTGCGCGCTTATGAAGCCAGTTTGAAAAAAGGCCGCGAGGTGATCTCCCTGCTGCTGCGCACGCGGGAAAAATTGAAGGACGTTTACGCCTCCACCTATCGCAGCATTGAAACCGAACGTCTGATCAAACTTCACGCTTTCAAGACCATGCTGCACGAGGCCGAGCAACTGCGCACCAAGGCGGGACACAGCCGCTACGAGCAAGTGGCCGCACAACAGTGGAACAACGCCCGGCTCAATACCGTAGCCACCTACTACACGATGGTGCCGGGCTTTGAGCGCCTGCTCAAACTGCATGGAGATGATCTCGAAGCCTTTTATCGCGAGGTCGCCGCCATGCGGAAGCTCGACAACGCGGCGCGGATGAAGATTCTGGGTGCGCCGCGTTGAAGTACGTTGTTCACGCTTCAGCGTGATCTGGAGAACGGACATCACGCTAAAGCGTGAACAACGTACTCATCATTCCTCCACCGTCTCAAACACATCCGCCTCTGGCGCATATTGCGCGATCCATGCCAGCGCCTCCTCCTTCGTTTTGAGCGTGCCTTCGAGCTGCAAGGTTTGCAGCGTGGTCAGCAGGCGGCCAAGTGCTTTGCCTGCATGCCAGCCTTGTTGTATCAAATCGGCGCCGGTGATGAGCCGTGGCGGCAGCATTGGCTCGCTAGCGAACTCCTGCTTCTTAGCGAGCAGGAAGTCGTAATTATCCGTGAAGCCGTTCGAGCCGAGGCAATCGACACGGTGCAGGGCCAGTTCGTCGTCGAAGGACGGACGCGCCATGAAGCGGCGCAGGGTGGCGGTGCGCATCTTTTGCACGTTCATGAAGGCCATGTGGTTCTCCACCGCGATCACCGTCGGCTCGATGACATCGTTCGGGAACTTCATGCGGCGCATGATACCGCCGGTCATCTCGGCGCCGATCTTGTCGTGGCCGTTGAAGCGGATGCGACCCGTGTCGGCGTCGTGTGTTTGCGTGGCCGGTTTGGCGATGTCATGCAGCAGCACGCTCATCACCAGCGGCAGCGAGGCATCCGCAGGCAGCAGGCTGAGCATGAGACGGGTGTGGATGAACACATCGCCTTCGGGATGGAACTGCGGCGGCTGCTCGCAGCCTTGCAGCACGAGGATTTCCGGCAGGAACTGCGCCATGAGGCCGCTGTTCACCAGCAGATCGAAACCGCGCACGCGATTCGGGCTGAGCATCGTTTTGACGAACTCCTCGCGGATGCGCTCGATGCTGACGCTCTTGATCTTCTCCGCCAGACCACAGATCGACTCCCAGGTGGCATGCTCGATGTCAAAACCGAGCACGGTGGCGAAACGAATCGCCCGCAGCATGCGCAGGTGGTCTTCTTCAAAGCGATCTTTCGCCACGCCGATGGCGCGCAGCAGCCCCATGCGCAGATCGACCTGCCCATCGACGTAATCAATCACTCGTTCCGTGAGCGGATCAAAGAACAGGCCGTTGATCGTGAAATCGCGACGCTGGGCATCGAGTTCGGGCGTGGAATAACTCACGCTGTCCGGTCTGCGGCCATCGCTGTAGCTGCCATCACTGCGGAAGGTGGCCACTTCAACATGCACATGGTTCAGGCGCACGATGACGACACCGAAATGCGCTCCCACGGTCTGCGCGCCGGGGAACAGCTTCACCACCTGTTCCGGCGTCGCACTCGTTGCCACATCGTAGTCCTTCGGTTCGCGTCCCAGCAGCATGTCCCGCACACAACCACCCGCCAGCAGCGCCGTGTGGCCTGCTTGGGTGAGTTTTTCGATGATCTGGACGGCGGTTTTGCGCATGGAGGCGATGTTTCATGCTCCCGGCTCAAAGTGCAAGGTTCGTTCGGGTTTCCGCTGTTCAAACCACGGTCTCGCGTTAGAATCGCGACCCCTTACCATGGACCCGCTCATCGAACTGCTTCGCAACAACTCCAACCGAACTCCCAAGGAGATTGCCCTCGCCATGGGCATCTCGGAAGCCGACGTCGTCGCGCAGATTGCGGCAGCGGAAGCCGATGGCACGATTTTGGGTTACAGCGCGGTGGTGGATCGCCTCAAGGCAGGGGATCGTCGGGTGACTGCCTTGATCGAGGTGCGCATCTCCCCGGAACGCGATGGCGGATTTGATCGTCTGGCACGTCGCATCTCGAAATTCGACCAAGTGCGCGACTGCTACCTGATGAGCGGCGGATATGACCTTGCCGTGATCGTCGAGGGCAAGGACTTGCTCGATGTGGCGACTTTTGTGGCTGAAAAGCTCAGCACCCTCGGCGGTGTGCTGTCCACGGCCACGCGCTTTCAATTGAAGGCGTATAAAGAAAACGGGTTTCTGTCGAACGATGGCGGCGATGAAGAGCGCCTGCTGGTGGCTCCATGAGTGGCGAGGACATAGAGGTCATGGACTACGACAACAAAATTTCCCATATCATTCGCGACCTGCCGCGTTCCGGCATTCGCGATTTCTTCGAACTCGTCATCGGCCGCACCGATGTCATTTCGCTCGGCGTCGGTGAGCCGGACAAACCGACGCCGTGGCCGATCCGCGAGGCGGTGATCCGCTCGCTGGAGAAGGGCCAGACGAGCTACACCTCGAACCTCGGCCTCGAAGCCCTGCGCATCTTGATCAGCGAGTATGTGACGAAGCACTTCCGCACCACCTACGATCCGAAGACGGAGATCCTCGTCACCGTCGGCGTGTCCGAGGCGCTCGACATCGCCTTCCGTGCCGTGCTGAATCCGGATGATGAAGTGATCTATCATGAGCCGTGCTACGTGAGCTACTCACCGAGCATTAAAATGGCCTACGGCGTCCCCGTCGTGGTGCAGACGCGTGAGGAGAATGAATTCGCGCTGATGGCCGCCGACGTGGAGAAGGCGATCACGCCGAAGACGAAGGTCATTGCGATGAACTTCCCCACCAATCCCACCGGCGGCATCATGCCGGAGGAAGAACTGGCGAAGATCGCCGCGCTGGCCGTGAAGCACGATCTGCTCGTCTTCACCGATGAAATTTACAGCGAACTGCTTTACGACGGCCGCAAGCACAAGAGCATCGTCGAGTATCCCGGCATGCGTGAGCGCACCATCCTGCTGCACGGCTTCAGCAAGGCCTTTGCCATGACCGGCTGGCGTCTCGGTTACGCCTGCGCGCCTGCACCGCTGCGTGAGGCAATGATGAAGATTCATCAATACTGCATGCTCTGCGCTCCCATCATGAGCCAGATGGCTGGCATTGAGGCCCTCAAAATGGGCGAGACCGCCTACGAGGACATGCGTCAGAGCTACGAGCAGCGCCGCAATCTCATCGTCAGCCGTCTCAACGGCATGGGCCTGCACTGCTTCAATCCCGGTGGCGCCTTCTACGTCTTCCCGGACATCCGCAGCACCGGCCTCACCAGCAAAGAATTCGCCATCCAGCTTCTGGAGAAGAAAAGCGTCGCCGTCGTTCCTGGCAGCGCCTTCAGCAGCGCCGGTGAAGGTTTTGTACGCTGCTGCTACGCCACCGCCCCCGAACTCATCGCCAAGGCGATGGATTTGATGGAGGAGTTTGTGAACGAGGTGCGGAAGTGAGACTGCAAGTTGCGCTACTTTAAGTGCGGTCGCAGCGTGGGAAGATTCAATACTTCTTCACGTCGTTCTCGTAGAGTTTGGGGAGGCGACTGAGATCGTATTGTTCACCGGGATCTTCGGCCAATGACCTTGCCATGGTGGCATCCGAGGACCAGGTGGCCACGGTCTTTTTATCTTTGCCGTGAAGCACGCGGATGACGGCACCACGGTACTTGGGTTCTGTCTTGCCGCGCATCGGGTCTTTGGGGCCGAGACCGTCGAGATCGTCAGCACGGCCATCGTAATGGCTCTTGGATTTGGTTTTGAACTCCAATTTCTCGATGCCGGCGGAACGCAATTGGAGGGTCTCTTTGCCCTCGGCAAACAAATAGTTGAGATGCTTGATTTCAGTGTCGCCGATCAGCCACCATTCCACGACGACCTCTGTGGGATAAGCCGAAAGGTTGGTGAGTTCGACCGTATAGACCCACTGGTAGCCATTTTTTTTCATGGGTTGTTCCGTCTGTCTTCCGATGAGCCGGATGTTGGGGGATTTCTGCCCCAGCTCACCAGCCTTTTCCATTTCTGCCTGAAACAGGCGCAGGTGCTCGGCTTTCGTCTGCCCGATGCTGTTGGTGGGTTCCGCCTTTTTCACGGGCGGGCCTTCTTCAATCTTTTTCAGGGCGATCATGCCGACGATCTCACGCTCCACTTCCTGAAGCTGTTTCGCAAAGGCAAGGTCACGCGCTGGGTTGTTGCCTCCCTTTTCGCGACTTTTGAGGGGTGGCATAAGGCGCACATTCGAAACATCGCGTGAAAACCGTGGTGCATGTTCCAGCAGGACGATGTATTCAAAGACGGCTTGTGTGCCAGAATCGGGGCCCTTGGTGATGGCACCAGTGAAGTGGTGCAGGCTGTCAAAACAGCCGAGTGCCCGCGCCTCCTGCCACATCTGCATCAGATTGCCCTGCATGGTCGATCCCTGTACCGGGCCGACGGCTGGTTGGAATTCGAAGGCCATGTTCAGCAGGCTGCGGGCGTCTGGTCCCCCAGACTCCACACTGCTTTGCATGGCGTTTAGTATGGTGATGATCTGTCCACGAGCCTGGTTCAGGCCTTGGGGCTCTGCTTTTGCGGTCAGTGCCAGTGGCTTCAAGTGCGGAGCTAATGCGCGTGCCAGCGGGTAGTTTTTAGCGTCGGCGATTCTGATAACCAAGATCCCCGAAAGTGCCAAGAGCAGAGGTGTAGTCAGTCGGAGTCTTGGAGGTCGTTGCATGCCGTAGGAGTCTGCGCAACTTTGCCGCAGAGAACAAGTCGAAAAATGGGCCGGGCACGGAGGTGCCTTGTGAATCTCCCTCTGTGCTGCTGAGATCGTTGAATCCAACGATCCTCAGGTGCACAGAGGCGCTGTCTTGAGGTCCGATACAGATTTAAGACAAAGGGCCGATTACCACTTCTTCTTGAAGCCGCCGCCACCACCACCGCTGCCGAAGCCGGGCTTTTTGAAGCCACCACCGCCGCCACCGTAGGGACGTTTGCCGCCGCCGTAGCCGCCGCCATCTTCGCGATTGCCTCCGCCACCGTAGCCGCTGCCAGCATCTGCGCGGCGTGGGCCTTCATCGCCACCGTAACCGGGGCTGGGGCCTTCGCCGTCGCGTTTGAGATGGGGTTTGTCGCCGTAGGCGGGTTTGCCACCGTAGCCTTTGAAGCCACCGGGTTTGCTGAAACCACCGCCGCCACCGCCTTGATAGCCACCGCCACCACCTTGGTAACCGCCGCCGGAGCCGCCACCTTTGTAGCCACCACCGCCGCCGAAACCGCCTTTGTTAAATCCGCCGCCACCGCCGTAACCGGGCTTTTTGACGAAGCCGCCGCCACCGCCGAAGCGCTTCTGGCGTATGCCACTGATGTCATCGGGACGATCGGCGTGATCCATGCGGACATCGCGGCCACGCAGTTGGGCTCCTTTGACGCCTTCGAGCACAGACTCGACGACATCTCCTGGCACCTCGACGAAGCTGCATTTCTCCAGCACGTCGATGGCTCCGATGCTGCCGGGGGTGAGGTCTTGAATGGTGTTGTAAAGCATGCCGGCGATGTCCTGCGGACGCACCTGGTCCATGCCACCGACGTTGATGAACAGGCGCACCATGCCTGAGCGCGGGCCTTTTTGGACGTAGCTGCTCTGCTTCTTGGGCAGCGGGCGTTCGTCGTCGGAGGTGTCGTATTCGTTGTCGAATTTCGCGGGAGCGGGTCGTGGCGCTGCGGCAGGCGCAGGAGCTGCGGCCTGATGATTCGTGGGGCCGGCATCTTCTTCTGACTCGGCGGGTGCTGAGTCTGATGGGATAGATGCTTCGGCGGACTCAGCAGAAGGTAGCGCTGCTTCAGTAGAAGCGGTGGCAACAACGGGCGCTGGCGCAGGTGCGGCGGACGGAACTGGGGTAGGCGTGCGGGCTGGAGGTGCAGGAGGCGCTGGACGGGCCTGGAATTCGCGCTGCGGGATGTCTTTGCGCTTCGGCGCACGGTCTTCCATGATCGCCTCAGCTTCGCGGACCTGGTCCTTCATGAGGAGGTCCATCAAGGCACTGGCGATCTCGGTGGCGGTGAAGCCAGCATCAAGAAGGCGCTGAATGCTGTGCTCGTGGGAGGTGTAGCTGCTGGCTTCGAGCACGGCTTTGACCTTCTCGAAGGTCTTATCGACACGCGTGGCTTCGAGGTCTTCCTGCGACGGCACGGCGGCTCGGTCGATGCGGATGTTGATGAAGCGCTGGATGCGCTGCATGAGATAAATTTCACGTCCGGCAACGAGGCTGACGGCCTTGCCTTTGCGTCCGGCACGACCGGTGCGGCCAATGCGGTGAACGTAATCTTCGGCGTCGTAGGGCAGCTCCAGATTGACGATGAGGTCGATGTTGTCCACGTCGAGGCCGCGTGCGGCCACGTCGGTGGCGCAGAGGACTTCGACGGCACCGCTGCGGAAGTTCCGCATGACACGCTCGCGCATCGTTTGATTGATGTCGCCATGCAGACGGTCGGCGGCATAACCACGGGCCACGAGGGCGTCGGTGGCGTCATCGACGGCACGTTTGGTGTTGGCGAAGACGATGGTGAGGCGCGGAGCCTCGATGTCGATGACGCGGCAGAGCACTTCGGTCTTGGAACGGCCATGCACCTCGTAGTAGCGCTGCTCCACGGTGGGAACGGTGAGCGCTTTCTGCTGGATGGTGATCGTGGCGGCGTTGCGCGTGTAATTTTCGACGAGTCGGCGAATGCGGGGCTCGAAGGTGGCGCTGAAGAAGATCGTCTGGCGTTCTTCGGGTACGGCGGCCATGAGGCGGTCGATGTCGTCGCTGAAGCCCATGTCGAGCATTTCATCGGCTTCATCGAAGACGAGCATCTTCAGGCCGTCGAGCTTGATCAAGCCGCGCTCCATGAAGTCGAGAATGCGGCCTGGAGTGCCGACGACGATCTGGGAGCCGCTTTGCAGGGCACGAATCTGGCGGTCATAAGAAGCGCCGCCGTAAACCGGCGTGGCGCGGATGTCTTTGAAGGTGGCGAGCTTGTGGATCTCCGCACAGACCTGCATGGCCAGTTCGCGGGTGGGGCAGAGGATCAGTGCCTGCACGTTGCGCTGGGTGGGATCGACCCGCTGGACGACGGGAATGCCGAAGGCCATGGTCTTGCCAGAGCCGGTCTGGGACTGCCCGACGACATCGCGTCCGGTGAGCGCCACGGGAATGGCTTCGGCCTGGATGGGCGAGGGTTGCTCGAATCCGAGTGATTTGACGGCGTCGAGAAGCTCGGGCGCGATTCCCAGTTCAGGGAAGGTGTGTTTGTCCATAATGCGGTTCCCCTGAGTTTAGAGGGCGGTCATACTCCCACCGATGGGGGAGATAGCAAGGTCTTTGATCCATAGCCGCCCAGTCGCAGTCCTTTTGAAAAAAGCCCCTCACAAGTCTGGACGATCTGCAAAAGACTTCATAGAATGGCGTTTCAATCACCCAACCTTAACCGGGCCAACCACCCAATCATGTCCACAGCCACCGCTGACTCTCCCTCGTCGTCCACACCCACGACTCTGCGCAACGCCGTCATCCGCCTCGCAGGCAACTCGCAAGATGGCATCCAGTCCATTGGCGGCTTCCTTGCGCGTCTCGCGGGCCGCACCGCACAGGAGGTGATGACCTACATGACGATCCCGTCCACGATTTCGGGTGGACCGTCGATCTTCCAGGTGCATCTCGGTTCCGGTGAGGTGTTGCACGAAGGTGACGAGGCGGACGTGCTCGTGGCTTTTTACAAGCACAGCTACGAAAGCCACATTTCCGCACTACGTGACGGCGGCATCTGCTTCTACGACACGGCGGACATGGGGCCGGAGGACGTCAAACATGAGCGCGGCATCATCCACATCGGCGTACCATTCACTTCGGCGACGGTGGAGGCCGTGGGCGGCTCTACGCGTGATCGTGGCAAGAACATGTTCGTGCTCGGCATGGTGACTGCCGTGTTCAATTTGGACAAAGAGAAGCTCGTTGGCATCGTCAGCCGCCAGTTCGGCAAAAAGGACGAAAGCGTGCTGCGCAATGCGCTGCTGGCCTTTGACGCCGGTTTTGCCTATCAGGTGGGCGACATCGAGAAATTCGCCTTTGTGCCCGGTGAAGCGACGAGCGGCCATCGCATCAGCGCCGATGGCAATCAAATGCTCACCATGGGCCTTATTGCTGCCGGGGTGCGTTATGGCGCCGCTTATCCCATCACGCCGTGGTCGTCGATCTTAGAAACGCTGCGTGTCGAACTGCCTAAATACGGCGGCATTTATGTGCAGGCGGAAGATGAGCTTGCCGCTGTCAGCATGACCATCGGTGCTGCCTTTGCCGGCCATCTTGCCATCACTGGCAGCTCCGGCCCCGGCTTGTCGTTGAAAATGGAAGCGCTCGGTTACGCCAGCATGGCGGAAATCCCGCTCATCTGCGTCAATGTGCAACGTGGTGGTCCGTCCACCGGTCTGCCGACCAGCGTGGAGCAGTCAGACCTCATGCAAGCCATCTACGGCAGCCACGGCGACACGCCGCGCATCGTGGTGGCGCCGCAGGATGTGGAAGACTGCTTCTACATCGCCCTGGAGGCTTGCAAGCTCGCGAAGAAGTATTCCTGCCCCGTCATCATTCTCAGCGATCAGGCTCTCAGCAGCCGCATTGAGGCCTTTGAAGAGCCTGATCTCGACAAGCACTGGGTCGAACCCGAACTCGATCTCTCCACGCGTCCTGCGGACTTCAAACCGTATCCGCTCGATGCCATCACCCGTCACGCACCTCCCGGCTCAAAGATGGCAGGCGGCAAGTTCCCCGTCTCCACGGGACTTGAGCACGACGAAATGGGCCACCCCAGCGGCAGCCCCAAAATGCACACCTTGATGACAGCGAAACGCCGCAACAAGCTCGTGCAGCTAGCCAAAGAACTGCCGCTGCCTGAAATTCATGGCGATCAAACCGGCGACGTCCTCGTCATCGGCTGGGGCAGCACCTACGGCCCGATCAAAGAGAGCGTGGATCGTCTCCGCCTCGAAGGCCACAAGGCCGGCGCGCTGCACCTGCGCCACCTGCATCCGATGCCTGACGGCCTCGACGGCTTGTTCAAGAAGTTCAAGCACGTCGTCTGTGTCGAGATGAACGACTCCGGCCTCTACGGCTACGGTCAGCTCGCCACGCTGTTGCGTGCCAGCCTTGCTGATCCGCGCATCAAGTCCGTCTGCAAAACCGACGGCCTCGCCTTCCGCATCCGCGAAATCGTCACCGGCGTCGAAAAAATCATGACCGCTCAGGCCTGATTCACATCTTTCTGCATCCAACCTTCACTTTTCAAACATCATGTCCACCGCCCTCGCTCCCGTCCCAGCCGCTGCTCCTGCCGCGCCCGTTGTCGATCCGAACAAGCTCACGAAAAAAGCTCTCACCGCCGACCATCCCACATGGTGTCCCGGCTGTGGCGACTTCGCCGTGCTGAACATCTTCTACCGCGTGCTGGAGAAGCTTCAGTATCCGCATGAAAACATCGTCTGCGTCGCCGGCATCGGCTGCTCCAGCCGCTTCCCGTATTTCATGAACACGCATGGCATCCATTTCATCCATGGCCGTGCTCTGCCGCTTGCCACCGGCATCTCGCTGAGCCGTCCTGACGTGCATGTGTTCGTCTTTGGTGGTGACGGCGATGGCTTCTCCATCGGTGGCAACCACCTTAACCATGCCGCGCGCAAAAACATCAAGCTCACCTACGTCATCATGGACAACTTCGTCTATGGCCTGACCAAGAAGCAGACCAGCCCCACCAGCCCTATCGGCTTCAAGAGCAAAACCGACCCCACTGGCAGCATTGACCGCCCCATCAATCCGATGAAGCAACTCCTCGCCAGCGGCGCGACTTTCATTGCCCGCACGCATGCCGCGCAGGTGAAGCACATGGAAGAAATCTTCACCCGTGCCATCCTGCATGACGGCTTCAGCGTCGTTGAGTGCCTGAGCGAGTGCGTCATGTTCTACGCCGGTGCCTTTGACGATAGCTGGCCGAAAAAAGGCGGCACTTGGGAGACCATCGACGAAACGCAGCATGACGTGACCGACGACCAGGCCGCCTTCAAGCTCGCCGAAAATCTCGCTCCCGGAAAATTCGGCGTCTATTATCAGGTGAACCGCCCCACCAAGAACGCTCTTGAACAAAAGTGGATCGACGACACGCAAGCCAAGCTCGGCGGTGCAAGTCAGAAGGACATTCTCAAGAAGCGCTTCGAGGCGATGCGGTAGTTCTTGGTCAAGAAGTCAAGAAAGTGGTCAAGTATGGTCAAGATGGTTTCGGCACGATGCTTGACCACCACTTGACCTTCTTGACGGCGCAGCCATGACTCCTGCTCATGCGCATCCACACGCTCGATCTCCGCTTCCAAAACATCCCCGGCCTCATCGCTGCCTACCTCGTCGAGAGCGGTGGTGAGTTCGCTTTGATCGAGACCGGGCCCGGATCAACCTTGGCGACCCTGCGCTGTGCCATTCGTGCCGCCGGAGTCGATGAATCGGCCATCAAGAAAGTCTTCGTTACGCACATCCATCTCGACCATGCCGGTGCTGCCGGCTGGTTCGCCCAAAACGGCGCCACGATCTACTGCCATCCCAACGCAGTGCGACATCTCGTCGATCCTGCCAAGCTCATCGACAGCGCCCGCATGATCTATGGCGATCAAATGGACTCCCTCTGGGGTGAGATGCTTCCCGCACCCGCCGAGCATGTCATCGCACTGCAAGACAACGAACGCGTGCCGCTGGGGGAAGTCGAAATCATCGCCTGGAACACGCCCGGGCATGCGCGGCATCATCACGCCTTCATCATCGGCGATGTCTGCTTCACCGGCGATGTCGCTGGCATGCGTCTCGAAGGCAGCCGCTATCTCTCCGTCACTGCCGCCCCACCGCAGTTCGATCCCGTCGCGTATGTGCAATCCGTGGATCGTCTCATGGCGGCCAACTTCAAAACGCTCTACCTCACCCACTTCGGTGCAGTGAGCGATGTCGCCGAACATCTCGCCCACTATCGCCAGCGCATCATGGCTGTGCATGAACGCGTTGCCGCCGGCTTCCATGAGGGCATCAGCGTCGAGGAAAACCGGCAGCGTTACGCTGCTGCCGAGCATCAAATCGCCATGCAGGCCGGAGTCAGCGAGGAACTCTGGCTGAAAGGCGAAAGTGCCAACGTCACCTCGATGTGCGCCGACGGCGTGCGATTGTTTTGCGAGAAAGGGCGCTGAGCTGGATCTTCCGGCCCACCACGAGCAGGATCATGAGCACCACAGCACGCAGCATCCACCAGTGCTGCTCACTCGGCGGTTCCACGGCCTTCTTTTCGGCCTCCTGCACAAACGGATCATCCGCGAAGCCGGTGTCATAGGTGTACTCCGGCTCCTGCACGGTGAACGGCACCTCTTCGATCTTCCCATCCTGCTCAAAAATGCCGCGAATCGTCTGCATCGGTCCCGTTTGTTCGAAAATCTCAAATCCGACCCAGAAGTCCTCCAGCAAGCGCTTCTCCACCGGCACGGTGAATGTTACGTCCACATTTCGTGCCGCATACTCGAACTCCGTCATCGGTGGTGACACGCGCGCATTTGGCCAGAGGTAGTCAAACTTCACCTGCGTGCCCAGCGCGGCCTTCTGCTGGTTGATGTCGAGTCGTATGTGCGAGTTCAAATACTGCACAACCACCGGCTGCGCTAGATCCAGTTCTTCCATGCTGAGCATCCCATCGCCGTTCGCATCCATCCGCACAAACCGTGTCAACGTCAGGATGTTGAACGTGAAGCGCGCCTCCAACTGGTGGGGCGTCGGCCGCATGCGCATCTCACTTTGATCCGCCGGATGGCCGCGGGCGGAATGCTGAATGCCGAATGACAGAAGGGCGAATGCGCCGATCTGCCGCGTTAATTTCAGTTTGCTCCACATCTAGGGCAATTTGTCAAATATCCGACCTGTTGTGAAGATGTTTGTTTGTCGCCAGAGGGCATGCTTGATTGGCGGATGCCTCGCTTACCTGCCCACCACGTCAGCATCTTCGGCCTCGGCTATGTCGGGGCCGTCACCGCAGGCTGTCTCGCCGAACTCGGCCATCACATCATCGGGGCCGATGTGCAGCAGGCGAAGGTGGATGCATTCAAAGCGGGCATCTCTCCCATCATCGAGCCCGAACTCGAATCCTTGCTGCAAACCGCGAAGCGCGAGGGCCGTCTCGATGCCACCACAGACGCCACGGCAGCCGTCAAAGCCTCGCAGGTCAGCATCATCTGCGTCGGCACACCTTCCCAGGCCGCAGGCCGGCTCAATCTCGACTTCGTGCGCAAAGTTTCCGCGCAGATCGCTGCGGGGATTCATGAGAAGCAGCAGCCGCACACGATTCTGTTTCGCAGCACGATGCTGCCTGGCAGCACACGGGTGATTGTGCGCGAGTTCTTCGCTGATCTCATCGCGTCCGGCCTGCTGCACATCTATTACTGCCCCGAATTCCTGCGTGAAGGCACCGCCGTGCGTGATTTCCGTGATCCATCACTTGCCGCTGTCGGCACGCACGATGGCAAAGCCCCTGCGACGAACGAGGCGCTCGATCTGCTCGGTCAAAATGCTCAAATCCTCGAATGGGAGGGCGCGGAGCTGCTCAAATACTCCTGCAACTACTTCCACGCCCTCAAGGTCGGCTTTGCCAACGAGATTGGCCGCATGGCGAAGCATCTCGGGGTCGATGGCGCTCGCGTGATGGACGTGGTCTGCCATGACGAGCGCTTAAACATCTCGCGTTACTACATGCGGCCTGGCAATCCTTTCGGCGGTTCCTGTTTGCCCAAGGATGTGAACGCGCTCAGCGGCCTCGCACGCATCGAGGGCGTGAACCTGCCACTGCTCGACCATGTGATCGCCTCCAATCAAGCGCATCTCGACGCGTTGCTGGATCAAATCGCTAGCAAGGATGTACGACGTGTGGGTCTGTTGGGTCTAGCCTTCAAGGCTGACACGGACGACATGCGCGGCAGCGCGATGGTCGCCATCGCCGAGACGCTGCTCGGTCGCGGCTACCAGCTCCGCATTTACGATCCCTCGGTCAATCTCACGCGCCTCATCGGTGCCAACGAGGCCGAAATCCAGCGTCGCATGCCGCATCTGGCGCACTTGCTCTGCGATTCCGCCGAGGAAGTCGTGCGCGAGAGCGACGTCATCATCGCCTCGCAAAAATGTGTGGATGCCGAGTCTCTGCGCGTTGTGGCAGCAGCAGGGAAGCATGTGATTGATGTGAACGGCTGGCCGGAGCTCAAGGCGCTGCCATGGAGCTACGCAGGCATCTGCTGGTGAAACGAGGCGCAATCAGCGCCTTGCGTGCTGCGTGTGTCTCGTCATCATCCGCGAACCATGCCGATCACCTACCACATCGTTCCCACTGAAGCCCACAACGCACTCGTCCGCGCCGCCTACCAGCATCGCGGCTACACGAAAGCAGAGGCGGATGATGGCGCACGGTTTTGCGAGATGGCTTCGGCCCACGGCATCCGTACGCACAATGCCATCAAGGCACTGCATCTGGATCACCTGTATGGCAGCGCCACTGGCGGCTGCAAGCCCGGTGCGGAGATCGAAGTGATCAAGAAACCCTTCGCGGCCAGTGAAGCGTGGGATGGCAAGCTCAAGCTCGGTCAAAGTGTGGCCTTCAGTGCGATGGAGCGTTGCATGGAGATGGCGGACAAATACGGCATCGGCCAGGTGAGCGTGGACAACGCCTTCCACTACCTCTGGGGTGGCGGCTACGTCATGGATGCGGCAAAGAAAGGCTACATCGCCTACACGAACTGCACCTCCACGCTCGGTGAGGTGGTGCCTTTTGGTGGCAAATTCCCGGTGCTCGGCACCAATCCGCATTCCTGGGGTCTGCCGACTCAGGACGCCTGCGGATTCCCCATCGTGATCGACTGGGCCACCTCCACCGTCGCCATGGGCCGCGTGCAGCAGCTCAAGCGCGAAGGCAAACCGTTGCCTCCCGGTGCTGCTGTCGATGCTGCCGGGAAACCGACCACGGACGCGAATGAAGCCGCATGGCTGCTGCCCTTCGGCGCGCACAAAGGCTACGGCCTCTCTCTGCTCATCGAAGTCATGGGCGGCATGATCGGTGGCGGTCTGCCCACCCTGCGTGGCGGTGGTGCGCATCCTGACATCAAATCCAAGCCGTTCCCGGCAGGCGAGAAGCGCACCAGCAGCTTCTACTTCCAGGTCATTCATCCCGATGCCATCAGCACCGGCCTGTTCTCCAATGGCCGCAATTTCGCCCAGAACATCAAGGCCGTGATCGACGACATTCTCGGCCATGGCAACGAGGGCTGCCTGCTCCCCGGCCAGCCCGAGGCCCAAAACGCCGCGCACACGGCCAAAGCCGGTGGCCTTCTCTTCAGCACCGCCGAAGTCGAGGCGCTCAACGAGATCGCCGATGAGGTAGGCTCGACACGCTTCGGCGTGGCAGCGTTGGGAACTTACGACGTGCCGTGAGTTGATTCAACGCGACTAAAACGGACAAACGCTACCGCATGGACACCTTGCACGAGTTGCAGAGATGGTATCAGTCACATTGCGATGGCGACTGGGAGCACAGTAATGGTATCCGTATCGGGAACCTCGATAATCCAGGTTGGAGCGTGACGATAGACCTCTATGAAACTGACCTTTCAGAGAAGGCTTTTCCTGAAGTGAGACGGATTGATCACGAATCGGAATGGATTCTCTGTCGGGTCATTGACTTCAAGTTTGAGGGGCGTGGCGGCCCGCTCATGCTTGAGGAGATACTGAGGGTTTTCTTAACCTGGACGGCTCAATAAATCATCGCGTTATCTGGCGCGGTCGTTTCCTCCACCTTCGTCGCTTCGATGATGGGGACGGTTTGATCGCCTTCCTTCTTGTAGCTCATCTTGCCGACGACCTTGACCCAGGTCATGTCCTTGAACTCGGGGGCCTTCTTGCCGAAATCCACGGGCACGGAATACGGGCGCGCATCAGCGGCGCAGCATTGGACGAGCATGCGGAAAATGCGCAGGCGGTGGCCGTCGGCGTTATTGACCTTCTCCGGCAGGATCTGCGCCACGGTTTCGACCATCTGGCCAGTGATGACCTTCTGTACTTCGACATCGCCGCCGGTGTAGTAGAGTTCAGGCACTTCGAGAATGAAGTTGCCGTCCTTGCTCTGCGGCACCTGGGCCTTGAGGTCTTCGAGGGTGAAGGTGCCGTAGCTTTTCGAGGCCTGGGCGGGCGGCGGGATGTCCTTCTCATTCACCTTCTTGGTCCCGTCGGCCATCGCAGCACTGGCGGCGGCGACTCCAGGCGGCGGTGTGGTCGCTGATTTTTCGGTCGTGACGCTGGCAGTGATGGCAGGCACGGCTGTTTCAGTCTTCGGCACTGTCTTGGGCTTGTTTTGCAGCGAGAACTGCTCAGCACGCGAGGTGTCGGCGTAATTCGGGTCATAGAGGCCTTTGTTCACCACGGCGTTCGGGCTGTAGCGATCCGGGGTGGCAAGCGCGGCCCAGGACAGTGGCGCGGCAAGGATGAGCAGCACGGCAATGCGGCCCGGCCAGGAGCTTTCCTCGAGAATGCCGTGCGCATGGCCTTCGTGGCTGTGTGCGTGAGCGTGGTCATGCGTGTGGCCGTGCTCGTGACCGCAGCAGCCTGCTTTCTTCGCAGGTTCGTGGTGAGGGTGTTCATGCCCGCAACTTTCGTCATGAACGTGGTCGTGATCACAAGCAGCCCCATGCTCGTGTTTATGCTCATGCTCATGACCGTGGTCATGGCCGCAATCCCCAGCCTTGTGGGAATGATCGTGGCCGCAGTCTTTGTGATCGTGGTCATGGTCGTGATCATCGTGGCCATGATCGTGACCTTCGCAGCCGGGGTCTTCGGCTCCCATGGTCAGCAGGTTGAACAATCCCAACACGCCCAGGCCCAGGCCGGCCACGAGCACCATCGGGCGGAAGATCCCGTCCGGCGGCAGGTAGTTGATCAAACGACCGCTGGTGTAGAAGTAGATCAGCACGCCGCCCCACAGCAGGAGCATGGCGACGCTGATCAGATGAACGAGGGTGCGTGTTCCACTCATGGCGATTTAAGGTTTGATGTAGAGGCTTTGAATGAGTTGCATCCACGGCCCGGAAAGCAGGCCGATGAGGACGAAGAGACCGATGAGAAGATATACGACCACTTTGCGCTGGAAGACGCTGGAGTACATGAACAGCAGCTTGATGTCCATCATCGGGCCGAAGACCAGGAAGGCGAGCTTCGCCGCCATCGAGAAGGCGGTCATGGGGGCCGCAATGAAGGCGTCCGAGGTGCTGCAGAGCGAGAGCACCATCGCCAGACCCATGATGGACGGCAGCGCCAGCCATTCATTGCCCGCGACGGTGTTTAGAATGGCCTGATTGATCTGCGTGTTGAAGGCGGAGGTGATGATCACGCCGATGGCGAAATACATCGCCGTGTCGAGGAAGTCGCGCATCGAGCTGCGCATGGCGTGGACGAGCTTGCCGTTGAAGCTGACGGCGGGCGCATGCTCGTGGCCCTCTTCTGCGTTCGCGGCCTCGATCTTGTTCGCGATGCTCGCCCGCAGCACCTGGCCCGGCTTGAAGCGCAGCACCACGAGGCCCACGATCACCGCCACGAGATAGCCCAGCGACAGCCGCGCAATCGTCATCGTCGCATTCCCCGCTGTGGCCCAGGACAGACCAGTGAATTCCTTGAAGGCCGTCAGCGTGCTGATCGCCACGATGGGGTTCATGATCGGCGCGGAAAGCATGTAGGTCACAGCGCAGGACAGCGGCAGGCCCTTCTGCACCAGTCGCCGGATCACCGGCACCACGGCGCACTCGCACACCGGAAACACCAGCCCCAGGAACCCGGCGATCAGCGTGGCCAGCACCTTGCTCTTCGGCAGCACGCGATCCAGCAGCTTCGCCGGCAGGAAGGCGTCGATGATGCCCGAAAAGATCGTCCCGATCAGGATGTAGGGAGCACCTTCGAAGATGATGCTCAGGAAAGCCATGAGGAAGTCCCCCATGCGGCTGGGTTCGGGAAGGGCGGCGAGAAAAATCATGAGTGCGGACTGTCTAAACGCTCTCCGGGGGCGGGTTCAAGCGGGAAAGCGGCAACCGCAGGATGAATCGCAAAATGAGATTGCCTTGGGCGGGAGGTTTTGATGGAATGCCCGCATGAACGAGTCGCCGAAACGCCGCTGGGGATGCTTGGAGTGGGCGATTGTGGCCGTCTTGCTGGGGTGCCTGTCGCTGTATTATCTATATATCGGCATGCAGCGAGGTGGGGAACAAATGATCGCAAGGAATCAATGCTTTCAGGTCATTCTGTGTTTGAGGCAGTTCGCCAAGGATGCTGACTCCGCTTATCCCGATGGGAAGCACCCAGCGCTCGAATCAGCCAATCAGGTGTTCCGTGAGCTTTTCAAAGAGGAGATCATAGCAGATGAGCGCATCTTTGGCTGTCCCGTCAGCAAGCTCAATCCGGACAATGAAATGGGGCACCCACCCAATTTCGAAAAGACACTGATGCCGGGTGAATGCCATTGGATGCTGCTGAAGAATCAGAACGATGCGGTCCATCCCAAAACACCGATTGTCATCGAAAACAGTCTCAACACTTCGTGGCCGCCGAAATGGGATGTTTCGCAGCCGTTTGCGTCATGGTGGTCTGGCGCTGCCAATAAAAATAAGGGTCGAGCATGGAAGGGACGACGAATCATCATCGGTCGCAATGACGGCTCAGTGGCTGTCGAAAAACTGCGTCCCGACGGCACGCTCGACTGGCATTCTCCGCCAAACCTCGACGAGCACGGCAAAAGCTGGATCGACTCGCTGACTCCCGATGAAGTCGCCAAGCTTTCCTACTGGGACATCGAGGAGTAATAGTCCCTGACTCTGAGTTCAGCCCAGCGGCTGGGGAAAACGGGATCATTCAACACCGCAGAGCACCGGAACTCAAGGCGGCTAGATGGTGGAACGGAGAGTAACTTCCGTGCAGCCAGTCTAGGGAAGCTCGATTTTGCCGCAAAGGGGCAGAGCGGCGGAGGAGCAAAGTTTCAGACCTCTGCACCTCTGCTCCTTGGCCCCTTTGCGGCAACATTCGAGTGTCAAAAGGGCGAAGTTATTCAGGAGTAACCGAACTCCGCTGCGCTGAAGTGTGGAGAAGGGAGTAACTTTCGCCGGCAAAAAAAATGCGCGGCAAAAAGATTGGGAATCAGTGGGTTCCATTTTTTACCGCCCATCTTTTTGCCGGCCAGTTAGTCAGGAGGTCAGAAGACCGCAGAGGCTTGATTTCCGATGCCTTTCTCTGCGGCCTTCTCATCTCTGCGGTGATTCATCAGTGCTTCCCTAAAATGAGATTGCCTTTGGGCGGCGGTTTTGATGGAATGAGCGCATGAATGAGGTGCCAAAACGCCGCTGGGGATGCTTGCAGTGGGGCATTGTGGTCGTCGTAGTTTTGCTGCTGGGTTCTTTGTGTGTCCCAATGTTCACTCGCGTTGCCAAGGTGGGAGTCCAGATGCAGGGCGTGAGCAACTGCAAGCAGATCATTCTGAGTTTGAAGCAATTCTGCAAAGACAATGGCTCAGCCTACCCGGACGGACGGTTTCATGATCTCAATTCATCCAATCAAATCTTTCGGAAGCTCTATCAGGAAGGAGTTCTGTCGGACGAACGCATCTTCGGTTGCCCCAAAAGCATGTTTGTTCCCGACGGTAAGATCGGAACAGCGCCACAATACGAAAAAGCTCTCGCTCCTGGAGAATGCCACTGGATGCTTTTGAAACATCAAACGGATGCATCCCGTGGCGATGTGCCGCTCGTCACTGAAAACGCGCTCAATTCCTCATGGCCGCCAAAATGGGATGTTTCTGGCCCGGCGAGCACCAAACGTGGCCGCGCCTGGAATGGGCGTTCTATTATCGTGGGACACAATGACGGATCAGTGGCTGTGGAAAAGCTGCAAAAGAATGGAACCACTCGTTGGCATTCTCAAAGTAACCAAAGTGGCAAAAGCTGGATCGATTCGCTGACTCCCGATGAAATCGCGCAGCTGTCCTACTGGGACATCGAGGAGAAATAACCTCACCTGCACAGGATCACCCCGCCGCTACTGCGACCGTGCGATCTCCTTGCCGGTGCCGTCGAGGATTTTGACGGCGGCACCTTCGCCCATCTGATCGCGCACCTTCTGCACGAGTGTCTTGGCCTCTTTGGGCGTGATGCGGCTCTTCTTTTTGGCGGTGGTGACGAGAACCATGACTTTGGGGTCGATCATGGTTTGCACTTGGAGGTCAGGCTTGGCTTGGCGTGCCATTTCGGCAGCCGCCTGCCAGCGCTCGGCTGCTTGTCGGTCCTGTTCCAGCTTTCCCATCAGACCCTTCTCCGTTGCCAGTTGTTTCGCTGTCGCCAGCCGGTCCTTCACCAGTTTCTCCGCGTTCTCCGCCGCCAGTCGCGCCTGCTCCAATTTCGCACTGGCCAATTGGTCGATCTCCGTCTGTTCGGAGGTCTGGTCCTGACGCATCTGGCGCGTGGCGGTGCCGACGAGAAAAATGAAACCGGCGATGATAATAATGAGGCCGACGCGGTTGAAGCTCATGGGGCGATGCTAGCAGCCGTCTTGGCACAATCAAGGAGGTGGGGGATTGCGGCTGTCCGTCACTACGCCAGGTCGCTCAAGACCCACCGCATTGTGCCTGAGTTGCGCATCCATGGGCGTGCGTTGCGATGGCCTATGAGACAGAGGGGGTGCCGCGTTAGATAAGTAACGCGCATTGAACTCCAACCCATTGCACCCATGAAAACGCTTCTCGCCCCGCTCCTCCTCAGTCTGGCCATGACCGCCACCGTCTTCGCCGCCTGGCCGATCAATGATGAATGCCCGGTGGACCACAAAGCCGCCCGGCCAATCTACCGTGTGAAGACCAACGACGGCATGGTGGCCTTTTGCTGCACGGACTGCATGGAAAAATTCTCCAAGTCCCCCGGCGCCTATCCGGTAAAGAAGAAGGAAGTGGCCAAGTAACCGGCCCCTTCTCCAGGTAGCGCGGCTGGTCCCCAGCCGCCGTCATCCCGGCGCGTGAGGGACAACACGCCCTACCAATCGGAACATCGAGGACGAGTTCGAGTAGGAGGACGAGGAGGATTCCAAGGAGCGGGGTCACCTGACCCCGTCAGATTTCCGTCATTGTGGGCGGCAGTTTGGAAAGGGTAGGGCGGATGCTCCGTCATCCGCCGTTTCCAGGCGCCTCAACCACTCAAACCCCGACTCTTTTTCGGAAAACCCCATTCGTTTTTCACGGAGTTGCATTCAAGTCGCCGCGGAGTGCATCAAGGTTCGACAAGAACTCACTAGTTTTTCGCCGACTTGCATTCAAGTCACCGCAGAGTGCATCAAGGTTCGACGAAAACCAATTAGTTTTGCGCGGACCTGCATTCGAGTCGCCGCGAAGTGCATCAAGGTTCGACAAAAACTAACTAGTTTTTCGCGGACTTGCATTCAAGTCGCCGGGATGTGCATCCAAGACGGACAAAAATAATCGACTTTTCAGGAGTGTGAGTAGCGCGGCCAGCAAGAATCTATCTGTCAGCATCAGCATTCCTTGCCTTCCGCATCCTCCCCCGCTTGGATAAGCAAAATACCCGCATGGCCGACCTCCCGGAACAGCAAGCCCGCCAAAACATCGACGCCATGCTCACGGCGGCGGGTTGGGCCGTTCAGGACTACAAGGCCTTCGATCCCTCTGCTTCAACCGGCATTGCCCTGCGTGAGGTGCCTCTGAAGTCGGGGCGCTGTGACTACCTCTTGCTGGTGAATCGAAAGCCCGTCGGCGTGGCGGAGGCGAAGAAGGAAGGCGTCACGCTTTCCACCGTCGCGGAGCAATCAGCGCATTACGCCAAAAGCCTCCCCGACTTCCTCGCCGCAGGCCTCGGCTCCGGCTCGCTGCCCTTCCGCTACGAGTCCACCGGCGTGGAGACCTTTTTCCGCGATGAGCGCGATCCGCATCCGCGTCCGCGTCGCGTTTTCAATTTCCACCGCCCCGAGACCCTGGCGAAGTGGATGGAGCAACCAAAGACCCTCCGCACGCTGCTCGCCGAGATGGCCTTCACGCATCCGCTGAACACGCTTGGCATGAGAGACTGCCAGATTGAGGCCAATACTGGCCTTGGGCAATCCCTCGCCCAGGACCTCCCTCGGTCACTCATCCAGATGGCCACCGGCTCAGGCAAGACCTACACTGCCTGTGCCTTCACCTATCGTCTCATCAAGTTCGCCAAAGCGAAGCGCGTCCTCTTCCTCGTGGACCGCGCCAATCTCGGCAGGCAGGCGAAGACCGAGTTCGATCAATACGTGCTCCCCGATGACGGCCGGAAGTTCACCGCCGTTTATAACGTCCAGCACCTCACCTCCAACAAGCTCGACGACGTCTGCCGCGTCACCATCTGCACCATCCAGCGGCTTTACTCCATGCTGCGGGGCGAGGAACTGCCCGAGGACGCCGACGAACTCTCCGGCTACGAGGTCAGCAGCGCCGACGACCGCCCGAAGGACGTCGCCTACAATCCCGCCATCCCCATCGAGGCCTTCGACTTCATCGTCACCGACGAGTGTCACCGCTCCATCTACGGCCTCTGGCGTCAGGTGCTGGAGTATTTCGATGCCCACCTCATCGGCCTCACCGCCACGCCGTCGAAGCAGACCATCGGCTTCTTCAATCAGAACCTCGTCATGGAGTATGGGCACGAGCGCGCCGTCGCCGATGGCGTGAATGTCGGCTACGAGGTCTATCGCATCCGCACCCGCGTCACCGAGGCGGGCGACAAGGTGGAGAAGGGCTTCTACGTGGACCGTCGGCACAAAGAGACGCGCCGACGCCGCTGGGAGCGCCTCGATGAAGACCTCGCGTTCACTGAAAAGGAACTCGACCGCAGCATCGTCGTCCCCTCGCAGATCCGCACCGTGCTCACTGCCTTCAAGGACGCCCTCTTCACCGAGCTCTTCCCCGGCCGCGCTTTGGTGCCGAAGACGCTCATCTTTGCCAAGGACGACAGCCACGCCGAGGACATCGTCCAGCTCGTGTGGGAGGTCTTTGGCAAAGGCACCGACTTCTGCAAAAAGATCACCTATCAGGCGAAGCATCCCACCACCGGCAAACCGGCCAAGAGCGAGGACCTCATCGCCGAGTTCCGCACCTCCCCGCAGCTCCGCATCGCCGTCACCGTGGACATGATCGCCACCGGCACCGACATCAAGCCCCTGGAGTGCCTGCTCTTCCTCCGCGACGTGCGCAGCCGCGTTTACTTTGAGCAGATGAAAGGCCGCGGCACCCGCGTGCTCACCCCCACCGATCTGCAATCCGTCTCCGGGGCCGAGGCCAAGGCGAAGACCCACTTCGTCATCGTCGATGCCGTCGGCGTCTGCGAGAGCGACAAGACCGAGTCCAGCCCGCTGGAGCGCAAGCCCACCGTCGCCTTTGATAAGCTCCTCCTCGGCGTCGCCCTCGGGAAGCGGGATGAAGACAGCCTCACCTCCCTCGCCGGACGCCTTGCTCGGCTCGATCGCGAACTCACCCCCGCGGAGCAAAAGGAAGTCACCTCCACCAGCGGCGGTCACACGCTCGGCCAGATGGCCACCGCACTGCTGCGTGCCTTCGATCCCGATGCCGTCGCCGAGCACGCCACCAGCAGGAAGGGCACCGAGCGTCAGGAGATCAGCGACGAGGACTTCATCAAGGCGCAGACCGAACTCATCACCACTGCCTGCGCTCCGTTTGACAAGCCCGCCCTGCGCGACCTCCTTGCCAAGGTGAAGCAGGAAAGCGAGCAAACCATCGTCACCTCCGCCATTGATGAAGTCCTGGAGCAAGGCTTCAGCGGAGCAGCCAAGGGAAAGGCAGCTGCCCTTGCCAAATCCTTCCGCGACTACATCGAGCAGCATCAGGCCGAAATCGCCGCGCTGCAGATCCTCTACAGCCGCCCCTACGCCCAGCGTCTCACGGAGAAAATGCTCAAGGAGCTGGAAAAGAAGCTCCGCGAGCAGCACGCCGCTTGGACCGAGGACAACCTCTGGAACGCCTTCGCCGCCACCGCCCCGGACAAAGTCAAAGGCCGCACCCAGGCCGGACGCTTCGCCGATCTCGTCTCCCTCGTCCGCTTCGCCCTGGAGCAGCAGCCCGTGCTCAAACCTTTCGCCGACTCCGTGAACGAACGCTTCGAGCAATGGCTCGAACTTAGAAGCGGCGTCCCGCCGCTTAATGCCCCGAATGCAGAACAAGCTCCCTCTCCGTCCCAGGACGCCATTCCCGCGAACGACACCAAGCGGCAGGATGCCGCTTCCACGTTCACCCCCGACCAGCTCGCCTGGCTCCACCTCATCCGCGACCACATCGCCACCAGCCTCAGCATCGAACTGGACGACCTCGACTACACGCCCTTCAACCAGGAAGGCGGCCTCGGGAAAGCCCATCAACTCTTCGGCGACCAGTTGCCGAAGCTGCTGGAAGAACTGAACGAGGCACTTGCGGCGTGAGGTTGCTTGAGGAATAGATACAGAACATAGCTATGAACACAGCAAAGATATTTCAGCATGGCGGCAGTCAGGCCGTCCGTTTGCCCAAGGCTTTCCGATTCCTTGGCTCGGAAGTGCTCATCGAGAAACACGGTGATGAGGTGGTGCTTCGCCCCGTTACCCACTCCCAGTTCAAATCCTTCACCGAGATTGCCCGCCACCTCGCGGAGAACTTCCCGGACACCGAGGATTTCCCCGAGCCCCCGCCCCGTCCATCCGCTCACGAGCGCGCCATCCTGGAGTTCTGATCCATGCCCGCCACCCCCGCCTATCTGCTGGATTCCAGCGCCTGCATTCCCATCCTGCGCAACAAGGCAGGCCTTGGCAAACTCCCGTCACCTGCCAAGACCGGCATCCCCATCATCGTCGCGGCGGAACTGTGGACCGGCGTGAAGAAAAACATGGCCACTCACCCGCAGCAGGCCGCCAAGCTTCAGGCATTTCTGGACTTGTTCGCCATCCCCGAGTTCGACATGGACGCCGCGCTCCACTACGCGGAGATCCGCGCCGAACTGGAAGCCTCTGGCAAAACCATCGGGCCGCTGGATCTGCTGATCGCTGCACAGGCCCGCAGCATGGGTGCGACCCTCGTCACCGGCAATGCAGCGGAGTTCAAGCGCGTCAAAGGTCTTAAAGTTCAAGAATGGCACCCTGCATGACCTTCGACCTCGCCCGCATCCTCGAAAGTAAGCGCACTTACCGCAGCGGCCTAGCCGCGCTTCCCATCGGGGAAAAGCTGCGCCTGCTCGATGACCTCCGCCAGCGGGCTCTAGACATCCGCAGCAGCCAGTCCACCAGCAGCTTCATCCTGCGCGAAGAACCCGCCGTCTATGGCGCGAAGAAGCCATGACCGCCAAACCGCGCAGCAAGCCTTCCCCAGCCCCCAAGGGGCGAAACAACCCAGCCCAGGGCAACGCCCTGGGTAAAGCGATTCCAGAAGATCAGAGCCCTGAAGGGGCGAGACAATCCTGTGTGATAAATTTGCCGGATCTTCCCAACAATTGGCACTACGCCCAAGTTCAGGACGTCGGAGCTACGGACGAGCAGGCAGTGATGACAGGACCATTTGGAACCAACCTTGGCCGTGGTGATTTCATTTCCAAAGGCGTGCCTCTCCTCACCATTTCCTGTCTGACCGATCAAGGCATTCGGATGGACAAAGCTCTCTATGTCTCGGAAGCAAAGGCCAACGAACTTGGACGCTATCGCCTCAAACAGGGTGATCTTCTGTTTTCACGAATGGCTTCAGTAGGACGCGCCGGAATTGTCGGTCCGCAACAAGAAGGTGCGCTGTTCAATTATCACATCATGCGTCTTCGCTTAGATGACGCGAAGATGCTGCCGAAGTTCTTCACCTCCTACGTTCGCGGTGCGAAGCAAGTCTATGACTACCTTCTCGAAGTAAACCATGGCGCGACCCGTGATGGCATCAACACGGAGCAACTGCTCTCGATGCCAATCATCCTTGCCCCCATCAGCGACCAACGCCGCATCGTGGCGGAGATTGAGAAGCAATTCACGCGGCTGGAGGCGGGAGTGGCGGCGTTGCGGCGGGTGCAGGCCAACCTCAAACGCTACCGCGCCTCTGTCCTCAAAGCCGCCTGCGAAGGCCACCTCGTCCCCACCGAAGCCGAACTCGCCCGCACCGAAGGCCGCCCCTTCGAATCCGGCCAGCAACTCCTCGCCCGCATCCTCACCGTACGCCGCCAAAATTGGCAGGGCCGTGGCCAATACAAAGAACCCGCTGCGCCCGACACCGCGAACCTTTCGGAAATTCCGAACGGTTGGACGTGGGCGACAGTCGCGCAACTCGGAGACGTGCAGCTTGGCCGCCAGCGTTCGCCAAAAAACATCTCAAAGAACTATCCGACGAAATACATCCGTGCAGCGAACATCACGGGGCGCGGCATTGATGTATCGGATGTCCTCGAAATGGAATTCTCTCCGGCAGAGCGCGAACGTTTCGCACTTCGCGACGGGGACATTATTCTTTCCGAAGCATCGGGAAGCCCATCGCAGGTCGGAAAGCCAGCGGTCTGGCGAGGTGAACTGCCGCTGTGCTGTTTTCAGAACACCGTCCTTCGTCTTCGCCCGGCGATCGTGGGGTCAAAATATGTGCTCGTCGCATTTCAACACTTCTACGCGAACAGCGTCTTTGCGAATGTTGCTGGCGGTGTCGGCATCAATCACCTCGGTGCGGAAAAGTTTTCGGCAATTCCGTTTCCCCTCCCACCCCTCGCCGAACAAACCCGCATCGTGGCGGAAGTGGAGCGGCGGTTGAGCGTGGTGGAAGAACTGGAAGCCGTGGTCACCACCAACCTCCAACGCGCCACTCGCCTGCGGCAGTCCATCCTTCAAAAGGCGTTTGCTGGGGAGTTATTTGAGGCTGGCGAGATGCCCTTCAAGACGTAAACTTATCCGAAACAATGCCCGCCATCGTGCCAGTCCCGATTCAGCCATCCGTCCTCACCTGGGCACGGTCTGAGAGTGGCTATGCGGTGGATCGGGTGGCAAGCCGACTTCAGGTGAAGCCTGAGAAGGTCGAGGCTTGGGAACGAGGAGAACGAACGCCGACCCTGCGTCAGGTGCAGGAGCTGGCGCGCTTCTTTCACCGCCCCTTGAACGTGTTTTTCATGCCTTCACCGCCGCAGGTGCCGCCCCTGGCAGCAGAATACCGGAGACTGCCAGGGGTGACTCCAGGACAGGAGACACCCGAACTGCGACTGGCACTCCGGCAGATGATCAACCGGCGTGAGACGGCACTTGGACTCATGGATGAGCTTGGTGAGTCAATGATGCCCTTCACGCTGGAAGCTCATCCGAGCGAGGATGCCGCCGCTGTGGGTGCGCGCTTGCGTGCTGCTCTTGGCATCAGCAATGAAGCTCAAGCAGGATGGCGGGATGAATGGCAGGCGTGGCGGGATTGGCGTGCAGCGGTCGAACAACTGGGGGTGCTGGTGTTTCAGTTTCCCAAAGTGGAACTGACCGATGTCCGTGGACTGTCGCTCCTGCGTTTTCCACTGCCGGTGGTTGGGGTGAACAGCAAAGAACAGCCGGAATCACGAAACTACACACTGCTGCATGAAGTGATCCATCTCATGCTGGCGTCCGGGCATGAAGAGACATCGGCACTCAATGAAAGGCGAAGCGGGAGTGAATGGGAAACCATCGAGCGCTTTGCAGAAGAAGCCGCCAGCCATGCGCTGGTGCCAGAAGACGTCTTGCGTGCGATGGTAGGCAAACGCCCCTCCACCTGGGACATTGCGGCGGTGAAGCAATTGGCTCGGCGATTCCGCATCACGGCACTGGCGATGGCGACACGGTTGCGAGGCTCGGGCTTCATGAGCTGGCAGGAATACAACACTTGGAAGCAGAGCTGGCAGGAGTTTGTCGCCACATTGCCCAAGCGGTCCGGTGGCTTCGCTCATCCGGTGGATGTGGCTTTGGGGAGGAATGGGCGTCCCTATGTGCAACTCGTGCTGGAAGCACTGGCTGCCAACCGGATTACCTCAGTGGATGCTGCGCGGCATCTTGCTCTGAAGTTTGAGCACTTTGACAAGCTGAAGACAACCCTGAAAGGAGGGCCGTCTGGCGCTGTGATCGATGAGTGACGGAATCGCCCAGACGATCTATTCGATCGACACGAACGTGCTGATGGATTGGCAGGCGCGGTATTTCCCCACGGATGTCTTTAAGACGCTGGTGGAGAAAATGGATGTGCTGATGAAGGATGGCCGGTTGCTCGCTCCTGAACTGGTGGAAGAAGAATTGAATGCCGTCGGAACAGCCGAACTCACAGCATGGGCGAAGGCTCGTCCTGAGATTTTTGTTCCTTTGGCAGAGGTTCTGGCTGAGGCATTGTCGATTCAGGCCCGTTTCCCAGGATTGAAAGATCCCAAGGCTGAGTTTGAAGAGGCGGATGCCTATGTGATCGCGCTGGCCAAATTGCGCAACGGAGTGGTGGTCACGCAGGAAACACCTGCTTCGGAGAAGAGGAATCCCAAGCGAACGCATTTCATTCCTGATGTGTGCCGTGAACTGGGATTGCCATGTATCAGCCTGTTGGGACTCATGCGCCGGGAAGGGTGGACTTTTTAGCTATGGCAACGAATCCCGCCGCCCTCGTCTCCAAGCTCTGGAACTACTGCAGCATCCTGCGCGATGACGGTTTGTCGTATGGCGACTACGTCGAGCAACTGACCTTCCTCCTCTTCCTGAAAATGGCGGACGAGCAGTCGCGGCTGCGCGGCACGCCGAGCGCCATCCCGAAGGGCAAGGACTGGCCTTCGCTGCTCGCCAAGGATGGCGATGAACTGGAGGTGCATTACCGCCACACGCTGGAGGAGCTGGGCAAGTGTTCCGGGATGCTGGGCATCATCTTCCGCAAGGCGCAGAACAAGATCCAGGACCCGGCCAAGCTGCGGCGGCTGATCGTGGACCTCATCGACAAGGAGCAGTGGTCCAGCCTCTCCGCCGATGTGAAGGGCGATGCCTATGAGGGCCTGCTGCAAAAGAACGCCGAGGACGTGAAGGGCGGTGCAGGCCAATACTTCACCCCGCGCTCCCTTATTGCCGCCATGGTCGAAGTCGTGGCCCCGCAGCCCGGCGAGACCATCTGTGATCCTGCCTGCGGCACCGGCGGCTTCCTGCTGGCCGCGCATGATTACCTGGCCAAGCACTACCAGCTTGATCGTGCGCAGAAGAAGCAACTCAAGAGCGGCACCTTCTCCGGCATCGAACTGGTGGACAGCGTGACGCGCCTCTGCGCCATGAACCTGCTGCTGCACGGCATCGGGTCTGACGCGGACGGCCAATTGGATGCCGACCTCCCGGTCGTCACCCGTGATGCCCTGGCCGGGAAGCACGGCGAATACGAGATCGTCCTGGCCAATCCGCCCTTTGGCAAAAAGAGCAGCGTCACCATCGTGAACGACGCGGGCGAGTCCTCCAAGGAAAGCCTCGTCATCAATCGCGACGACTTTTGGGCCAGCACGAGCAACAAGCAGCTCAACTTCCTCCAGCACATCTTCACTATCCTGAAGATGCACGGTCGCGCCGCCGTGGTTCTGCCGGACAACGTGCTCTTTGAAGGCGGAGCCGGAGAAACCATCCGCCGAGAACTCCTCAAGCAAGCCGATGTCCACACCCTGCTGCGCCTGCCCACCGGCATCTTCTACGCCCAAGGCGTGAAGGCCAACGTCCTCTTCTTCGACCGCAAGCCCGCCCAGGAGAAGCCCTGGACCAAGAAGCTCTGGATCTACGACCTGCGCACCAACATGCACTTCACGCTCAAGGAGAATCCCCTCAAGCGCGAGAGCCTGGATGAGTTTGTGGTGTGTTATTTTGGTAGGGAGGGCAGTCCCTTGCCCGCCGCTGACGGCGCTTTGAGGACAAAGCGCCCTACCCAAGACGGCGCTCAGAGGACTGAGCGCCCTACCAACCGCCACGAGCGCCAGGAGTCCGAGCGCTTCAAAGCCTTCGATTACGAAGACCTGATCAAGCGCGACAAGATCAACCTCGACATCTTCTGGCTCAAAGACGACGCCCTCGAAGAGTCCGCCAACCTCCCCGCCCCCGGCGTCATCGCCCTCGACATCATGGAAGACCTGCAAGCAGCGCTGGAGCAGTTCGCGACGATTGCGGAGGATCTCAAGGTATGAGTGCGTATGGTGGTGCGGCGGTTGGAGTGGTCCTCTCTTTTGCGCGATGGATTCCGGCGGCGGGGTGCGTTTGGGTCTGACTCCGCCATGACTTCCGCGCCTTTCTCCCTGCATCAGCGTGACATCTGGGTCTTCGGCGGCGCGGGCTATCTCGGGCAGTCCGTGGTGACGCAACTGGCGGCGATGCAGGCACGGGTGCTGTGCGTGGATCTCGAAGGCCGTGCGGAGTCGATGATCGAGAAAGCGGGATGGCAGGCGCAGGTGACCGCCGCCTCGCTCGACGCGGCGGACACGGCGGCGGTGGAACGGTTTGTGCAGGATCAAAGCGCCACACGCGGCGTGCCGCACGGCCTGGTGGTGATGACCTACGCCTCGACGGCGAAACGTTTCGATGATCTCACCGTGGAGGACTTCGATCACGCGAATCACGGCAACCTTACCGCCACCTTCGCGCTCACACGAGCTGTGGGCCAGCGCATGGCGGAGCAGGGCAGGGGCAGCATCGTTCTGTTTTCGAGCATGTATGGCTCCGTCTCGCCCGATCCCTCGGTTTACGCGGCGCCGATGAATCCCAATCCCATCGAATATGGCGTCGGCAAGGCGGGCATTCAGCAGATGGCACGTTACCTGGCCGTGCATTGGGGACCGCAAGGCGTGCGCTGCAACAGCATCTCGCCCGGCCCCTTCCCGAATCCGACGCTCCAGAGCGAGAAGCCCGAATTCATCGAACGTCTCGCGCAAAAAGTGCCGCTGCGCCGTGTCGGTCAGGCGGATGAGATCGCCGGTTCCGTGACCTTCCTGCTCAGCGATGCCGCCTCTTTCATCACCGGCCAAAATCTGGCCGTGGATGGCGGTTGGACGGCGTGGTAGCCAATTTTTCAGCATTCAGCGAATGATCCACCGCCAACGCGACGTGCATGAAGGTAGCCTCATGACATCCTCCCGCATCCTCTCTCACAGCGATCTGCTGCAACTCAAACGCTGGAATACCCCCACGATCTACAACGGTTGGGAGCAGATCACGCAGCACAACTCCGGTGCAGATGCCTTCAATATCGAGGAAACGCACGATTTCATGCCGCAGATGGGGCCGATGGTCGGTTACGCCGTCACCTTGGTCATCGAGCCATCCAACGCAACGCATCGCAAAACGAACCCAGGTGCCGGAGAAGAATTCCGCCGCTACATCGCCAGCATCCCCGGCCCAAAAATCGTCGTCGTGCAGGATCTCGACAAGCCACGCGTCATTGGCTCCGCTTGGGGGGAAGTCAGCGCCAACATGTTCCGCGCTCTCGGCTGCGTCGGCACCATCACGGACGGAGCGATCCGCGATCTCGATGAAATGACCAACGCTGGCTTCAAAGCACTCGCCCGCCGCCTCTGCGTCGGCCACGCGCACGTTCATCCCGTGCGTTGGAATTGCGAGGTCGAGGTGTTTGGCCGCACCGTCCATCCGGGTGATCTCATTCATGCCGACAAGCACGGTTTCCTCGTCATCCCGCCTGAAGACCAGCCGAAACTCCTCGAAGCCGCCCGCTTCATGGACAGCAACGAATGCACCACCGTCATCCCCGCCGCCCGCGACGGCGCCGGCCGCCGCACGGACGAACTCCTCGCCAACCTCGAAGCCGGCATCACGCAGTTCAGCGCCAATGTGAAAGCCAAATTCACCCGCGAAGGTGAGTGGTGATCCACAACATCCCTCCCATTTCCTCATCATGAGACGCTCCAAAGTCCTCGCCAAGCTTCGCGCTGGCAAAGTCGCCCGCATCTGCTGCACCGGTTCGCCCATCGCCTTCTTTCCTGCCGTGGCCGCTCATTACCATTATGACGGCATTTGGCTCGATGGCGAGCACCGCGCCTGGGAGGCCCGTGAAATCGAAACCATGCTCGGCCGCCATCACGCCGCCGACATCGACTGCATGTGGCGTCCGCCC
>JAYVIO010000069.1:0-46950 GCA_043770175.1 Verrucomicrobiales bacterium | reverse complement strand
TGACGCGGGCGTAGCGCACGTCCTTGCGCTCGGCCCAGTTGCCGGATTCATCCATCAGAAAAGGATATTTCTTCTTTTCCTTCACCGCGAATTCAAGCAAGCCATCCGGCCCGGTGACTTTGCCGAGGCCGACCATGTTGGACTGGCCCATCAAAATGAAGACCTGGACGGGCTTCGTCATGTCCGCCGGTTTTCCAACGGGCTTTTCCGCTGCGGGCAATTGGGAGACGACGGACAGCATCGCCAAAGCGGCGAGCGTTGACACAATTCTGGCATGGTTGGCTGTGTTCATGATTCAGCGTCGATTCTAACTGACAGATCCCAGCGGACACAAACCTTCGCGTCCTCGACAACCTACCCCCTTTGGGAGTAAGTAACAGCCATGTCTCGATTACGCCCTCTTTCCGCCTCCGCACAAGCAGCCGCACATCTGCGAGCGGAGGTGGAACGCGGCCATTGGAGCGGAATGATGCCCGGTGTGAACCAACTAGCGCCGGAGCTGGGAGTCACTCGCAAAACCGTCGAGGCAGCGCTGCGGCAACTCGAGCATGAGGGCCTGCTCATCAGCCAGGGGCCAGGTCGCAAACGCCTCATCGTTCTTCCCAGTGGTGCGTCCATGCGGCCAATGCGAGTGGCCATCCTGCTCTATGAACCCACCGACCGTCACTTGGAATACATCGTCGAACTCCAGCATGCACTGGCGGAAGCGGGCCATACAGTCATCACCGCTGCCAATTCGCTGACGGAACTCAGCATGGACGTCACGCGTGTCAGTCGTCTCGTCAAACAAACTGCCGCAGATGCCTGGATCGTCGTCGCCGGCTCAAGTGAGGTGCTGAAGTGGTTTTGCGCCCAACCGCTACCCGTTTTTGCCCTCTTTGGTCGCCGCGAGGGATTACCCATCGCAGCCGTGGGACCTGACAAAACGCCCGCTTTAGCTGCTGCCACCCATCATCTGGTCAATCTCGGCCATCGTCGTATCGTGATGCTGTGCCGTCAATTGCGCCGGCTGCCGAAGCCCGGTGGGAGCGAGCAAGCTTTCCTCGACGAACTCAAAGCCCACGACCTCCCGGTTTCGGACTTCAACCTGCCCGACTGGGAGGAGAGCAAAGAAGGCTTTCAGAAGCTCCTTCGATCACTCTTCCGTGTCACGCCGCCGACCGCGCTCATCGTTGATGAAGCTTCATTCTTTGTCACGACGCAGCAGTTTCTCGCGGGTCGAGGCATCCGGGTGCCGGAGCAAGTTTCGCTCGTCTGCACCGATGCCGATCCCATCTTTGCCTGGTGCACGCCTTCCATATCCCACATCAGCTGGGATACGCGCACCGTCGTCCGCCGCATCGTGCGCTGGGCCGCCACAGTGAGCCGAGGCGGCAGAGATGTGAAACAAACAAGCGTTCCCGCACAGTTCGTCATCGGTGGCACGATAGGGCGCTTGGAATGACTTTGGGGAACTCATTCGCGCTCTTGATCGTAGCCATGCCAAGGTGAGGCTTGCTGATTGCGAAAATAAAATTTAAGCAGGTTGAGGAAGCGATCGGAGTTGCAATCTACAGAACAAAACTGCCAAGATGAAATCAATTATGCAATCAGCACCCACTCGCAGACACTTCATCCAATCCAGTTTGGCTCTTGCGGCAGCGCTGAGTCCCGACGTTTTTGCCCAAACAGTCCCTGAGCGCCGAACACCCAAGGCAGGTGAGAAAAAAGGTTATGCCATTGGTCCTGGTTCTCCTGAGTGGGCGCGGATGATCACCGAATTGAATGCGAAGTGGATCTACGCCTGGGGACCCAAGCGCCCGATGGGAGTGCCAGAAGGCGTGGATTGGGTGCCCATGATCCACAATGACAAGCCAACGAGTCCCGCGCTTAAAGCGCTGGAGTTGGTGCAGGCAGAACAGGTGCACAAACCGACAGCTCTACTCGGATTCAATGAACCTGACCAGAAAAGTCAGGGCGATATGACTGTGGAGCAGGCTCTAGCACTGTGGCCGAAGCTCGAAGCCCTCAACATCCCACTCGGCAGCCCATCAGGCATCCACGCCGACTGCGAGTGGATGCAGAGCTTCATGAAGCAAGCAGCGAAGCTCAAATACCGAATCGACTTCGTCACCGTCCATTGGTACGGCGACCCCAATGCCACCCAGCTCATGTCGCATCTGGATCGAGTGGCCAAACTCTACAAACTGCCGGTCTGGATCACTGAGTTTTGCCCTGGCGACTGGAGCACAGGAAAAACCGGCAAGAACAAACACACGCAGAAGGACGTCTTGAAATTCATCAAGGACGCCCTGCCTCGCTTGGAGCGGGCCAGTTTCGTGCATCGCTATGCGTGGTTCTGCACCACGCCAAAGAACGCCGCGCTCGGCTGCTCCGCACTCTTCGACAACGAAGGAAAAATCACCCCACTCGGCGAGGCCTATGCCAAAGAGGGATGAGATGCCAAGTCATCGCTCACCGAGATCAGTACCTCTGTGAAGCATCTTTGACACTTCTAATCCCTACGGTCATTGATTCCCACATGCTCCGCTCGATCGCATCCTCACTTCTTTTCCTCTTCATCACAGCCGCTCACGCCGCAGCAGAGGCTGTACCCGTGAAGATCGTGCCCGGCATTGGGATCACTCGCGGAGGCGATCCTTACTTCGTCAAAGGTGCAGCGGGTGACAAGCATCTCGATGAATTGGTGGCAACCGGCGGTAATAGCATCCGCACCTGGACCACCAATGGCCTGCGCGAGATCCTCGATAATGCCGAGAAGCGCGGCCTCACCGTATGCGCGGGCATTTGGCTGGAGCCTGAGTGCAACTGGTTCTCCTATGCGAACGCCGAGCACTGCGCACGCCAGACGGAGCGCGTGAAGAGGGAGGTGACCGAATTTCGTGATCATCCGGCCCTGCTGTTCTGGGGCATCGGCAATGAAGCTGAAGGCGATGGCAACAACATGGCCTATTGGATTCAATTGGAGGTGTTGGCAAAGGTCGTGAAGGAGTTGGACCCTGCTCACCCCACCTTCACCGCCCTGGCTGGCCTCCAACCGCTGAAAATCGCGGGGCTCAATGCTCTCACGCCGAGTCTCGATTTTGTCGGCATCAACACCTACGGCGCACTCGCCGGACTGCGCGGATATCTGGCGGAGCGTCAATGGAAACGCCCGTGGGTCGTTACCGAATACGGCCCACGCGGCTTTTGGGAGAGCCCACGTGCGCCATGGGCAGCCCCCATCGAGGCGACCAGCACCGAGAAAGCCAAATTCATCCGCAAAGCCTACGAGGCCGCAATTCTGCCCGCTGGCGACTGCTGGGGTGGCTACATCTTCCTCTGGGGCCAAAAGCAAGAGGCTACCTCCACTTGGTTCGGCATCTTCACCGAGTCCGGCGAATCCACCGCCACCAAAGACGTCATGCACGAATTCTGGAAGAAAGAGCCGCCGCCTGATCACGCTCCTGAACTGAAAAGTTTAACCAGTTCCGTTGCCAAAACAGAGATCGCAGCAGACAGCGAGTTCACCGCCCAAGCCGAAGTCACCGATCCTGATGGAGACCCACTCACCTATCACTGGACAGTCACCCAGGAATCCGCTGGCCGTGACGCCAAGAATCGAGAGCGCAAAATCAAACCACTCCCGGAGTGTCTCATCAAAGTCGAAGACTCCTCCGCCACCTTTCACGCACCCACCAAGCCCGGAGATTACCGCGTGCATGTCATCGTGACCGACAATCGCAAACGCGCCGCAACAGGAAACTTCCCGATCAAGGTGAAGTAGCTTGCATCTTCACGGGGGCGAATTCACACCCCAAAGTTTCTCCAGCAGCATGAACATCTCTGGATCGTGCTGCTTCAACTCCTCGCGGATGAACGGGAAGAAATCATTGCGGCTGAAGTAGGCCTCCGTGCATTCGGCGAAGTATTCCTGCGGCGTGGTCATCGCATACGCACGGTCCATGCGGCTGCGGCCTTCGCTGTCCTTGCGCTCGACGCGGTCATACTTGCCGCTCGCCTTCGCCTTCTCGTAGGCGTTCTTGATCTCCAGATTGCCAAAGCTCATGCGCACCGTGCGGTTGTGATACGCGTGCGCCAGCTCATGCAGCGCGAAGTTCGGCATGCGGCGGGTCTCGGCTTCAAAGATGCGCACGTTGGTGAACTCCACCGCCTTCTCCATCACCGGATCACGGCCGTTATCACGCAGCCAGCCGGCATCAGGATGAAACTCGGCACGTGGATGCACCTTCGGATACTCGGGGTTGATCCACAGCGGCACCTTGCGCAGTTCGGCCACCGCAGTCGCTGGAACGACACGCATGATCTCATCAAGTTGCGCCCGCAGCAGTTGCATCGCTTTTTCTACCGCCGCCGCGTCCTGTTCGATCAGCTTCGTGCTTACATGCACCTTCCAGCCCGCGATGAGGCGTTCGTCATGCGACTTCGCGCCGGTTGCCTCCTGAAAGCGCTTCACCTGCTGCCCCTTGATCAAGCCGCGAGCCTTCATGAGCCGCTCCGGCCAGACGAACTTCGGCGCTTTGGCAGGATCGTAGCCTGCGAGATGGCCGGTGAGCCGAGTTTGCGGCTTCGTGTATTTCAAAACGGTGTCGCCAAACACTTCGCGACACAGCGCGGCGAGCTGCGCGTCATACGCGATCAATTCGTCGCGTGTATTGACGTGATTGTGTTGCGCATCGTTTTCACGGTTGTTGTCGAACCAGCTCTGTACGCCCTCCGCCCAGTATTCGTGATGATTCGTCGATGCGTAAGCGCCTTTCCACAGTCCCGCCTTCATTGCGGCATCAAAGGCGGCCTTCAATCGCGTGTCGAACGTGGGATCGACATTCGTCAGACCTCGCAAGTGCATGTTGTGCGCGAACTCGTGAATAAGAATGTTCTCCGTGTCATACGGATCACCGTCGTAGGCCAGCAGGTTCTCCTCCGCACAAGAGCAGAAGGGATCCGTCTCGCTGCCGCCGAGCCCGCGTGCCCGTGCATCCCAATACTCGCGCGGCGTTAGTGCCTCAAAGCCATCCACTGGTCCCAAGTGCGCAAACTCCGGCTGATCCATCGTGAACTCATTGTGCGCCAGGATGCACAGCCGCGCTCCGCTGGCCGTCATCGCATCGCGCACATCCGGCCGCTTCGCCAGCATCAGTTCCACGAGGTAAACCGCCTCCTTCACCGCATACGGGCTCACCTTCGCCGAAGCCACGATCGGAAACCCGCCCACGCTCGCCCGCTGCGTGTAAAACGCCGGAACGCCATCCGTCGCCGCCGGATCATAGTGGAAGCCCTGAATCCGCACCCGGCTCACCACATCAGTCTCACGCTTGCCATCCACGATCACAAAACGGTGTCCGATCGTCGTGCCAATGACTCTATCTTTTCCAGGTTCGATTTTTCCATTCGAGATGCGATGCCCATCGTTCATCTCCCAATACACCTCGACTGCATTCGATGCCGCATTGATGATTTGGAGCTTCGGGCGATCCAAGGCGAGAGCACTCGTCGAAACGATCAAAAGGAGGATAAGTGTGAATTTCATAGGAAGCGATCCGGTGACATCAAATCGAGTGCTACGGACGATTTCTCACCGCAAAGCACATCCGCGACGATTTTTCCCGTCGCCGGAGCGAGCGAAAGGCCCATCATCGCGTGGCCAGTGGCGAGCGTGAGATTCTTCCAGCGCTGCGTACGGCCAATGTAGGGCATGCCATCAGGCGAAACGGGTCGCAGGCCGCTCCAGGGCTTCACATCGGCGAAATCGTTTTCGGAGAAGGCGGGGAAGTAGTCGGGAAACGCCCGCGTGATGCCACGCACGCGACGCGGCGTGACGGATTCATCGGTTCCGGTCATTTCCATCGTGCCACCCACACGCAGCGAGCCATCCATCGGCGTGACGGCGAGTCGTGCTTCGGTGCAGATGCTGCACAGCTCAGGCAACTGCTTCGGATTCGCGAGCGTGAGGCTGTAGCCTTTGCCCGCCAGCATCGGCAGCTTCAATTCGAGTTCCTTCGCCAACTCTGCTGACCATACGCCGCTACAAAGCACCACCTCTTGACCCTCCACTTGACCCTTTGACGTTTTGATGGCGCGAAGCGCCTTGCCTTCCACTTCAAAGCCGCGCACTTCGGTTTCCCACAGCATCTCGACACCGAGTCTCACCAACTCTGCTTCGACAGCGGCGATGAAGCGTCCCGGGGCGAGATGGCAGTCCTTCGGAAAGAACACACTGCCGCACACATCCATCGTCACGGCGGGATCAAGCGCGGCGGTGGCTTTCGCATCGAGCACCTCGGCGGGAATGCCAAGCTTGTTGGCCATTTCTGCAATGTGGGCTTCTTCATCGAGCGTCTGCTGTTTTTTGCACAGCATGAGCAATCCGCGTTTCACGAGGCCGAATTCGAGCCCAATCTCCTCGTAGCATTGGCGGCTCAACAGACTCAAATCGCGTAAAATTGGCGCTGCGGCATCCACACGGCCTTTCGTGGCTGCTTTCCAGAACTGCATGCCCCAGGTGAGCAGATCGAGATTCAGCCTCGGCTTGATGTAGAAGGGCGATTCGGGGTTCCACATCCATTTGAGGCCCAGTTTGACCATGCCGGGCGCAGCGAGCGGGATGAAGTGGCTCGGCACGATCATGCCCGCGTTGCCAAACGAGCATCCATCGCGCTGACGCGGCTTTTGGTCGATCACCGTGACCTTCATCCCGCGGCGAGCGCAATACAGCGCCGTGTTCAGGCCGATAATGCCCGCGCCAAGGATGGTGACGTGTTTGGGTGGCATAGGCTTTCTAGCCTGTGGGTTTGAAGTTGAAGCGAGTGCTCATGAACGTCCACAGGCTAGAAAGCCTATGCTACTCGTCTTGGATGCTTTGGCGGTTTGCGCCCGGATTTTTGCCAAGCGCAGACTCGACGCCTTGTGTGCGCTCGTTAGCATCACCACATGGACCAAAATTGGACTGACAAAATCGTGATCGTCACCGGCGGTGGCGGTGGAATGGGGCAGGCGGCGTCGAAGCGTTTTGCGGATGCCGGTGCGAAGACGTTTGTTTTTGGGCGCACGCTGGAATCGCTCCAGGAAAGCGCCGCGCTTTCCAAGAACATCATCCCCGTCGTCTGCGACGTGGCAGACAGCACCAGTGTGGCTGCTGCGCTCGATGAAGTGCTCAAGCACGGCACGCTGCACGCGCTCATCCACACGGCGGGCATCAACACGCCGGATCGCTTCATGGCGCATGCTGACCCGTCGCGAATCGCCAGCGAGGAGAGTTGGCGGAAGGTGATGGAGATCAACGTCATCGGTGTGGCGAACATGATCCAGGCCGTCGCCAAGCCGATGGCAGCGAACGGCGGCGGCAAGATCGTCGTCGTCTCTTCCACCGCCGGTCATGGCTACGATTCCTTCGCCGGTGTGCCTTATACCGCGAGCAAGTGGGCCGTTCACGGCATGCTTTTCACCGCCCGCATGCAGCTCAACGCGCACGGCATCGTCGTCTCCGAATATGCCCCCGGCGAAGCCGATACTCCCCTCGTCAAAAAGCGCCCCGTTCAGCCCTCCGCCAAGCACAAGGAAGCCATGATCACCTGCGCCGACTGTGCCGATGCGATGTTCTTCATCGCCAGCCAGCCGCACAGCATGAGCATCGTCCAGCTCCCCGCCTACCAGCCCTTCGGCGGCATGCCGCCTCAGATCACGCTGCCATGGCTGGATGCTTTTGAGATCAAGCAGCGGTAATCGGTTGCTCACGGCCTCAAATGCCGCACAAGGAACTCCATGCGCAAACGTGACCCATACGGCGTCTCTGCCGCGCCGTGGCCGGTGCTGGCGATGGGCATGAAGTCGAAGTTCTTCGCGGCCTTTTGCAGCGCGGCGACGACTTGCATCGTGCTGGCGGGATCGACGTTGGTGTCGAGTTCACCGACGATGAGGAGGAGATGGCCACCGAGTTTTGCTGCGTCTTCGACGTTGGAGCTGCGCTTGTAACTTTCATCGACGGGCCAGCCCATCCACTGCTCGTTCCACCAGATTTTATCCATGCGGTTGTCGTGACAGCCGCAGTCGGCGACGGCGACTTGGTAGAAGTCGTGATGATCGAGCAGCGCACGCATGGCATTCTGGCCGCCTGCGCTGCCGCCGTAGATGCCGACGCGGCTCAAATCCATCCATGGGCGAGTTTTGGCGGCCTCTTTGATCCACAGTTTGCGATCTGGAAAGCCCGCATCCTTGATGTTCTTCCAACACACGTCGTGGAAGGCCTTGCCGCGATGATTGGTGCCCATGCCGTCCATCTGCACCACGATGAATCCCAATTCAGCGATCATGTGATGACCCAGTAGCCGACCAAAATCTTTGGGTGCAAAGGCGGAATGCGGTCCTGCATAAATGTTTTCGACGACTGGGTATTTTTTCGACGGATCGAAGTTCGAAGGCTTGATGATGACACCATGAATGTCGGTTTTTCCATCACGACCCTTTGCGACGAAGCGCTCCGGCATCGACCAACCTGCGGCGAGTAGCGCTGCGGCGTCTGCTTTCTCCAATTCGCACACGAGGCTGCCATCGCTGCTGCGGCGCAGTTCGTTGACGGGTGGGTGATCGGCGCGTGACCACGAGTCGATGAAGAAGTCGCGTTTCGGTGAGAAATCGATGCGGTGATTGCCATCGCCTGCGGTGAGTTGCTTGAACTCGCTGCCATCGAATTTCACGCGGTAGAGGTGCTCATGATAGGGGTCTTCTCCAGCCTTCAAACCACTCGCCATGAACCAGACTTCTCGTTTGGCATCATCGACGTGCAAAACCTCACGCACGGGCCATGCACCTTTGGTGATTTGATGCTTTGGCTTGCCTGTTTTGGTGTCATAAAGCCAAAGATGGCACCAGCCATCGCGTTCGCTCATCCAGATGAGTTCGCCAGTGCTGTGCAGCCAGTGACGCCAAGTTTTCTTGGTGTAGTCGATGAAGGTCTTCGATGTCTCTTCGACAACCACACGCACCGCTCCGGTCTTCGCGTTCGCCGCAAGGATGCGGTAAAGCTGATGGCCGCGTTGGTTGTAGTCGAAATAGAATTCGCTGCTGTCTGGCGACCAAGTGGCGTCGATTTTACCAGACTCATTGAAGGGATTTTCATACAAATCCCGTGGCACACGAATTTTTCGTCCATCGGATTGTGTGATGACCAACTGCGGCTTCGGCAAAGGATCGCCTGGCTTGGTGTAGTCGATGACTTTGGTTTTCGGTTGGAGACCTTCTTTGGGTGATGAATCGACGATCGTGATTTGGCGTTTGGTGACGGCATCCGCTTCGCTCGTAACGACGCAAGTGCCGTCAGGTGATTTGCCAGGCGTGCCACGCTTCTTGGGCTCCTCCTTCGCCTTCGAAATGCCTTTGCCGTCGATGATGAGTGTTTTGATCGTCGCTTCGCCTTCGACGATAGCGAGGTGCTCGCCGGTGCGACTGGTGATGAGCCAGACGTGCCCTTCATAGGTGTGCTGCTCCCGCTCTGCGCCTGCGCGCACGCCACCAAAGCGGACATGCTCGCCTTGCTCATTGATCCAGAATAGATCCACATCCTCACCGAGTTGATTGATGAACTTAAGTCCAGACGACTCGCCCGTGCGCCTTGTAGGACGCAATTCAATCTTCAATGCAGATGTCTTCGCTTCCGAGGAGGTGATGCCTAGTTTTTTGAGTTCGGGTGCAGTCTGGCGCTTACCGGTTTCCGCGTTGATGAGGACATACTCATGCGCCTTTGGCCCTGTTTGGACGCGATACCAGAATGACTTGCCATCTGGCAGCCAGTTCGTCTTCACGCGGTCGCGGAAGACGGTGTTTTCGGTGCGCTTCGGAAAGCTGAGCGCGGCGTCGAAGTCGGCAGACATGGCCGCAGTGGCAGAGATGAGCAGGAGCAGTGTTTTCATGCGATGCCGAATTGGAAAGGATCTTGTGGATCGAGGATGAGCGTGGATTCAGCCGTGATGAAGGCCCGCCCCGTGATGGTGGGAATGATACCACCGTCGCAGTTTTCGTAACTGCCTTCAAACATGCTGCCGAGGATGCTCTCTTGCCGCCACACCTCACCAGGAGCGAGTTTTCCATCGGCAGCAAGACAGGCGAGCTTCGCGCTGGTGCCTGTGCCGCAGGGGGAGCGATCGTATTCGCCACCGGGGCAGAGGACGAAGTTTCGACTTTGATTCGCGGCCTCGTGCGGCGGCGCGAAAAGCTCGACGTGATCCACTTCCGGATAGCCAGCGGCTCGCACAGCCTCGCGCATCTCCAAGCTGGCCTGTGTGAGCTGCGGGATGTTTTTCAGCGTGAGATCGAGTCCATGATCGGCGACGAGAAAGAACCAGTTTCCACTCCACGCGACATCACCGGTGACGCCACCAGCCTCCACGGCTTTTGCTTTGCGATACGAGAGCACACTGCGAATACTGACGCGGTCATCGTCGTGCAGCGTGGCGGTCACAATGCCGACGGGGGTCTCGACACGATGTTCGCCCGTGCTGATGCGTCCAAGATGCTTCAGCGTGGCGATGAGGCCAATCATGCCATGTCCGCACATACCGAGTAGGCCGACGTTGTTGAAGAAGATGACACCAGCGGCACAAGATGCGTCTTGGGGTTCGACGAGCAAAGCACCGACGATGACCTCATGCCCACGCGGCTCGCAGATGATGGCGCGGCGGTAGGTTTCGAGTTCATCGGCCGTCACACCACTGATCACGACGCGAGTGGGCTCGCCGCCGGTGTGGGAGTCGATGATGGGGATGCGCTGAACGGTCATCTCGACTGAGTAACGAGTGCTTGGCGGGCGTCTTGTTTGTATCTAGTCTTTGAACCATGAATTTAAAATACCTGCTCTTTCTGTGCCTTGTCTGCATGTCTCATGCACAGACGGTGAAGCGCGCTAAAGACGCTGCGCCAGAGCTGCACATGCTCGTCCCTGGCTTCACGGTCAAAGAACTGCCGCTTCAGCTCACCAACCTCGTCAATCTCCAATACCGGCATGACGGCGTGCTCGTCGCCCTGGGCTACAACGGCAACATTCATCTCCTCCGCGACACCGACGGCGATGGGATGGAGGACAAGGCAGACCTCTTTTGGCAGGGCCAAGGCAAAGTCACCGCGCCCATCGGCATGGACCTCGCGCCAAAGGGCACGCCGCATGGCGACGCGGTCTTCTTCGCCTGCAAAGGCAAGGTCATGATGGTCACCGACCGTGACCACGATGGCAAAGCCGAGGAAGAAAAGGTCATCGCCGAAGGTTGGCCGCTCGCCTTTGCCGGGATCGACACCGCCAGCGTCTGCTACGACCCAAAGGACGGCGCGGTCTTCTTTGGACTCGGTGTGCGGCTCTACAACAATGCCTATGAGTTCGACGCCTTCGGCAAAGCACAAAACGACCTCAGCAGCGAGCGCGGAGCCATCCTGCGCATCGCTCCCGACTTCAAAAGCCGTGAGAAGCTTTGCACTGGCGTCCGCTGGCCAATCTGTCTGCGCTTCAATGAGCACGGCGACCTCTTCTGCACCGATCAAGAAGGCGCGACGTGGTTGCCGAATGGCAATCCTTTCGACGAACTGTTGCACATCGAGCGCGGTCGGCACTATGGCTTCCCGCCGCGTCACCCGAAGCATCTGCCCGGTGTCATCGACGAACCCAGCATCGCCGACTACGGCCCGCAGCACCAGTCCGCCTGCGGCTTCCGCTTCAATCAAGGCGTGAACGGCGGCCCGCACTTCGGCCCCGCGTGGTGGCAGGGCGACGCCCTCGTCACGGGCGAATCGCGTGGCAAAATCTACCGCACCAAGCTGGTCAAAACACCCTCTGGCTACGTCTCTCACAGCAGCCTCATCGCTTGCCTCAATCAACTCGCCGTCGATCTCACCCTCACCCCGCGCGGCGACCTCCTCCTCGCCACGCACAGCGGCGAACCCGACTGGGGCAGCGGGCCGGAAGGCATGGGCCGCATCTTCGTCATCCGCTACACCGACAAAGCCGCACCACAGCCGGTGATGGCGTATTTCAGCGCCGCAGATCGCATCGAAGTGAATTTCGACAAGCCCGCCAAAGAAGTCAAAGAGGTCAAGATCGAGCGTGGCCTGTTTACGCGGCCTGGAGATCACTTTGAAACGATGTGGCCAGGCTATGAGGTCATCAAACTACAAAGGTCGATGCCGGTGACCGAGGTTCCCGTCACTGACATCAGGACCTATGACAACCAATTGAACTTCGCGGTGCCAAAGCAGAGCGCGGTGGAGCACCTCGCTGTCAAATTTGGTCACGAGTCGGAGGTCGAAGTCGAACTCAACGGCGTGGCTGTTTGGCCCGGTGAGCTTGATGCTGCATGGATGCCTCACCTTGATGCTCAGGTTTCGCGTGAACTCCTCGGCAAACACATGCCGAACATGCACGCAGGTCACACCACCACCCTCCTCACCCGCCTCGACCTCCACGGCATGCTCCAGCCTGCCATCCAGCCTGGAGCCGCGCTCGATTACGAAGCGGAGGCTGAAGAAGTCACGATCTGGCTCTCCTCGACCGACACGCCCTTCACCGCAGAGATGGGTGGAAAGACACACGCCTCGCAGCTCGGCCAGATCACGCATGATGTCATGTACACGCACACACCGCAGCGCGGCAGGCCACTTGATGTGCGCATCGGGTTCAAAGCTGACGCCATGCCCGACTTCCGCATCACCTACCGCACCAAGCAAGACCCCACGCGCGACCGCGCCCTGCCACTGCGGCGTTTTTTACTGCCCTGGGCACAGCCTGAGCAGACGCCCGGCATCGCTACGGCGCTGCCGAGGCCGGAGATCCAAGGCGGTGACTGGAAGCATGGCCGCGAGCTTTTCTTTAGCGACAAAGCACTCTGCTCCAAATGCCATGCCATTCGTGGCAGCGGCGGCAAGATCGGCCCTGATCTCAGCAACCTCACCAGCCGCGACTACGCCAGCGTGAAGCGCGACATCCATGATCCTAATGTGGCGCTGAATCCCGAGTACCTAACACAGGAGGTCACGATGAATGACGGCAGAAAATTCTCTGCTGTGATGCGTGAAGAGGCTGGCGCAGTCGTGCTCGGACTCGGTGCCGGTGTGGAACTGCGTGTGAAGCGTGAAGACATCGCCACGCAAAAAGCCATCAAAGCATCCCTCATGATTCCGAAGCTGGATGAGGTGCTGGGAGAGTCAGACTTCCGTGACTTGATGGCCTACCTGCTGACCGAGCCGCCGTTGATGGGCATTTACAATGAACACTCGCCCGTGGTGAAACGATCCCGTGCCGAGATTGATGCCGTCTTGACTGGCACAGTTCAGGTCGGCGATTTGAAACCTCTGAAATTGCTTTTGGTCAGCGGTAAAAAAGACCACGGAATCGGTGAGCATGATTATCCGCGCTGGCGGCAAACTTGGGCGCGGCTTTTTTCTCTAGCGACTCAGGTAAAAGTGGACCTGGCCGATGAGTGGCCGAGTGACGATCAATGGCAAAGAGCGGATGCCGTTGTCTTTAACCGTCGTGGCAACTGGGATGAGGCCAAGGCCAAGCAGTTTGACGCCTTCCTGGCACGCGGCGGCGGCGTGACCTTCATCCACTGGTCACTCGCTGGTGGTGAGAAAGAGCCGACAGCCAGTCTGGCCCAGCGCCTTGGCTTGGCTTCGCAAACGGGACTTACCAAGTATCGCCATGGCATGGTGGAACTCACCTTTGACTCAGCGGCTGCTCATTCGATCTCACGCGGCTTCAAACAGGTGACTTTCAATGACGAGATGTATTGGAATCTAGTCCCCGCGGCGCAAACGCCGCTGAAGCTCCTGGCAACGGCTGCGGAGGCTGGCGAGCAGCATCCCCACGCCTGGATACAAGAACCGCCAAGCGGAGGACGCATCTTTGTCACCCTCGGCGGACACTACAGCAGCGTCTTTGATGATGCCCTCTTCCGCATCCTTTTACTCAGGGGCATCGCCTGGAGTGCCAATCAGCCGGTGGACCGCTTTAACCATCTGATCGAGGCAGGGCTTGAGCCTTGAATATCGGTTGATTTAGATCGTAAAACTGCCCGTGCTGATACTGAAGTTATCGGCCTCGATAGCCATGTTTTGCATGAGGCTGACGAAGAAGGGTGTGATGACCTACGGTGCTTTGGCGAAGGCAGGAACTCACATGGCGATTGTTGGGGAATTACCCCATGGATTTCACCACCTCATCGAGCAATGCCGCGTCCATCTCGGTGAGGTGGCAGCGTTCGGGGAAACGGCCTTCCTTCACATCAGCGATGTATTCGCTGAAGGCGGCGATGCGCTCGTTTTGCAGGCGGCGGTTTTCTTCGGCGAAGTTGCGGTAGGACTTCGCATGGCGCGGGATACGCTCGTCGTAGTCGCCGAGGATGTCGCAGGAGAAGAGGAACTGCGTGTCACAGCCGGTGCCGGAGCCGAGGGACATGAGGAGCATGCTCGTTTGCTTGCAAAGCCACGTGGCGAGGTTGTGCGGCACGATTTCGATCTCGGCGGCATACGCGCCGGCGTTTTCGAGCTCCTTCATTTTGCGGTAGATGGCCTTCGCTTCATCGACCGTCTTGCCGAGGCTGCGGTAGCCGGTCCAGGTCACATGACGCGGCACCATGCCGATGTGGCCGACGACGGGGATGCCTTCGCGAGCCATCGCTTCGATCAAATACGGGCTGCCTGAGCAATAGACGGAGCTGGCTCCCATTTCGAGAGCGCGGAAGCCGGTGCGGATGGCTTCTTCCTGCGTGGCCATGCCATGCGGCGTGGAGCCGGAAAGGAAAGCCGTGGGTGCAGCGGCGACGAGCAGCGGCAACCGCGCCTGAGCCTCTGGCGAGTCAAAGCTACAGCTCATGAGATCAATCCCCGCCGCCTCGGCAGCGATTGCTTCCTCGGGCGACTTCACATGGATGTGAGTGAGGCAGCGTTTGCCTTTGAGCTTACGGAGATCGTGGACGGTGTATTTTTTGCGCGGGCGGACCATGCGCTTTCATTATCGGAAAGCGTCTCAGGATGCAATGCGGATCATCAAGCCGGCCGCTTCGCCAGCGCATCGCGGATGATTTTGAGCACTTGCTCGCGCTCGGCTCCGGCGAGGGGTAGGCGTGGCTCGCGGACCCACTCTTGGCCGAGGCCGGTCTCCTGGCAGAGGAGTTTGATGTATTGCACGAAGTGGAGGTGCGTATCGAGTTTCATGAGCGGTTGGCTCCAGCGGTAGAGCGTGCGGCATTCGTCCCATTTGCCGGCTTTGGCGAGGTCCCAGAGCTGTTGATTCTCTTTTGGGAAGGCGATGCCGCTGCCGCAAACCCAGCCGTCGATGCCAAGGATGGCGGACTCGAGGAAGAGGTCATCCACGCCGGTGAAGATGCGGTAGCGGTCGCCCGTTTGATTGCGCAGCTCGGTGATGCGGCGGGTGTTGGAGCTGCTTTCTTTGATGGCGTGCAGGTTGGGGATGTCGGTGAGTTCGACGAACATCTCTGGCGTCACATCGGTGTGGTAGCCGACGGGGTTGTTGTAGAGCATCCAGGACAGCGGGGTGGCTTTGGCGAGCGTGCGGAACCAATGCTGTGTTTCGCGCGCGTCGCTCTTATAGACCATGGGCGGCATGATCATGAAGCCGGACGCCCCGAGCTTTTCGCAGTCCCGTATGTAGCTCACAGCGGCCTGTGTGTTCATTTCGGCCACGCCACTGACCACAGGCACACGGCCTGCGGCGACTTCGACGGCGTGTTTGACCACGGCGCGCTTTTCATCCGGCTGAAGGCATTGATTTTCACCCAGCGAACCGCAGACGATCAATCCGGAGACCCCGACATCGATCTGTGCCTGCCAGTGCTTGGCCGAAGCCGCGAGATCGAGCGACTGATCCTGGTGCAATTGAGTGAGGACTGCCGGGAATACGCCGGACCATGTGGATGGGTTCATAAGTTGGAAGATCAAATGAAAGGCGTTGATGGTCTTGATTGCTTTTTGGCCGTCAAACTGTCATTTCAGTCAAAACATGGATTCAATCGGACCCTTCTCTCAGCATGCAGTCACGGAGGTGCTTTTCGATGCGCTGCCGGATGTGGTTTTCTTTATTAAGGACACCGTGGGTCGCTATGTGCGGGTGAATCAGACGCTGGCGAATCGTTGTGCGGGAGGTGACAAGACCAAGCTGATCGGCAAGCGGCCAGAGGAGGTGTTTCCGGCAGCGCTGGCGGCTAGTTATGCCCGGCAGGATGAGCATGTGCTCAAGACGGGCAAGCCGGTGGAGCATCAGTTGGAGTTGCACATCTACACTGGCAGCAAGGCAGGCTGGTGTTTGACGACCAAGCACGCTCTGCGCGATGACAAGGGCCGCATCACGGGTGTGACCGGCATCTCGCGTGATTTGAATGCACCGAGCGACAAGGCGAGCGGATTCGCGGAACTCTCATCGGCTTTGCGCCACATGCAGAAGCATTTCACCGAGAGCCTGCGCATTGAGGACATTGCCACGAAGGCGGGGCTGAGTGTGTATCAGTTTGAGCAGCGCGTGCAGCGGCTCTTTCAAATGAGTCCGCTGCAACTACTGCACAAACTACGGCTGGATGAAGCGACACGGTTGCTGCGTGAGACGGATCAATCGCTGGCGGACATCGCCATCGAGACCGGTTGGTGTGATCAGAGTGCGTTCACGCGGCACTTCAGCCGCTATGCAGGTATGGCTCCGGGGAAGTTTCGTGGATTGAACGCGAAATAATCAGGCCATTAGCGCTTTCACCGGCTTCGCGGGATTGATGCCGATGAGTTTGCCATCGAGGCCTTGCGTCTTGAAGCTGAAGCGGTCGGCGTGGAAGCCGAGGAGTTCGAGCACCGTCGCGTGGAAGTCGCTGATGTGGAGCGGGTCTTTGACGATGTTGTAGCTGAAGTCGTCGGTTTCGCCATAGATCTGGCCGCCTTTGGAGCCGCCGCCAGCCATCCACATGCTGAAGCAGCGTGGGTGATGGTCGCGGCCATAGTTTTCTTTGGTGAGGCCGCCTTGGCTGTAGATGGTGCGGCCGAATTCGCCGCCCCAGATGATGAGGGTGTCGTCAAACATGCCGCGCTGCTTGAGGTCCTGAATGAGGGCAGCGCAGGGCTGATCAACATCTTTGCACTGGCTGGGCATGCGACCGCCGACGTTGGAGTGATGGTCCCAGTTGTTGTGATAGATCTGCACGAAGCGCACTCCGCGCTCGACCAATCGGCGAGCCATGAGCACGCTGTTGGCAAAGCTGCCGGGCTTCTTCGCCTCTTCGCCGTAGAGTTTGTAGATGTGGTCGGGCTCCTTGGTGATGTCGGTGAGTTCCGGCACGCTGGCCTGCATGCGGAAGGCCATCTCGTATTGCTGAATGCGTGTGTGCGTCTCGGGATCGCCGACTTGCTGGTAGTTGATCTCGTTGAGTGCGTTCAGGCCTTCGATGGTGCGTTTGCGCACGCTGTCGGGCACGCCAGGAGGATTGTTGATGAAGAGAATGGGGTCGCCTTTGCTGCGGAAGCTCACGCCAGCGTGTTCACCGGGTAGATAGCCGCTGGACCAGAGGCGTGACGAGATGGCCTGCTCCTGCTCGCGATTGCTCGGCGTGGCGATGAGCACGACAAAGGTGGGCAGGTTTTCGTTCATCGATCCGAGGCCGTAAGAGGCCCAGGAACCGAGACAAGGCCGTCCACCGATCTGATTGCCGGTCTGCATGGCGCAGATGGCGGGCTCATGGTTGATCGCCTCCGTGTGAAGCGAGCGCATCCAGCAGATGTCGTCGGCATTCTTCGCGAGGTTTGGCAGCAACTGCGTGTTCATCATCATGCCGCACTGACCCGCAGCACTGAAAGCAAACTTAGACGGCGCGATGGGGAATCGCGCCTGTCCGCTGGTCATCGTCGTGAGTCGCTGACCGTTGCGGATGCTCTCCGGCAGGTCCTTGTCATAATAGGCCTGCATCTGCGGCTTGTAGTCGAACAAATCCATCTGCGCCGGGCCGCCGACCATGTGCAGGTAGATCACGCGCTTGGCCTTTGGTGGAAACTGCGGCCCTTGAGCATGCGCATTCGATGCATTGGCCAAGGATTCGCCAAACAGCGAAGCCAGCGCCGCACCACCGAGCACGTTTTTACCACGAGCGAAGAGCTGACGGCGAGTTTGATAGGTGTTCCATTCTTGGAGGAGATTCATCGGAGTAGTTTCAAGTTTTAGGTTTAAAGTTTCAAGTTGCCGAAGCGCTTTGGAATTTGCGGCCTTTGATCTCGGTTTGTTGGAGATATTTGATCAAGCCGTCGAGAAGTCGGCTGACTTCGAGGCAGCGGTCATGAAGATCCTGCCAGTGCTCTTGAGTCACATATTCTTCATCAAGTGCGACGTAGAGTTGAGAGCGCACTTCACCAGTTGAGCCTTTAGAATGACCGAGGAACTGAATGAACTCTTTGGTGCCGCCTCGCTCAAAGCCCTCAGCGATGTTCGAAGTGATTGAAATGGCCGCACGACGAATTTGATCGCGAAGAGCAAAATCTTTGGCGAACTCACCCTTCCGCGATGCCTTATACACCAACTGGGTCAACTCCCGGCCCTTTTGCCAGGCGAGAATGTCCTCAAACTTTTCGATCTTGGCCATGACGTGTTCGTGGGGTGGACAACTTGAAACTTTAAACCTTAAACTTGAAACTCACTTATTCAGCACTTCGTCCAGATTCATGAGCTGATTCGTGAGCATCGTCCAAGCCGCGAGTTCGGCTTTGGGAAGCTTTTCATCTGGCTTGGATTCGCCGACTTTGAGGAGAGCTTCGGCGTCGGCGGCGCTGGTGGTGTAGTGCTTGCGCAGATCGGTGAGGCTGGTGTTGAGGATGGTGAGTTCGTTGGCTTTGAGGGGGCGGCAGAGGATGTGTTCGGCGATGTAGGTGAGTGGGTCTGGGGTCGCGATGGCTTTTTGGGCGAGGTTGCGGGCGGCTTCGATGAACTGCGGGTCGTTCATGGTGACGAGGGCTTGCAGCGGCGTGTTGGTGCGGTCACGGCGGACGCAGCTCACTTCACGGGAGGGTGCGTTGAAGATGTCCATGTTGGGGGAAGGGGACATGCGCTTCCAGAAGTTGTAGAGCGTGCGGCGGTAGAGATTCTCGCCTTTGTCCTGGGTGTATTTTTCCGTGCCGAGGCCGACGACTTCCCAGATGTTCTCGGGCTGATACGGCATGGTGCCGGGGCCGCCCATGCGTGGCGAAAGTGTGCCGCTGACGGCGAGGGCGTAGTCGCGGATCATCTCGGCATCCATGCGGAAACGCGGGCCGCGTGAGAGCAGCATGTTGTCACGGTCTTTTTCGATCTTCTCGGGTGTGATGAGCGCGGCCTGACGATAGGCGGCGGAGGTGATGAGCATCTTGAAAAAGCGCTTCACATCCCAGCCGCTTTCACGGAACTCGACAGCGAGCCAGTCGAGCAATTCAGGATGTGTGGGCGCACTGCCCATGATGCCGAAGTCGTCACTGGTCTTCACAATGCCTGCGCCGAAAAGTTCCTGCCAGAAGCGATTCACCGTGACGCGTGCGGTGAGTGGATTTTCGGCTGCGACGAGCCACTGCGCGAGACCGAGTCGGTTCTTTGGAGCATTCGCGGGCAATTTGCCGAGTGAGGCAGGCACGGCGGCATCGACTTGCTCGCCGACTTTGTCATAAGCGCCACGCATGAGGATGTTGGCCATCGGTTTGGCGTCCTTCATCTCTTGCTGGATGTGTGTGATGGGGCTGCGGGCTTTGATGGCTGCTTGTTCGGCGGTGAGCTTGCCGCTTTGAGCCGATGCGGCCTGATAGGTGGCATCACGAGTGACGAGGTAGTGCTCAAAGAGTGCCTCCTGCTGTTTCGGGCCTTGTTTCTTGGCTGCGAGCATGGTGCTCAGCGGGCCGACTTTGGAAATCGTCATCACTTCCGCGGCACTGAGCTGGCGGTCATAGATGCGCACGTCCTGCACGCCGCCATCGGTGAAGAGCTGCGTGTGGCTGCGCTGGCCGATGCGTGTAGGCGTGGTGGTCTTGATGCTGCCTTTGAGTGCGTTCGTTTCGGCCTTCACTGGCGTGTCCTCGCCATTGATGAAGATGCGCACGCCACCGGCTTTGCCTTTGCCGTCATAGGTGACGAAGACATGCTGCCACACATTGGGCCGCAGCGCGGGTTTGTTCGTGGTGACTTTGATCGCGTCATCAGGCCATTTGCTGACGATGTGGACGCTGAGCTTGGTGTCGTTTTGAAACAGATCCCAGCCGCGATAGTCACCCTTCTCGTCCATGCGAGCAAGGATGCCGCCGAACACGCCTGCGCGGCCTGCGCGAACCCATGCGCCATAGCTGAAGGCGTGATCTTTTTCGAAGTCGCCCACGTCACCGATCTCAAAGGTGCCGCCTGCTTTCATCACTGGTGCAGGCCCGAGTTTGCCATCGGGCTTCCACGACACTTCGCCGGTGGCTTTGAATTTCTTCGGCGCACCGCACACGCCCGTGACTTCGCTGCCCACGCCTTCATTCAGCGGCACATGAGCGACGATGCCTTTGCTCGGCACATCTTTGTCGAGGTCCTCGGGCTTCGCACTGGCAAGCCATTGATCAAAGCTCGACTTCGCGCCTTTGCGTGATTCATCCAGCTTGGTTTTCGCCGCAACGATCTCGGCAGGCAGGGCGGTCCAGCGCGGACGATCTTTGTCCGTGGGCAGCACGAGAATGGGGCCGAGGCCGTCCTTCACGTTGCCGTCTTTGGCCTTCTGCGTCGTGTTGCGGAAGAACGCAGCCATCGAGTAGTAGTCGCGCTGCGTGATGGGGTCGAATTTGTGATCGTGGCACTGCGAGCAATTCGTGGTGAGGCCGAAATAGACCCAACCCATGGTCTGCACGCGATCCGCAGCGTAGTTGGCGAGGTTTTCTTCATCAATGGTGCCGCCTTCATTCGTCGTGATGTTGCAGCGCTGGAAACCGGTGGCCACGAGTTGGTCCTCGGTTGGCTTTGGCAGCAAATCGCCCGCGATCTGCTCGATGGTGAACTGATCGAAGGGCAGGTTGCGATTGAAGGCCTTCACCACCCAATCGCGGTAAGGCCACATCTCGCGTGGCTTGTCGAAATGCAGGCCGTGGGAGTCGCCATAGCGTGCTGCATCCAGCCAGTAGCGGGCGCGATGCTCGCCATAAGCGGGAGATTTCATGAGTTCATCGACGAGCGCATTGAGTTGCGCGTCGTTGAGCTTGTCAGCGGTGGCATAGCGCTTCACCAACTCCGGCGAAGGTGGCAATCCAGTCAGATCCAGACTCACGCGACGAATGAGCGCATGCGCATCGGCCTCAGGGGCGGGTTTAAGCCCTGCGGCTTCGAGTTTAGAGAGAACAAAGCGATCCACCGGGTTTTTTGTCCACGATGAGTTCTTCACCGTAGGCTCTTTACCGCGTTGGGGCTGAATCAGTGACCAATGCGGCTGCCAGGGAGCACCTTGAGCGATCCACTCTTTAATGAGGGCGATCTGTGCCGGTTTAAGCTCTTTGTGAGACTCCGGTGGCGGCATCACTTCATCTTCATCCTTGGAAAGGAGGCGTTGGAACAGACTGCTCTTGTCTGGCTGACCTTTGATGACCGTTGGCTGCTCATCCTTCTTCGCGGTGAAGAATCCAGCTTCGGTATCGAGTCGCAGACCGGCTTTGCGCGTTCCTGGATCAGGACCGTGGCAATGGAAACACGCATCCGCGAGAATGGGGCGGATGTCCTTGTTAAAGCCGATGGGTTCCGCCGAGGCGGAAGATGCGGCGGCTAACAAGGCTGCGAGGAGGAGATGGGCGTTGCTCAGCATGGTGGTATGAAAGTGCTTTTGGGTGGTATGAAAGTGTTACGGCGGTCATGGCCTTTTTTTGCAGGGCACATGTCGCGGATGTTGGCAAAAGATGTGTCTTATCCAGCAAAGAAGGTGGGGGAACGCCGCGCCTGCGTGAGCTGCTCGCAGGCATGACCAAGTGCAAGGATGCGCGCGTCGGCATTCGCGGTGCCGATGAAGGAAAGACCGACGGGCAGGCCATCCACGAAACCCATGGGGATGGTGAGATGAGGGTAACCGGCCACGGCGGCGGGGGTGCTGGCGACCCGGACGTGGTCGTCGCCTTTCTTCAAATCGATCAGGCCGGCCGGATCGTTCGTGGGGCAGATCAGGGCGTCGAGATGGTGAGCTTTGAGCGCGGCGTCGATGCCCTCGGGTCCGGCGAGTTTTTTGGCAAGCTGGCGGGCTTCATTGCCTGCGGCGACGATTTCCGGTGTGCCGAGTTTTTCGGCCTGTTCGAAGAATTCCTGGCCGAAGTGCGGCATCTCGACGTCGCGATGCTGCTCGTTGAACGCGATCAGTTCGGCCAGCGTATGCACGTCACCGCCGCGTTGTTCGAGATAAGCATTCAGATCGGTCCGCAACTCGATGAGCATGGCTTTCCACGCCAAAGCACCGGCTTCACGGGCATTCGGCAGTTCAACAGAATCGATGATGATGGCACCGGCATCGCGCAGTTTTTGCAGCGTGGCTTCAAACAGGGCGAGAACTTGCGGATGCTTGCCGGATTGCTCACGCAGCACGCCGAGTCGCGCACCTTTGAGAGCGTCGGCTGGCAGTGCAGCGGTGAAATGATCAGCGAACACCTGCAGGAGCAGTGCGGCGTCACGCACGGTCAGCGTCATAGGTCCGGCAGTGTCCTGCCAATGCGTGATGGGAATGATGCCGCTGCCGCTGATGAGACCGACGGTCGGTTTGAAACCCACGATGCCACAGGCGCTGGCCGGGCTGACGATGGAACCGTTGGTTTCCGTGCCAATTGCCGCCGGGGCCAGTCCTGCCGCCACTGCGGCGGCGGAACCGGAACTGGAGCCGCTGGCGCTGTGCGTGAGCTTGTGCGGATTGCGCGTGAGGCCGCCGCGTGCGCTCCAGCCGCTGGTCGAGTTTGGCGAGCGGATGTTCGCCCACTCGCTCAGGTTCGTTTTGCCGAGAATGACGGCTCCGGCATTGCGCAATCGCGTGACGAGGGCCGCGTCGCGCTTGGGCTTGTGGTCACGCAAGGCCAGCGAACCAGCGGTGGTCTGCATGGCGTCGGCGGTTTCGATGTTGTCCTTGATGAGAATGGGGATGCCGTGAATCGGACTGCGCAGTGGCTTGCCGTTTCGCAAGTCGTAAGCGTAATCACGGGCGAGTTCGAGACCATTGGGGTTGATCTCGATGATTGAGTTCACCCGCGGCCCCGAGCGGTCGATTTGAGCGATGCGCGCCAATAAATGCTCCACAAGCAGCAGCGGTGTCGTTTCCTGCGACTGAAGCATGGCGGCGAGGTCTGCGAGCGTCGCGAAGGGCAGGGGACTCCGCCGCTTTTTCTCACAGGCAGCCGGACAGAGCGCCAGAGCGGCGGATTGGAGCAGGCGGCGGCGTTGCATGCAGCAGGAGGTGCTGCATTCGACCAAAGACTGCAAGGGCTTATGATTTGCGCACGTAGGGAGACGCCCTCATAAAACCGGAGCAAGTTCTTGCCTCCAAAATTCGACTCGCTAGAATCCACGGCTTCATCCGCCCGGACCAACCACCCGACATTATCCCCCACATGCTTGCTGCCTCCTTCCTGCTCTCCAACGGAATCACACTCTCCATCGTTCTCGCTGTCGTGGGTTTGGTGTTTGCCCTGGTCCTGATCCGCAAGATCGTCAGCGCGGATGCTGGCAATGAAAAGATGGCTGCCATCGCCAGTGCGATCCAACTGGGCGCGAAGGCCTACATGAACAAACAGGTCATGGCGGTCAGCGCCATCGCTGTCGTCATCTTTGCGGCCGTCTGGTATCTGCGTGATGGACTCACAGCGGCGGGATTCGTGGTCGGCGCGGTGTGTTCGCTGGCCGCTGGCTACATCGGCATGATGGTTGCGGTGCGTGCCAATGTGCGCACGGCACAGGCGGCGTCGGTCAGCAGCCACTCGGCTTTGAAGGTGGCGTTCAATGGTGGTGCGGTGACGGGCTTGCTCGTGGTGGCGCTCGGTTTGCTTTCCGTGGGCGTGTTCTATTTGTTCGTCAAAGGCGCTGCGGATCACGCGAAGCATGCGATTGACTCGCTCGTTGGTCTGGCGCTGGGCAGTTCGCTCATCAGCGTGTTCGCCCGTCTTGGTGGCGGCATTTACACGAAGGCGGCGGACGTGGGTGCGGATCTCGTCGGCAAGATCGAGCAAAATCTCAATGAAGACGATCCGCGCAATCCGGCGACCATTGCGGACAACGTGGGCGACAACGTCGGCGACTGCGCGGGCATGGCGGCGGACGTGTTTGAAACGTATGCGGTGAGCTTGATCGGCGGCGTGCTGGTGGGGCATCTCACGGTGGGCACGGAAGCGGCGGTCATCTATCCCTTCGTGCTCTGCGGTCTTGCCATCATCGCTTCGCTCATCGGCATCGGCTGGGTGAATTTTGTGAAGCAGGAGGCGACTGCGGCGCTGGTGTGCGGCGTGGCGGTTTCCGGCATCATCGCCTCGGCACTCTTCTGGTGGGCCACCTCTTCGATCTTCGGTGCTGCGCTGAAGATCGGTAATCTTGACGTTCCCAGCGTGAACATTTTCTACTGCGCCGCCATTGGCCTCGTCATGACACTGGTCGTTGTGTGGATCACGAACTACTACACCAGCACACACCACAAGCCGGTGCGCCTGATCGCGAAGGCCTCCGAAACCGGCCACGCCACCAACATCATCGCCGGCATCAGCATCGGCAATCAGGCCACGCTGCTGCCAGTGTTGGCCATCGCCGCCTCGATCTGGGGCTGCTTCGATCTGGCAGGTCTGTATGGCATCGCGATTGCCGTTGTTTCGATGCTTTCGCTCTCGGGCATCATCATCTCGCTTGATGCGTTTGGCCCGATCACGGACAACGCTGGCGGCATCGCCGTCATGTCCGGGCTGCCTGAAAGTGTGCGCAAGATCACGGATGAACTCGATGCCGTGGGCAACACGATGAAGGCGGTGACGAAGGGCTACGCCATCGCCAGCGCCGGTCTGGCCGCGATGGTGCTGTTCGGCAGCTACGTTGAGGATTTGCAGGCCTTCGTCGGGCACAAAGTGAGCTTTGACCTGATGAACCATAAAGTCATCATCGGCATGTTCATCGGCGGCCTGCTGCCGTTCTTGTTCACCTCTTATTGCATGAGCGCCGTGGGCAACGCTGCCGGTGCCGTCGTACGCGAAGTGCGCCGACAAATCACCGCCAAGCCCGGTATTCTCAATGGCACGGACATTCCTGATTACGCCCAGTGCGTCGGCATCGTCACCAGTGCCGCGTTGAAACAGATGATTCTTCCCGCGCTGCTGCCGCTGGTCTTCGTGATCGGCATGGCCTATGTCGGCATGGAGGCGCTTGGCGGCGTGCTCATCGGCACCATTGTCACCGGTTTGTTCATCGGCATCTCCATGACCAGCGCCGGTGGTGCCTGGGACAACGCGAAGAAATACATCGAGGAAGGCAATCATGGCGGCAAAGGCAGCTTTGCGCATCAGGCGGCCGTCACCGGTGACACCGTGGGCGACCCCTACAAGGACACCGCTGGTCCGGCCGTGAACCCAATGATCAAGGTGGTGAACATCCTCGCCATCCTCATCATCCCGATCATGTTCAAGGCCGCCGTGAAGTGAACCGGAATCCCCGTTGATTCCCACGCGGCGTGGCAGCACTATGAGCCGCACCGTGACCGCCCATCGAGACAATAACCTTCGCATCGCCATCACCGGCTCCCTGGTGCTGCATGCGCTGCTGTTTTTGATCCTGGCGTGGACGTTTGCGGGGGAGGCCGCGCGCCGGTTGTGGCAGCAGGCCACGGCGGTGCCGAAGGAAGAGGAAGTCACACTGCTATTCCCCGAGCAGATCATTCCTGAACCGCCGCCGTTGCTGCCGCCCCCACCGCCGAAAAAATCCGAGATCTACATCCGCACGGCGCAGAATGAGAAAGCGGAGGCTGCGCCCAAAAACGCGCCCTTCATTTCTGACCGCAACACGAAGGCGGCTTCCGTCAAAGCGCCGTTCCCCGACGGTACGGAACCGCTACCCACGACGGATGGTATCAAAATTCCCATGCTTGAACTCGCCGACCGCGATTACCGCAACGGTGAACTCAAGGACGATGCGCGGCCGAAGACACCGCAGTCAACGCCGGCCATGCTGCAACCGCAGCCGCCCACGCCGCCGCAGCAACCTGCCATCGTCAAGCCCAAGGATGCCGCCCAACCACCGCAGCCGGTCACGCCGCCGCAGAACGTTGCCAAAGCCGTGCCGGAATCGACCCCGCTGACGAAGATGATGGAGGAGGCGGACAAGGCTCTGGCCAGCGTGGACAAGAACCGCCTCAGCATCGAGGTGAAAAAAGCGGAGCCTGCGCCCGACACACCGCCGATGCCGCAGAAGCCGGAACCGCCGACGCCTCCGGCCCGTGACATCGCCCAGGCCATGCCGGAGTCCCCACCGCAGCCGCCGGTTCCCAAAGCGATGCCGATTCCCAAGGCTATCCCAGTGGCGGATGATGAACCGGTCACGCGCTCCATGCTCAATCCGGATGCCGATGCTTTCACGCCATTCACCCGCACGTCCCAGACGAAGGGCACCATTTCCAATCGTGGCACCGAGAACTCCGTCGATGCCGAGGATTCGCCCAAAGGCCGCTACATCCGCCAGGTCACCGGCCAGGTGGAAAAGAAGTGGCACATCTACCGCACGTTGCGCCGTGATGGCGTCACCTACGGCAGTCTCAAGATCACCTTTTTCGTCAACAAGAAGGGCAAGGTGGAAGATCTTCGCGTGGTGAACGACAAGGAGTCCAATCCCGTGCTCACCGGCTTCACCCTGCAGGCGATTCGTGATGCGGTAATCCCGCCCATTCCCGCTGATGTGCTCCCTTCGCTCCCGATGAACGACCAGGAGCGCCTGAAAATCGAATACAATGTTCTTATCTACTAACCTCCTCCTCGCGGCACCACTGCTCGCTGCTGCAGACAAGGCCGCGCCTACCGGCTTCCAGCTTGTGTATGATTTCCTCGCCACCGGTGGCTTTGTCATGGCGTTCATCGTGCTGTGCTCCATCGCCGCGATCACCGCCTCCATCCTCGCTTGGTTGCAGTTGCGGGAGCAGGTCATCATGCCCAACGGGGTCGTCAGCCAGCTCCGCTCCATCCCCAGCTATGCCTTGAAGGGCGACATCCGGCCATTGCAGGACTTTTTGGAGCATGACGGCTCCATGCTCTCACGCCTTGGCTCCATGGCCATCAGCGGGGCCTTCACCAGTAAACAGGAATGTCACGCCGCCTGCGAGATCAAGGCGCGCGAGGAAATCCATCGGCTAGAGACCGGCATCCCGCTGCTGGAGGTGATGGTTACCGTCGCGCCACTGCTCGGCCTGCTCGGCACCACCAGCGGCCTCGTCGGCATGTTCTCCGCCTTCGGCACCGGTGGCGATGGCTCCCCCGACACCGCCGTCATCGCCCATGAGATCGGGGTGGCGCTGCGCTGCACCATCGCGGGTTTGTTTGTCGCCGTGCCTTCCGTGCTCCTGCACACCTACTTTGTGCGTCGTCTTGATGCCCTCGCCGTGCGCGTCGAGTCCATCATGCAGGAGACCATCCAGCATTTTTACCAGCACTTTGAAGTGCAGCGTCCGCAATCCTGATCCTTCACGCACGCTGTCATGAACCTGCGCCCCCGCCGCCGCCCGGTGCCGACGATTCCCATCGTCTCGCTCATCGACATCATGGTCATCCTGCTGATCTTCTTCATCGCCACCACGACCTTCAAGAAGGAGAAGACGCAGGTGAAGATCACCCTGCCGGAGTCCAAATCCCTCGGCGGCACCTCCGAGGCACCCGAGTCACGCGTCGCCATCAGCATCAATGAAGAGCAGAAAATCTTCCTCGATGGCAAGCCCGTCGATCTCGACAAACTCGCCATCGCCATCACCTCCCTCAAGGATGCCAAACCCGGCATGAAGCTCGAGTTGCAGGCCGACACCACCGCCGCGCTCGGCATTCTGGTCAAAGTGTGGGATGCGTTGCGCGAAGCAGGTTACAGCATCAACGACGTGCCGGCGCGCATTCAGCGTGCGACGAATTGAGGTCAACAAGCCAAGTTGCAGTCAAGGTCGTCCAGTCGTGGTCAAGATCGCCAAGCTTCGCCTCAAGGCTTGACCCTATGACCTTTGACCGCTTGACCATCTGCGGCCCTACTTCTTCGCCTTCGTGTAATGCACGAACGGCTCAAACTTGAAATGCGTCGGCATGATGATGCCGCGTTTGCCGAGGATGGACGTTTTATTCTCCTCGACCTCGAAACCCGGATGGCCGATCCAGGCCCATTGCCAACCTTCGTTGGCGATGAAGAGTCCGCCGCGCTCATGGCCGTCGCGGATGATGCCGGTGGTCTTCAGTCGCTCAGGAGCCACGTAGTAGATGCCCTTGGCCGACTGCGCTTCGGGCTGGTACAAGCCCGCAGGCAGGGTGAGTTTGCCGTCCTTGTGAGTGCATTCCACCGACTCCGCCACGATGATGCCCCGCGTTCCCGGCGCACAGTGTTCGAGATCCCTGGTGGCGCATGAAGCGAGCAGGCAGGAGGCAAGCAGAGCGGAGAACAGGAGTTTCATGGCCGATGGTTGGGCTGGAGTGGTGGAGCTAAGGGGATTCGAACCCCTGACCTCTTCATTGCGAACGAAGCGCTCTACCAACTGAGCTATAGCCCCTTGATGGGTGCGGCGATTATGGCAGCGCGCCCTCTCACGGCAATCAAAAAGAACAACCCTGCTTATGCGGGGGCAGGATTGGGTTGTTGTCGCAAGAGGCAAAACGCAGCGCCAGCGCTGGCGATGGCAAGCACGAACGCGACGGCGAAGAATCCCGACAGGAAAGCGATGAGACTGCCGAAGAGATTGAAGGCGAAGAAGAGGCTTAAGGGGGAGGGTTTCATGGCTTGCTGAAGCGGCACATGCCCCGTCATCTTTCTGACGAGGCGTTGGTGCCATGGGCGGCGGCGGTTGGTCATGGGAGTCAGTTCCAAGTTTCAAGTTTCAAGTTTCAGGTTTCAGGTTTCAGGTTTCAAGGACGCACCAGGGAGGGTGTCAGGGCTTCTGCTCCTCCTCCTTGACGATTTGATCCATGGGCTTGGCGTCGTCCTCCATGGCCTGCGCATCCATGGTGCCGCTGCTTTTCATGCGCATGGCGCGAACTTTGCGCGACATGGCGGTGCCGGTGGAGGTGATGCCTTTGGGGCTGTAGGTGACGTTGCTACTGGTGCAGGCGTCGATGCGCATGCTGGCGGCGGTGGCGATGGCGTCTTGATTGGCGGCGAGGAAGAGGAACTCCCAGCCTTTGTCATCGCGATACAGGCGGATGAGATCGCTGATGTGCTTCACGGTGTAAACGCTGGAGGCGTTTTCCATGCCGTCGGTGAAGACGGTGATGATGACCTTGCCGGGCTGGTTGGCGGCGGGGAGTTTTTGCAGGCGGGTGTCGAGGTCTTTGATGGTGCGGCCGATGGCGTCGAGCAGCGCGGTGCTGCCGCGCGGGGTGTAGGTGGCGGCGGTGAGCTGCGGCACGTCCTGCAAACGCAGCGCGGCGATGGGCACCTCGTAGGCGTCATCAAACTGGATGAGCGTGAGGCGGGCATCGCCGGGGACATCGAGCTGCGCTTTGACGAAGTCATTGAAGGCGGTGACGGCGGGTTCCTGCATGGGCTGCATGGAGCCGGAGCGGTCGAGGATGTAGGCGATTTCGGTGAGGTGTGGATTCATAGACGCCGCAATCCTGCCACAGGGGGTGGGACATTTGCGGGGCCAGCAGGCGAGATTTTTTCTTTTTTAGCCGCAAATGATGCGACCTCCGCCTCACGCAATCGCCACGCTCTGTCCCACCGCCGCCTCATAGATCTGGTGCAGCAGGAAGGTCTGCTGCGCCCCGATTTTCTGTCCGAACTGTGCCGAGAGATACATGCCTGCGGCGATGAGCAGCATCAGGGTGGCGACCCACAACCCCCAGGCCCACATGCCCAGCCAGAACTGGCAGACACCCAGGAGTCCGGAAAACAACCCGATCGACCCCACCAGCAGGTAGCCGTAGAGAAAGGCCGCCCACACGTTCGTTCCAGGGCCGTAGGTGCCGTCGATGCGTGTTTTTCCTGCGCCTCCTGGCTCCAAACTCAGGCTCAGACGCGGGGACCAGTAGTGGCTGTCTTTTTCCACCACATGCAGACTCACATAACCCGGAAAGCTCTTCACCTCGCAGCGGTCCGCATGCCCACGGGCATGGTGCACGATCAACTCCCGTGCCGCCTCCACGTCCATGTCGAGCGTGTGTGAAAACCGGGGCCGAAGGCGAAAGCTGCTCATGCGTGCGATGCTACCCGAATGCCGCCGCCGGCGTCTAGCGCCTCGGTTGTTCAATGCCGCGTGTTCCTTGTTCGATGATCAGGTTGGCGCACGTTCCGACTGGGGACTGGTGCGAGGATGGCGGTGCCGTCGATGAGCGTCATAAGGATCATGCCAGCCAGTCGCGCTGGGTGAAGACGGGCACCGCCTGGCGCTCACACAAACGGATGGTGTGCGCGGTGCCGCCGCTGGTGGGGCCGACGTTGTTGATGAAGAACAGCGCCACCGTGGCCGGGGCGAGTTGCAGCGCAAGACTGCCGAAGACCTTCAAGGCATCGCGCACAAGGTACTGCGCTTTCGCATAAGCGGGATTGCCGGACTGGCCGCGCAGGTAGAGATCGAAAAGACGGTGATTCTCCGGCGATGCGGCGAAGGATTCGCGCGCCAGGTGGTGACGCTCTGCCAGCGGCAGATCATCCAAGGCCAGGCAGGTAGCGGCGGCGGGACGCCGTGAACGCCCCATGCCGGGTGTGGGTAGAACGAGCTGAAGCTTTGAATCCGCCACGGTGGCGACGCCGGCGGCGAAGGCTTCATCGGTGCCGGTGGCATTGCCACTGCGGAACACGGCGCGAGGGAAGGCTTCGGCCAACTTCCGGCCCACAGCAGCAAGCGCCTGCCGTTTCTCAGCGGGAAGCTGGCGGGTGCCTTCCAGCAAGATGACAGGAGCATCTGTGCTGGCGAGCAGAGGATGGAGTTGAGCGAGAAAGCGGGAGTGCATGAGTTGGAGATCTGTATATCGCCATTCTCTCACAGGGGGTGGGACATTTGTGGGGAGACAGCCGAACTTTCTGCGGTATTTCTTTGCCAGCATGTCCAAAGCATCCTCCTCTCGAAGATCACGCACCAAAGATCCCCATCCCGCTTCGGTCATTCGCAAAGGCACCAGTCGGGTTGCCATGTGGCGGGTGCTCGAAATCCACAAATTCGTGCAGACAGGCAGGCATCCGAACTGTTCGACGCTGGCGAAGGAGATCGAAGTGACGCCCAAGACGATCCAGCGCGACATCACTTTCATGCGGGATCAGTTGGATCTGCCGCTGGAGTATGATCAGCTCAAACATGGCTACTACTACACGCGGCCGGTGCATGAGTTCCCCATGCTGCATCTTTCGCGCAATGATTTGGTGGCCCTGTTCCTGGCGCGGCATGCCCTGGAACCACTGCGCGGGACACGGCTGGAGCGCATGCTGAGCGAGAGCTTCAGCAAGATCGCCGAAGCATGCCCCGGTGAGATTTCCATCGAGTGGCACGAACTTGACGAGGCTTTCTCTGTGAAGGCATCAGGCGTGCTGCCGGCGGATGTGACGCTGTTTGGCGATCTGATCGATGCGGTGCGTGCCAACCGTGAGGTGAGCTTTGATTATCACAAGCTCACCGGCAACAAGCCGGAGCAGCGCACGGTGCATCCTTATCACGTGGGGCAGATCGAGCATGGCTGGTATCTGCTGGCCTACGACCCGGCGCGGAAAGCGGTGCGCACCTTTGCGCTGCAACGCATCACGAATCTGACGATGCTGAAAACAAAGTTCGTCCGTGATCCACGCTTCAACGCGCGGGATCATCTGGGCGGCGGCTTTGGCGTGTGGAGCTACGCCGGCGAAGAAAAGCGCACGCATGAGGTGCACATTCGCTTTGAGGGCTACGCCGCCCGCGTGGTGGCGGAGCGGATGTGGCACTCCACGCAAGCCATTCGCAAACTCAAGCCCGATGGCAGCGTGATCGAGTTTCAGGCGGATCTGTCCGGCCTGGAGGAGATTACCCGCTGGGTGCTGAGTTGGGGCAGCAAGGCGAAGGTGCTGGGGCCGCCAGAGCTCAAGAAACGAGTGCGGGAGGAATTGCAGGGGATGGCGGCGAATGCATAATTCCGAGCGCTTGCGTGGAGACTTTGCTGCCTAACAAATCCAGGAGATCGGTCTCGATCATTGGCCAAGGTTGTTGGAGGTCAATCGTAGAGACTCGAATTCGGTGACGACCGTGGAGGGTGAAGGCGTGATCCAAACGGTAGCCATTCGAAGGATAGAGCAACATGCCTTCTACATTTTCCCAGCCTAGTTCCACCGCTTTATTCGTCAGGTAGGCATGAATCTGATAGAGATTACCTGAGTGGAAACGCAGGGCATCGTAACGCGAGACAAGCGCCTCCTGATAGTATTTGCAGTCGAGTATCAATTTCCGGTCAGGCCAAACGATACTGACGTCGGTGATCATGCGAGGCAACATCCCGGAGGATTCTGCTTCCATGTCTGAGGCACGCCAATCGATGTGCATTGCCGAGACTTTTGATTGTGGGAGGTGACGAATAGCAAAGTTGCGAACGAAATCCTCAAACACCTTACGCATCACCTTTTCATCCCGGGTGAAGTCGCGAAAGCGCCGGGTGCCATCTTGCGACTTGTCGGGAAGTAAGGATGTATGAATGAGTTCGCAGAGGTGCAGGATAAAGCGGTAAGCTCGGTTGTTGCGATGGAGTTGGACGCGGTGGAAATGGTGGGCCGTTACCCGCAGGTCGCTGACTTCATGAAATGCCTCCAAGGATTGTGTCAGACGCTTTCGTGAGTCCACGTGGACTCGTTGGTCATTTCGCAACAGTCGGAGCGTCGCTTTGACAATCCGGTTGTGGAGAACGTCGGGGCTAAGTTCGTCAAAGACGCAGATGAGTTTACCCCGTGTGCGGGTAAGTTTTTTCTCGCTTGCTGAGAAGTCAATTCTCCCACGAATACGGGGAGTCTCTTCCTCGAACGGGACGTAGGTACGGTCCAAACCACGGCGAACCAGTTGATGCGTGGCGTTAGCGAGAATTCTGGCAAACAGGTTGTTAAGGTCTGGGCACGAATCCGCGTCGATTGCCACCAATTCCGCCTCACTCAGCCCGTGGTCCCAGGCATAGGCCAGAAGGTAGTAGAGATTTGAGATCGGAATGGTGGCCGCCATCAGGGAAGTCCCTCAGTGAGCGTTACCCGGAATTGTTGCACCATCTTTGGGGCGTCGATCCAGTATTCCTCTAATAACGGCATGATTTCGTAGAGGACGATGGATTGGAACCATTTTCGGAAGTCGGTGATCTGAATCACCGGCGTGAAGAAACTATGGCCAATGCGATAGCCCACCCCAAGGTTGGCCTCGTCCTTGGCAATTTCGTCATTGAGCGCTGCCATTTGGGACCGGATATGGCGGATTTGCTGCGGAGTGGCCCCATGTTTTCCAAGGTGATTTGAAAACGCTTGCGTCTCGAAGCCGGGTTCGAGTGTCAAGAAGGCAAAGCGACGACGCAGTGCATAGTCAACGAGCGAGAGCGACCGGTCCGCCGTGTTCATCGTTCCAATCAAATAAAGGTTCAGCGGGACAGTGAATGCTTCCTCGCTGTAGGCCAGCGTCAGGTGCTCGCCACGTTTGTCCGTCTCAATCAACATCATCAACTCGCCCAAAATCTTGCTGAGATTACCGCGGTTGATTTCGTCGATGATAAGAAAGTAATCCTGTTGCGGATTGGCGAGCGCCTTCCGGCATAAACGATAGAAGCAGCCATCCTTTACTGCGAAATGCCCGTCCTTGGTGGGCCTCAATCCTTGGACGAAGTCCTCGTAGGTGTAGGACTGGTGGAACTGCACCATCTCCACCGCCGATTCGTCCTTCAGGCCCATTTGCAGCCACGCGAGACGCTTGGCGATGAAGGTTTTCCCAACGCCCGGAGCCCCCTGAAGGATGATGTTCTTTTTGCGCTTCAGTTGCTCCAAAATGTGTTCCAGCGAATCCCGCGACATGAACAGTTCGGCAAGGGCATCCTCGATGGTATAGGAGCACCAGTCGCCAACCGGCTTAACCTCCTCATCCGTATCAGTGATGTCGTCGCCTTCTTCGTCTGCTGCTGATTCACTCAGACCAGGGACACCCGAATACAGCGCTGCCAGGATCTTCAGGACCTTCGGTTGCCGAGTGATTTCTGTTAATGCCTTGATGGTAAGTTTCTTTTCGAGAATTTTTACCGCCTTGTTGACCTTCCAATCAACGGCGATGGTATGCGGATATTCCTCCTGAGCGTCCGCAAATGAATACTCTCCAGCGACCTCACCCCATCCAATGACCTCGGAGCGACCGAGCTTCGCGAAGACGATGTCGCCCGCTTTCATTTCTCGGGAAATATTCCAGAGCATCGTCGCTACCAAACTGTTGTTCTGGTCGGGAGTCTGTTCGTCCAATGCGTGGAGAATCTTCTCTTTCGAATTGTAAGCTCTCAGGTCACCGAGCTTAGGCCAGCCGATTGCCGCAATGCCTTGATCCTGCCAATTTTCCCACAGTCTTGCACCTTCGCCTGGGGCGATCAACCAGTAGCCTCGCTCAGCCACTGCTGTTTTCGCGCTGCGCACGGAGAGCCCCTCCCGGAGAAGCCTTGCCCGGCCTGCGGCATCACTTGCTAGAGTCACCAACTCCGGGCGATGGAACCGCAGATAGGGAGTGCCTTTTCGATTGGCGAAAAGGCGACATGGTGCCCGAAGCGCCTCGCTGATTGCAGGCCAGAGTTCATCACGTCGTTCGAAAAACTCTTCTGCCGACAGTCTGGCATGTGTGTAGGAGACTCCATCGACCTTGGTGGGGAAATGAGATTGGATGCCCTGCTTGACGACCTCGGGGTGATCAATCGGCAACAGAAGCCCGAACCTCATAACACCGGAGCGGTTCTCATACCACAGTGCTGCCCACATCCCGATGTTAATGACCAACTGAGGAACTGGCCTGCTGGTAGTCCCGAATGTTAATGCAAGTATGTTCCCAGGCTCCGGGACCTCCGAGTGGATCACCTCCAGGGCGTCCGCAAATATGTCCAGAACCGCATCCGCCGCTCCCTCCTCGAACATCCGCTTGAACGGGGGGGCATAGCCATCGCTGGCAGGATGATCGCCGGTCGACCAAAGGTGCGCCTGCCTGGAAAACTCGACTCCATCGCCGACGATGGCCGTTCGTATCTTGGGCAACCAGATCAAATAATCCGTCGAATTTTTGGGCTTTTCGGTGATGCCTTTGGTCTCAGCAAAGCCGATGTTCTTACCATCCGTGGCGATCCACTTATTTGGGCAGGCCCAGAACATCCCCATCGTCAACATCGCCAACCCAACATTGCGAAGTTCGAGGCATTGCTGCATCAGAGCTACATCTAGAGAATCGGGGTCTGCGTCGAGAACATGCTCAAAAAATTTCCACAGGAGCGGCACATGCTCCGGCGCACGCTCTTTGGCATAAGGCATCATCCACGAATTCAGCGAATTAGCCTGAGGCAGTCCGTCAAAATCCTGCGGAACATCTGACTGAAGCTGCCATTCGTCCTTGAGCGCCCGCCACAACTTCCTCCGGTTTTCGTCGGTCGTGCCCCGGTTAAAGTTGGCGAGAAACGTGAATGGATCGATCTCCTTGAGCTGGAATGTGCTGCCATCAGGTCCTTGGTCGTCGAGCTTTGTCGTCTTGAGACCTTGGGCACTCATCCGCGCCAGGATCTCCACGAGGTCGTGACTGCGGTCTTTGTATTCCAGCAGGCGTTTGGCCGCTTCTTCGTGAATGGGGATCCAAGTAAACATAGGTGTGGGTGAATTCAGGGTCTCTGGTGTGTGAAGAGTGAGGGGCATGCGGGAAACCCGTCACCCATCTTGCAGGGGCGGCTCATTGCGTCCGCAAAAGTATTGCCATAGCCGCACCATAGCGAAGGTGTCGAGGCGGCAGTAGGCGAGAAGTTGGCGTTCGATTTCGCTTTTGCGTTCAGGTGTGGTGGCAGGCTCGACCGCTTCGAGGTAAGCCTCCATGGCATTACCTCCATCCTTCACACCTTCAAGCTGCTCGTAGCTCAAGCCGGGCACCGCGCCTGGAAGCACCGCTTTGATGCTCCAGCTTCCCTGCTGCCTCGGATGGTAAAAACGATTCCGTGCGACAGGCAGGAGGTCGATCACCCGCGCATTGATGCCCAGCAGTGCTTCGGCCAAATCGGGATAGCGGCCTGCTAGTTCAGCGATGAGCCCCTTTTCGAAGGATGCGTTGTAGACGAACACCGGGCCGTGATCGCCGCAGGCAGCAACCAAGCCCCTAGCAAACGACTCGGTTGGATCGTCGCCGGAGAGATCGAGAAAAGGGGTGTGGGTGAGAACTCCCGTCTCGTCGAGGCGGTGGAGGCTGAACTGAAACGGCATCTGCTGATAGGGGCGTGTGCCCTTCCAGATGGGCACGGCAAACATGATGCTCTCAAAGTCGAGGAAGTAGGCGGGAAAGCCGTGGGGCGCCAGATCCGCTGCGGCACCTGCAGCGTCGAAATAGACCGAACCGGCCAACGTGTGCTGTTTGACGATGGACTGCTTTCCATTGAGCAATTCGTCCGGCACATCACGCAGATCGGTGATTCCCTTAGCGGCTAGTTGCTCGCGTTTGGTGGACGAGAAGCGGGGCAGCCAGTCCACGGGAAACTCGGGCAGCACGACATCTTTGTAACAGTAGTTGCAGAAGCCGCATTCGAAAGGCGTGTGGCAGTGATCACCAACGGCAATCTCCGGCTCGGCAGGCAACGCGGCAACATTCTGCGCTTCGGCAATCCAGCCTTTCACTTCTTCAGTGCGACCAAGGGCCTCTTCCGTGAGATCCTTTTCGGCCAGCAGCCCCCGATAGTCCTTGTCTCCCGGATACACCCAGGTGCTGTCAATATGCGCCAAGGCGACAGATTGAAGTTTTACTCCGCTGGCCTGCGCTGCGAAGGCCTGAACGGCAATGTCGTCACGATGATAGTCTTTAACGCCCGTGGAGGATTTCACTTCGACCATCTTCCATGCGGCGTTTCCGTGAGGCAGCATGACATCCGCAAAGGCCAGTGCGCCCGCCGCCTTGAACCCCGCCTCGAAGATTGGCTTCATCGAATGTTTCAGCAGTTCGGCAGAGCGGGTAAACGCAACCTCATAGCCCTCGATCTGCGCATCAATCACGTCCCCGCTGCCGTCTGGGTCATAGAGCGTCTGGGCAATGTCCCCCACCTGATGTCCTGCTTTGAACCTTGCCTGAGTAGCGCTCGACTCTTCCCGCAACTCGGGCCGATGAACCTCCAGCCAAAGGCGTTTCGAACACTGGCGCAGCGCCATGAGTTTGGATTTGGAAAAGTGGCGCATGGGCTGTGGGTATTATGCCGATGGCGAATCCGTGCACAAGGTGAGGTTGATGTGGGATTCAGGCGGACCATGTGAGAAGCAGGAATCACCTCTGCAGCGCTTTCGCGATCCGCTTGATGACGGATTCCTCAATGCCACGTCGGCGCATCCAGCTGTTCGTGCTGTTCTTCCTATGTGAGTTTGGGAGGACAGGATCAAGCAGGGTTGTGGTGGAACGGATAAAATCACAAGCGCTTCGTTTCATGGCAGTTGAAACTGTTTCTACCACCGGGGGTGGGACATTTACAGGGGGATGAGGTATTTTATTCGCCAGAAACCGTTCTGGGCTGCTCCACCCGCAACACTTCCAGCGTGTAGCCAGCGAGGTTGTCGAAGGGTTTTACGTTCGCCGTGACCTGGACGACGGGATAGCGCACGGTGTTGAGGCCATAAACGCGGTAAGCGGCGGCGAAGATTTCGCATTCGACGATGCCGCTGTAGTCGCAGATGGAGATGAACTTCATCGGCTGGCCGTTTTGCTGCAAATGGCTGCGGCTGACGATGATGAGGCCGCAGACGGTGACACGTTGATTCGGATAGTGGTGCAAATCGGCGATGGGACAGTAGGTGCGCCAGTCGATTTGTGGATGAAGATCGAGTGGATGACCGCTGACGGTGTAGCCGAGGAGTTCCTGCTCATCTTGGAGCTTTTGCAGCGCGCTTGGCTCTTGGCGAAACTGGGCGCGGATGGTTTTTGCGGCATTGTCGCGGAAGAGCCAGTCGTCGCCGTGGCCGACGTCGCGCGCGCTGTGCAGGCAGTGCCAGAACTGCTCGGTGCGTGTGTCGCCAAGGCGGTCAAAGGCCCCGCAGCGGATGAGGTTGAGCGCTTCGTGGGCTTCTGGCCGCACGCGGGTGATGAAGTCGCGGATGCTTGCGAAAGGAGTCTGATTTTGCCGCCAGCGAGTGAGTGTGGCTTCACTGAGGTCTTTGATGCAGTGCAGTGGTACGCGGATGGAGCCGTTTTCGACACTGAAGGCATCGGTAAAGGCATTCACAGAGGGCGGGAGAAAGCCGATGCCGAGGCGGCGGCACTCCAGCGTATAGACCAGCGACGAGTAGAAGCCTTTGCCGTTGCTGAGCACGGCGGCCATGAACTCGGCGGGGTGGTAGTGCTTGGCGTAGGCTCCTTGATAGGCCTCCACGGCATAGGCGGTGCTGTGAGCACGACAAAACGCGTAACCCTGAAAGCCAGCGACGAGGTTCCACACTTTTTCGATGGTCGCTTCATCATGCAAACGAGCGCGTGCGGTGGCGATGAACTCGAGGCGGATTTCCGCGATCTTTTTCATGTCCTGCTTCACCAAAGCGCGGCGCAGCACATCAGCACGACCGGGCGCGAGTCCGGCGAAGGCCTCACAAATTTGCAAAATGTGCTCTTCATACGCCACCACGCCAAAAGTGCTGCGCAGCACGCCAGCGAGGCTTTCGTGCGTGTACTCGACTTTTTCGAGTCCTTGCGCCCGGCGGGCGAATTGGGCCTTTTTGAGGCCGTTGGCGGCTCCGGGGCGGATGACGGAGACGATGGCGACGAGGCGGTCGATGTCCCGCACGTCGGCCATGCAGGCCAAACTGGTCATGGCGGGGCTTTCAATGTGATGAACACCGCGTGCGTTCCCGGTGGCGATCATGTTCCAGACGCCGGGATCACTCCACGGCTCGATTTGGCCCATACGCGGCGGATTTTCCGTGCCGCCGAGGAGGCCGACTTCGAGGGAGTTTAAGTCCAGAATATTTCCCGCAGATTCAGAGAACCCACAGATTTTTTCAGAACCAATCTGCGGGTTTTCTGAATCTGTGGGAAAACTTTTCTGACTCAAAGCGATCTGTGTGTCCCGCAGCACGGCGAGGCCGCCTTGGGCGAGGATGTCGAGCTTGATGAGGCCGACGGCTTCGACGGCGTCCATGTCAAAGTGGGTGGTGGGCCAGCCTTTGCCGCTGATAAAGGTGGGCGTGAGGCTGCGGATGGGATCGCGGGAGAGCACGACGCCGCAGGGGTGCATCTTGGCGTAGCGCGGGAAGTCGTCGAGCATGCCGGCCATGAGCAAAGCGGTGCGTAGCGGCTCTTCTTGCCAGGCGCTGTGGTCGCATTCGCGTGACATGGCCACGGCGTCGGCAGCGTGGCGAGCATCCGTCCACGGCATGTGCTCGGTGAGGCGGCGGATTTCGTTTTCGGCGACGCCGAGCACCTTGGCGACATCGCCAAAGGCGCTACGAGCCTGGAAGGTGTTGAAGCCACCGACGATGGCAGCGTGCTCGGGGCCGTAGCGGTCGAGCAGGAGCCTCACCACGTCGTCTTTGCGATCATGAGCGAAGTCGATGTCGATGTCCGGCAGCTTTTGCAGCGCCATGCGGTCTCGATTGAGGAAGCGCTTAAAATAGAGCTCAAAGCGGATGGGGCAGACGTTGCTGATGCCGAGGGCGTAGCAGACGAGCGAGTCAGCCGCGCTGCCACGTGTGATCCAGCCGATGCCGAGTGCGGCGCATTCCTGGAGCAGATGCCAGACGGTGAGAAAATACTCCTCGTAACCGACTTCGGCGATGATGCTGAGTTCCTCGCGCAACTGTGGCTCGTGTTGTTTTGCTTTGGCACCGTAGCGATCGCGCAGGCCCGCATGAGCGAGTTGATGAAGCATGGCGGCGGGTGTGCTGCCATCGGCGGGTGTGTAGCGTGGGAAACGCAGCGTTTTGAAGTCGAAGGCGAATTCGCAGCGCTCAGAAATGTTTCCCACAGATTCAGAAAACCCACAGATTGGTTCTGAAAAAATCTGCGGGTTTTCTGAATCTGTGGGAAGAACTCTTCGGAATGAAAAATCGCCGCTCCGCTTCTGCGGATGTTTTTCGTGCAGCAGCGTGAGGGTTTTCATGCTTTGCAGGATGTCGAAAAAGACTTTGTCCTGCGGCTTGTGGTAGCGGATTTCGGGTTGTGATGAGGCTGGCGCAATGATGAGGCCGCTTTGGTGCTCGTGGAGCATCTGCGGTGTGATTTTCGGCGTGGAAAGCAGATGGCAGAGGTTGGCGTAGCCGGTTTGATTCTGCACATAGGCGAGCAGCGGTTTTTGATCGCAGCTCAGTTCGGCCCCGATGATGGGCTTGATCCCGGCGGCGGTGGCGGCCTGATAAAACGGCACGGCGGCGTGCAGGTTCGGGTCCATGAGCGCTACGGCGGGCATGTCGTGCTCCACCGCGGCTTCGATGATGTTGGCGATGGTCAGCGTGGAGTCGAGAAAGCTGTAGCAGCTCTTCACATTGAGCGCGGGGAGTGATGCAGACACTCTTGTCTGCTTTTTAGCAGTGGTGCAGACAGGAGTGTCTGCTTCACGGCCAGCACGCTCACGCAGGACGCGGTTCGTCACGCGGGCGGTGGGTTCGGTGACGAGCTTGGGCTTGGGCAATGTCTGGCGTGGCGCGTTTTTTTGCTGCGCAAGCCAGAGGTCATGGCCGCGCATGATGCTGCGCTGAGAGCTGCGCAGGTCGTCGATGACGAGGGCGAGCGTGTGCAGGCGCTCGCGCTTCATGTCGGACTGTTCCAGTGGCAGCACGCTGCTGAAGCCTGCCTCATAAACTTTGGTGAAGCGCAGGCCGATGAGGCGGATGCTGACACGGCGCTCCCAGGCGCGGGTGAGCATGGCTTGCAGCAGTGGATAAAGATCGTGCTCCAGGTCGGTCGGCTCATCGAGGCTGCTGGAGCGCGTGACTTCGTCCATGTCGTTGTAACGCAGGCGCAGGGTGACGGTGCGGATGCTTTTCCCATCTTCACGCACGCGGCGCATGAGTGTGTCTGCCATGGCACGAAGACGGGCGACGATGAAGACGGTGTCGGTGGTGTCCTGGGCAAAGGTTTCCTGCTCGCCGTAGCTTTTCGCGGCGGGAGCATCGCAGACGACGGGCCGCAGGTCATGACCGAGGGCGTATTCATGCAGCGTGGGCGCGCCACTGCCCACGAGCAGCGAAAGCTCATCCACCGGCGTGCGTGCGATGTGCTCGACGTTTCGCAGCCCTGCGGTGTTTAGTCTTGCTGCGAGTTGCGGGCCGACTTGCGGCAGCCATTTGTTTTCCAAAGGCCACAAAAAGCCCTGCTCATGTCCTGGAGCGACTTCGATGAAGCAATGTGGCTTGCGCAGCTTGCTGGCGATTTGTGAGATGAGCTTGTTCGCTCCGACGCCGACAGAAACAGAGAGCTTGAGGCTTTGCGCGATGGCTTTCTGCATCTCCGCCGCCGCATCGCAGGCCTTGGTTTGCCGTGCGCCGTGGAGATCGAGGTAGCATTCATCAATGGAGGCCAGTTCGACGATGGGCGTGAAGTCGTAGGCATACGAAAACATGAGGTGCGAGAAGCGCTCGTATTTGTCGAAGTCACATGGCAACACGATGAGGCCGGGGCAGAGCTTTTTGGCCCGTGCGGTGGGCATGGGCGTGTAGATGCCCAGCTTCCGCGCCTCATAGCTGGCGGAGGCGATGATGCCTCGACGTTCTCCACCGACAGCCATCGGACGGCCGCGCAGCTTGGGATCAGCAGCCTGTTCCACGGAGGCGAAAAACGCATCCGCATCGAAGTGCAGGATCATGGCGCATCACCTTTCCGAAAGCCGCAGCAGGGCGATGAGCACTCCTTGGATGACCAGTTCTCGCGCCGGGATAAGATCGGGATATTTGGGGTTCGAGGCCCGCAGGTAGGGCACACCGGCCTGCACGATGAAGCGCTTCAAGGTTGTCTCGCCGTCGATGAGCGCGGCCACGATGTCGCCATGCTTCGCTTCGCGAAACTCCATGATGACGATGTCCCCTTCCAGAATCGCCGCGTTGCGCATGGAGTCACCACGCACTTTCAGCGCAAAGGTGCGGGCGTTTTTCGGCAGACGCAGGGTGGTGGGGTCGATGTCGATGCAGCCGTCCATGCGGCCTTCGGCGGCATCGGGCCTGCCCGCGATGATGCTGCCGAGCAGGGGGATCTGATGCCGCAGCCACGAGCGAGCCTGGGAGAGCCAAAGGAGGTTCAGGGCGTGGTGTTGGTGGGCATTGATCATGCCGTCCTGTATAGTGTTCTTTAGAACAGTTTCAAGTCGGAATCCGCTGCTTCGACTTGGATTGCTTCATCTCCGGCTTGTGGAACAGGCGGCGCGACTGGTTGTAGCACCTCTGCGGTTTTGTTGCGAGCCTGATTGGCAGCGGTGGACACCCGGTAGGCCTCCAAATGCTCACTTTCGTAGGGTTTGAAGAAGGCGCGCAGGTCGTCAGCCTGCATGCCCGGCTGCATCCACGCGAGCGCGGAATCTCCCTCCAGAATCAGCGGGCTGCGGTCGTGGAACTTGGCCATGTAGCGGCCCGGTGGCGTGGTGATGACGCTCATGGAAGTGACCACCGCCCCGCCGACCTCGTCCGCCGGATCACGGCTTTCCCACACATCCCAGATGCCTGCCAAGAGCACCGGTGCATCATCGCTGCGGTGAATGAAGTAGGGCGTGGTGCGGTTTGGCCACTCATGCCAGCCACGCACCGGGATCAGGCAGCGCTGCTGACGCACGGGCAGCCGGTAAGAGGCGAGATCGAAAACGGTTTCACAGCGAGCATTGAAGGTGAGCATGAATTTCTTCCACACTTCGGCTTTGCCACCTTTCGCCCATTGCGGAATTAGCCCGAAACGCATGCGCTCAACGCCAAGCTCACCGTTTTCCATCGTCAGCACGTCGGCGTAGTCGGTCGGGCAGATGTTGTTGATCACCGACACATCGGCCCGTTTGTCCTCACGCTCCTTCTTTTTACGGCGCTCGATGCGCAGCGCCCGCCCGGCGATCGAGAGCGCCGGGATTCTGGCGAATTGATTCAAACGGCCACACATGCACGTAGCAAAGCGCAGTCAGATGCAGAGGCAAGATGATGTGATCTGCTCGATCACCAGAAAATGCAGGGTTCATCCCCATTTCCCTGCTCTGAGGTGGCGCGATGATGGCACCCCTCGTCGTCTTGGCGGTCAAAAAAAACGTGCCACGCCATTGCTGGTGCAGAAACGTGGCGATGAGCATCCCAAAGTACTTGGCCTCGCCTGCGTTCTAAGGTGTAATGATCCACATGAACCCGACCGCCGTCGCCGAGCCTGCCTTTGCCCCCGTGGCACAGCGGGTCCGGGTATGGGTGATGTTGCGGCGCTGGCTGGCGGTGCTGCGGATGACGTTGATTCCGGCGTCGCTGGTGCTCCTGCTGCTGATTCTTGGCACGTTGCGTGGTGCGAGTGCGGGGTTCACCCCGTGGCTTGGTTTGCTCGTGTGGCTGGCGGGTGCTCTGGCCTACACTTGGTGGCAGCGTCCCGGCGCTTTTAGTGCACTAGCGCTGTGGGATCAGGCGGCGGGCCGACGTGAGGCGTTTGCCTCCGCGTGGTGGTTTGAGCAGCGTGACGAGGGCGGTGATGCCGCACGGGCTCACATCGCCGCGCAACGCGAGATTTTGCCGCAGGCGCTGAAGGCTTTGAAACAGGATCTGCCATTGCGGCCGGACCGCTGGCTCGCGGTGCCGCTGCTCATGGCGATTTTCGGCAGCTTCATCAGTATTGTCACGGCCCCGCCATCCGAAGTGGTGGTGATGGATGCGGAAATGACCCGCAAAGCCGCTGAAGAGGCGCAAAAACTCGCGCAGACCGACTGGGAGAAGAAAAAACTCGCCGGTCTCAATGAAGACGAGAACAAGCAGGTCGAGGACTTGAAGCAGAAGCTGCAAAAAACGGCGACGGATCTCGCCAATGCAGGCGGGAAGGATGCCCGCGATGTTTTGGCCGAACTGGAACGTCGTGCGCGTGATGCGGAAAAGCTGGCGGATGAACTTGGCGACGGCAAGGAGGCCTGGGCGTCGGAAAAACTCATCGAGGCTCTGCGCCAACATGCCGACACCGCCGATCTCGGCGATTCGGTGGCCGCGAAGAATGCGCAGGCAGCCGCAAAGGCGGCTGAAACGCTGGCCAGCCAGCTCAAATCACCGCAGCTCGGTGCGGAGGCGAAGGAGCGCATGAAGGAAACGCTCAAGGACGTGCAGCAGCAGTCGGACAAGGAAGATCGCAAACGCACCGTGGGCCAGAACGTGCTCGCGGCGGGCGATCAGATGCAGCAGGACAAGCCAGCGGGCGCTGGTGCTGAATTTCAAAAACTCGCCGACAAGCTGCGTGATCTCGCTCTGCGCGAGCAGGCGCGCAATGAACTCCAGCAGCTCGCGCAGCAGTTGCGTGATTCCGGCAGCAGCATTGCGGGACAGAGTGACAGCAAGGGAGCGATGCAGCAGATGAGCCAGGCGGGTCAAAGTGGTCAGCAAGGTCAGCAGGGTAGTACGCCTCAGGTCGGGCAGGCGCAAAGTCCGCAGCAGCAGATGACTCCGCCCGGCATGGGGCAGCAGCAAGGGCAGCAGAATCAGATGCAGCAGCCGCAGGGCGGCCAGGGACAAGGACAGCAGCAGCAAATGCTCACGATGGGGCAGGGGCAGCAAGGCCAACCCGGACAGCAGGGCCAGCCAGCCAACGGCCAGCCGATGCTGCTCGCCCCCGTGCCTGGTGCTGCGAAGCCGGACAACAATGCGCCCGTCGTCATCATGCCCGGCGAAGCGAATCCCAATGACGCCAACGGTCCCGTCATTGCCCTGCCCGGCTCAGGCCAGCAGCCCGGTGTCGGCAAGGCTGACCTCAACAACACGCCCACGCCGAAGTTGGAGCGCGGCAATCAGATCGTCGTGAAAGGCCAGCAGAACAACGAAGGTCAGAGCACCGTGCGCAGCGTCGAAGGCGGCGCCCGCACCGAACAATCCACCCGCACCGCCACCCAGGCCGCCTTGGAGTCCATTCAAGCCGAAGAAGCCGCTCTTGATGAAGCTGCGCTGCCGCCAGCACGTCGCGAACAGGTGCGGCGTTACTTCAATGAGCTGCGCAAGCGGTTTGAGGCGAAGTAGATCTGCTACTTCTGATAAATCGGCAGGAAGTGATGATGCACGGAGAGGCTCAACAGCGCGAGCGACGTAGCATAGACGGCTCCAGCGCTTTTTTCGTTGCCGTTGCGTGGATACCAACTGCCATCCTGTGATTGGGCGGCGATGAGCGTCTGTTCAGTTTTTTGACGTGCCGTGGCAGCGTGGTCGCCACCGCGCTGATACATGCCTTGGGCGTAGTAATAGCAGCCGTAGAAGAACCAAGGTTCGTTCAGCTCAGGCGGGGATTTGAGCAGCCACTTCGCGGAGCCGATCACTTCCGGCGCTTCATACTGGCCGCAGACTTGCAGTGAGAGCAGCCCTGCCGCCGTGGTTGAGAACGTCTGCCTGCCACCGTAGGGTTCGTAGCTGAACGCGGCGGAATCACTCTTGGGATTGCCGTTGGAGTCGCGCTCCACGCGGTAGCTGCGCTTGATGTAGGCCACGGCGTTGTCGATGGCCTCCTTGGGCACCTCAAAGCCCGCGTTCTTCGCCGCACGCAGCGCCATGACCTGCCAGACGCTCACGGAGATGTCGCTGTCGCTCGAACTTGGCTCGTAGCGCCAGCCACCGCGATTCGCCTCGCTCTTGGGCACTTGCTGGGAGCGGATGATGAGCTGAATCGCGCCCTTCAATTGATCGCGCAGGCGTTTGTCGGTCGCGTCATCGGGCGAGTGGCCGACCATCTCGCCCAGCATCAGGGAGATGATGCCATGACCATACATGCGCGAGCGGTCACTGCGGCCAAGGTAGCCGTTTTCATCGGGTTCGACGCCTTCCACGACATAACGCAAGGCTTTGCCACAGGCCAGACCTTCGGGTGTGGGATCATCCGGCATGTGACCGACGGACGCGAGCCCCATAAGTGCCAGCGAGGTCATCGCAGCGCTGTGCGAGGGCAGGTCGCCACGACGCGGTTTCGCGTCGGATTTTTCGTCCACGATGTAGCCAGCGGACTTTTGCTGCCTGATCAACCAGGCCACGGCTTTCTCCACTGCAGTTTTGACCTGAGGGGAGATCAGTTCGGGTTTCGTTGTCTGGGCGGCGCCAAGAACGAGAGAGAGGAAAAAAGTGGTAAGGCAGAGAGCGATGCGCATGCGGGTCAAACGGTTCAATGCAGTCTCATCGTGCGTTCATCCACTGAATTTGCGGCTCATTGCGCAGTTGTTTCCAACTGTTCCAAGCCAGCATGCCGAAAAGCAGGAGGGAAAACACGCCGCCGCCGATGCGCATGTTACGATCAACATGGATATCGAGAAGACTCAGAATGCTGTCTTGGAATCCTATCCACAACTGGTCCTGAAACGACAGCAGTGCCATGGCTGCGGCGCAGACGAGGCTGATTGTCAGGGCCTGTCGTCGTTTGGTGGAGCCGAGATATGCCTGGCATAGCCGTCCGCCGTCCAGGGGCACGATGGGCACCAGATTGAGCAGTGCCCAGAACA
>JAYVIO010000068.1:0-2170 GCA_043770175.1 Verrucomicrobiales bacterium | reverse complement strand
TGATTCGCGGTGCGGATGTCACCACGCTCGCCGGTGATGGGATCATGACCCTGGCCGCGCAGGTCGTAAGCATAGACGGCGTAGCCTTGCTTGGGCAGCGTGTCGCCGATGAACCAGAAGTCAGACGACGCGCCGCTGAGTCCATGCACGGCGATGACGACGCCGCGCGTGCTGGTGCCTGCGGCGGGCAGCCATGACTGATAGGGCATGATCTTGCCATCGTAACTGATCCAATCCTGCGCGCGCAGCACTGGGCGTGAGGGCAGATGGGGAATGCTGCTGCATGACGCGAGCCATGCTGTCAGCAGCAGTAGAAGACAGCGCGCGGAGGTCATGGCTGGTTGAGCGCGGCTTTGACAAACGCAGCCTGGGTTTTCACGCGGTCATCCAGGCTGAACTCGGACGGTGTTTCAAAGGTGAGCGTGATGGGACAGCCGAGCTGATAAAGTTCAATGGCCTCTGGCATCCCCGGCAGATCGGGCGGGATGGTGCTGCGGCGGATGATGCCAGACTTTGCCGGGCGGCCATCGATGCTGCGGCGCGGATCGGGCGCGATCACTCGGGTGCATGCTTTGAGAATGCGGGTGCTCAGCGCGTGCCGATGCCGACCCAGTTCATAGACGTAGCAGCCCTGGGCGTCGTAATCCTCATGCAGGCAGAGACCGATGCGCCAGCGCCGTGCCGCAATGACCTGACGCCATGGACCACAGAGGGGATCGTCAGTGAGATGGAAGCGACGGTTGATGTCGAGCCCGCGATGGTCTGCGCGCGTGTTGTTGCGCAGGCCGTGTGGATTCAGGCAGGGGAAGATGACGAACGCGCCTCCTCGCAAGGTCTCGATATGAGTCTCCGCCCAGGCCAGCAAACCCCACGCGGCAGCGGCTTCATCTCCATGCACACCGGTGGAGATGTAATCAAAGGTGGTGTCTGCGCCACGGTGGGGGCTTTCCAAATAGAGGATCTTTTCTCCTGCGACCTCGGTGAGCACACGCACCCGCAGCCCTGCGGCACGGGCGACGGTACGCCAGCGTGCGAGGAGGGCACGCGGATCGTGGGCTTGGTGGGGCGGCATTTGGCAGGTGGGCAGCCGGTCAGTTCTTCCCGCCACGGGCACGCGCTGGAGCTGAGCGCTCACGAATGCGTGAGCGCAAACGCGCGGCGGTCAGTGCTTGCTGAAGTTGAGTGTTTTGCTGCTGAAGCTGACTGAGTTTTTGATTCAGGTCAGGCTCTTCGGTGGGTGCCTCCGGTGATGCTGGCACCACTGGCTCTGTGCCGTTCAGATCGGGCAGCGGGGCGATGGAAAGGGACTGTGTGACGAACGTTTGGTTCGGCGCGGTGAGTCCTTCACCAGCATCCAGTCCGAGGACGGATTCGAGCTGAATGAGGCGCGCTTTGGCGGTGGGCAATTCGGCGCACATCTGCCTGGCGATGTCGAGTGATGTTTGAAGTGCGTGCTCGCGTTCGAGCGACTTTTGCCAGAGGTCATCAAAGCGCTTCTCCTCCACTTTGAGCTGATCGTTCGTGAGGTGGCGGAAGTGATCAAACTGGCGCTGCATTTCTGCGCGCCAAGCATTGGCGTCCTGCCGCGTGGCCATGAGATCTTTCTGCTGCTGCACGATTTGATTTTCCAGTGCGTCTTTGTTTTTGAGGAGCTTAGCCTCCACCCGGCGTAGCAGCCAGGTACGGATGAGGGCGGTGATGAAGAGCACGCCCATGATGGCTGTGAGCAGCACATAAGGTTGGCATTCGGCGGGGATAGATTTCACGCCAGCGATGCAAGCAGTTAGCGGGGCAGGGGGCAAGACTGCATCGGGCTCAGCGTGCATTTTATCTGCTGGAACAAAGTGCTTGCATTGAGATGGGCTCCACCTACCATCGCGGCCCGTTTCAAACGGAAAAGTTGTTCCTGAGTAGCTCAGCGGTAGAGCGGGTGGCTGTTAACCACTAGGTCGTAGGTTCGAACCCTACCTCAGGAGCCAAAGTCGGCAGTGTAGCTCAGCGGTAGAGCAGAGGACTCATAAGCCTTTGGTCGGCGGTTCAAATCCGCCCCCTGCCACCATCCCCAAGGTGGGATGTTTTGATCAGGAGGCGCGCGCGATGTAGAGCGATGCGATACCGAAACTCAGGCGGTGAGTTTTGACCGAACTGAAACCACTCGCGCGAATCAGTG
>JAYVIO010000067.1:0-2170 GCA_043770175.1 Verrucomicrobiales bacterium | reverse complement strand
CTGCCAGGCCAGAAACCGCCACTGACCTCCTTCTTCACGCCACACGGCCAGAAAGCTCAGCACGCTGTCCATCTCACCTGTTGGCGTCACTGCTTTGATATGCGCACGACCGCTCATCAGCGCGATGCCCGGTGCAGGGAAAGTGAAGTTTTGCTCCTCGTAGTCGTAGCCGACGTACTTGGTTTTTCCGGTGGTCAGGATGTCAATGAACGAGGCTTTGGTATCCACGACGCCGTTTGAGTGCGCGTAGCGCAGCTCATCGGAGAAGATGGCGTTGAGCTTCTCGCGATCTGGTGACTGCATCGCGGCGACGCGAGCCTTGTCAGCAGACTTGACGGCGGCGAGCTGGAGATTCTCCTCAGCGAAAGCTTGGAAGGTGAGTGCGAGGGCGATGCAGGTGAGCAGGGTTTTCATGGTTGGATCAGTGTGTGGCTGTTTTCTTCAAATACTCGCTCGGGGTCATGAAGACGACGTGCTTTGACTTCAAGAACGCGATGATCTCGACGAATCCCGCCCAGCGTTTGTCGTCCCACTGCTCGGGATGACCTTGGAGCACCAGCACGTCTTTGGTGGCGGCGCTCTTTTCGTAGAAGGCGATGAACTTGGCGGAATCGGGCACGAAGGTCGGGTTTTCCAGTGCCATGACGCGTGGAATGCTCAGTCGCGTGAAGAATTTTGGTTTTGCGGGGCCGTAGAGCCAGATTTTGACCTCGGGCACGCCTTCCATCGCCTCATCGGTGGCGTCCGTGGTGCCGCTCCAGTGCGGACCAAAGGCTGGCAGATCGAAGCCGAGCTTCTCCTTGGCCAGCTTCTCGCCCTTCGCCAAAATCGCCCGCTGTTCCGCTGCTGTGCCGTTTTCAAACTCGCCCGTGTCGCTCGCGCCGCGCATCTTGTAGCCGTGCATCCACAGCTCGATCTGTCCCGCCGCCTGCACGCCCTTCAGCCACTGGAAATACATCGCGTTGTCCTTTTCCAGCGACTCCGTGATGACGCCGAAGGAGCCTTTGATGCTCTGCGCAATCAAGTAGTCATGCACCTTCTGCCAGCGGTCCGACACCGGCTTCGTGCCGACTCGCCGTGCGATCACGTCATCGAGCTTGAGGAGGATGATTTGGGGATCGGCGAGCACTTGAGAGGCGAGTGCGAGGAAGAGGAGAAAGTATTTCATGGCTGGTTGAACTTACTTGGCCTGCATCAAGACGAAATCCACCAGCTCCTGGCACTCAAAGAACGACGGGCCGACTTTGTGGCCTTCGCCGGGGATGACTTTCACGCTGATCTGGCCGCCACCGGCCTCGTAGCATTCTTTGAGGAGCTTGGTGTTCAAGTCATACGGCACCACGACATCGGAATCGCCATGCACGGCGAACATGGGCACTTTGTTCGCTAGCAGGCCCTTCAAGTTGTCGATGGGATTGAACTCGCTGAGCTTCGCAACGAGTTCAGGCTCGGTCATCGCGAAATCAGCGAGTGTGTCCTTCTTCGAGTTCTTCAGCGGCCAACTGGCGAGATTGCAAACGGGATAGATGCCCACCCAGGCGCGCACTTTGTCGGGATTCCGAAACGCCCACGCCAGCGTCATCATGCCACCGCGACTCTGGCCAAGCAGGATCGGCTTTGTCGAGTAACCGCGCTTTACCATCTCCTCGTAAAAAAGAGTGAACTTCGCGGTGCTCGCTGGTGAACCACGCACCTCACCGAGATCAAAGCCGGCAACGCTGATGCCGGCCTTCATCAGCGGCTCAAAGTAGAATTTCCGGCCAAAGATCGACATACCTTTCAGCGTCGGTGCATACCACAGCCACGGCTTGCCATCCGCAGGCTTCGGCGCGGCATGGAGGAAGGCTTTGCCTCCGCCGATCTCGAAGGTCTCGGCGGTTTTTGGCAGGTTGTCCTCAGCCACCAGCGGCAGCGTGAGGCTGGAAACGAGGATGAGCAGTGTGCGAGTGGTCATGGGTTAGAGCTTGTTTGGGGTCACTTTCGTCCATGGCGACCACGCGCCCATGGCGTGCTGCTGGATTTTGCGTTTCCAGATCTTGTTCATGCAGAAGGCATACAGCGTGTCTTTGTCTTTGCCACCGATGGCGACGCCGGTGACGCGGGTGCGGTCGGGGATGGTGAGGATGACTTGTGTCGGGCCGTCGTCGGCGGTGATTTGGATGCCGCTTTT
>JAYVIO010000066.1:0-5687 GCA_043770175.1 Verrucomicrobiales bacterium | reverse complement strand
ACATGATCGTCACCGACGACAACTTCGCCAGCATCGTCGCCGCCGTGGAGGAAGGCCGTGGCATTTACGACAACATCCGCAAGACGCTCCAATATTTGTTAGCGGTGAGTGGAATCCAAGATTCGCACAGACACGCGGCAAACCAGCGCGTAACAAGTTTACACCTCGTGCGTGGGCACAGGATGAAGGGCCAGTCAGTCTCCACCTCACATCACCACCCATTCACTCCATGAAAGCTCACTCGCACGAACCTCAAGCCCAGGCCTCCTGCTGCCACGCGCCCCCGCAACCCGCGAAACCAAACTGCTGTCAGCATGACCATCACTCGCATGATGAAGCCGTGAAGCCGCCATCAACAGCCAAGTATTTCTGCCCGATGTGTCCGGGCGTCGAGTCTGACAAGGCCGGCGACTGCCCCAAGTGTGGCATGGCGCTGGAGCGTAATCCGGCCTGGAAAGCCGCAGCGAAGACGATCTACACCTGCCCGATGCATCCTGAGGTGCAGCAAGATCATCCCGGTGACTGCCCGAAGTGCGGCATGGCATTGGAGCCAGTGACGACTGCTCAAGATGATGCAGACGACGGTGGCGAGGAACAGGATTTGCGACGTCGGCTCTGGATCGCCAGCGTGTTGACGCTGCCGGTCTTCATCCTCGCGATGGCACATCTCATTCCTGCCCTCGGGCACACGCATTGGATCAATGGCGATGTCTCGCGCTGGGTGCAGGCCTTGCTAAGCACGCCGGTCGTGCTCTGGGCCGGAGCGCCGTTCTTCCGTCGTGGCTGGAACTCACTGCGCAACGGCCACTGGAACATGTGGACGCTCATCAGCATCGGCGTTGGCGCGGCATTCGTTTATAGCGCGGCGGCGCTGCTCCTGCCGTCGCTGTTTCCTGTTTCCATGCAGATGGATGGCAAGGTGGCGCTCTACTTTGAGGCCGCCGCCGTCATCATTGTGCTCGTCATCGTGGGGCAATGGCTGGAGGCACGCGCCCGCAGCCGCACCGGCAGTGCGATTCGTGCCCTGCTTGATCTTGCACCACCCACGGCACGGCGTATCACGACCAGCGGCGATGAAGATATTCCGTTGGATGCTGTCGTGGCCGGCGATGCGTTGCGTGTGCGACCCGGCGACAAAATTCCCGTGGATGGCATCGTCACTGAAGGTGCTTCGTCCGTGGATGAGTCGATGCTCACCGGCGAACCTTTGCCCATTGAGAAAACCGTCGGCGACAAAGTCTCCGGTGGCACGCTCAACACCACCGGCAGTTTTGTGATGAAGGCGGAACGAGTGGGGAGTGAAACACTGCTTGCTCAAATCGTGGACATGGTGGCGCAGGCACAACGCAGCCGTGCGCCGATCCAGGGACTCGCGGACAAAGTCGCCGCCGTGTTCGTTCCTGCCGTGCTGGTGATCGCAGCGCTCACGTTTGGACTTTGGTGGTGGTTGGGGCCGGAACCGCGGCTCGCCTTTGCCATCGTCAATGCCGTCGCGGTGCTCATCATCGCCTGTCCGTGTGCGCTTGGACTCGCGACCCCCATGTCCATCATGGTCGGCGTTGGTCGCGGTGCGCGTGAAGGCGTGCTGGTGAAGGACGCTGCTGCGTTGGAGCGCTTGGAGAAAGTCACCACGCTGCTCGTGGACAAAACCGGCACGCTTACCGAAGGCAGGCCGCACTTCTCTCTGGTTATTCCTGCGGGTTCTGAGGCGCCCAACACCTTGCTCCAACTCGCCGCGTCACTCGAACAATCCAGCGAACACCCGCTCGCCTCTGCCGTGGTGAAAGCTGCCAAGGATGCAAGCCTGCCGCTGCTGCCAGTAGAAGGCTTTGAATCCAGCACCGGCGGCGGTGTCTCTGGCCGCATCAACGGGCGTGCCGTGCTCATCGGCAAAGCTGCGTTCCTGCGTGAGAAAGGCGTCACAGGACTGGATGCGATGCAAGCGCAGGCTGCCAAGCGCCAGGAACTCGGCGAAACCGCACTTTTCATGGCGCTTGATGGCCACCCCGCAGGCTTGCTCACCGTTTCAGATCCGATCAAAGCCACCACCGTCGAAGCCTTGAAAAGCCTGCACGAGCTGGGAATCAAAGTTATCATGCTTACCGGCGATCACACCCGCACCGCCAGTGCTGTTGCGAAAAAACTGGGGCTCGACAACTACAAGGCCGAGGTCACTCCCGCCGACAAGATCGCCGAAGTGAAGCGGCTGCACGATCAAGGCGAAGTCGTTGCGATGGCCGGTGATGGCATCAACGACGCTCCGGCACTGGCCGCCGCAGATGTCGGCATCGCCATGGGCACCGGCACTGATGTCGCCATGCAGAGCGCTGGTGTCACGCTGGTGAAAGGGGATCTCCGTGTCATCACCAAGGCCATTCATTTGAGTCGTGCCACGCTGCGCAACATTCGCCAGAACCTCGTCTTCGCGTTCCTCTACAACGCGCTCGGCATTCCGCTCGCTGCTGGTGTGCTTTATCCCTTCTTCGGCCTGCTGCTCAGCCCCATCATCGCCGGTGCGGCCATGAGCCTAAGCTCGGTCTCGGTCATCAGCAATGCGCTGCGTTTAAGCCGGGCGAAGCTGGGGTGAGTGTCACAGACACTCCGCAGGGTTGGAATGCGCGACTTCGCGGTGGGGTAACACCCCATCGCGCCGTCGTGCTCTGCTGTGCAAGATGAATCATGGCAGCCGAAGGCCAGCCAGAAATAACACCATGAAAACCTTGTTCACAGCCGAAGCGATTTCTAAAGGCGGGCGTTCGGGCACCATTGAGACGCCGGACCAGTTGCTCAACATCACGCTGGGCAATCCGCTGGAAAAGGGCGCGGGGAAACTGGGACCCAATCCTGAGCTGTTGTTTGCGGCGGCTTACTCTGCCTGTTACCATGGTGCGGTCAGAGGCGCGGCAAAAAAACTCGGCACACCACTCGCGGATTCCACCGTGCGGGCGCTGGTGAGCCTGATCGAGGATGACGAAGGCGGTTACCGTCTCGCGGTGGAACTGCTGGCGCATCTTCCTGGCATCGACCGTCCCCAGGTGCAGCTCATCATGGAAGAAGCGCACCGCACCTGCCCCTATTCCAAAGCCCTGCGTGGCGACACCGCCGTCACCTTAGTGGTGGACTAATCTCCACAAGCGATCATGCAAGACCACGTCTATAAACTCCTCGAACTCACCGGCACTTCGGCCACCTCCATTGAGGATGCAGTTGAAAAGGCCATCAAACGTGCGCACAAAACGGTCAAGAACCTGAGCTGGTTCCAGGTGATCGAAACGCGCGGCAACATCGTCAAAGGGAAGGTTCAGCACTGGCAGGTGACCCTCAAAATCGGCTTCGCTGTGGAGGATTGAACGCATGAAACCAGAGCCACCAGCAGTCGAAAAGAATCTCGGCAAAGATCTGAAGATGTTTGAACAACTTCCCGCCAAAACCAAGGAGTTAGAACTGCTCCAAGATCGAGCGGAGAAGGCGGCCGGCCCGGAACACGCTGCCTTGCATCAAAAGATACGGGATAAATCCAAGTAGGGCACGCCAGCGGATGCCACGCTCGCAGGAAATGTCCGGACGGTTGCACATCCCGGCTGCAAGCCCGGAAACTTGCGCCATCATGCGCGGGTGGATTCTGCAACGCCTCTCTTTGATCAACTCATCCTCCACCTCGATCCCGCGCCGCATGACGGGGCGTGGAACATGGCGGCGGATCAGGCGTGGCTGGAACTGAGTGAGGTGCCGGTGCTGCGCGTGTATCGTTGGGATCAGCCGACGGTGACGATTGGCTATGCGCAGAATCTTGCCAAACTCGGCGATGTCTTACCAGCTTGGCCGGTGGTGCGGCGATGGACGGGTGGTGGCGTGGTGTTGCATGAGAATGACTTCACTTATTCCGTGATCGTGCCCGCATGCCAGCCGTGGTCGCAAACGAACCCGCTGGACAGCTACCGGCTTATTCATGAGTCATTGGCGAATGCTTTGAATGATGGCAGCAGGCTGGCGGGGCCGGAGGATTTGATTGAAGCACCGTTCTGTTTCGTGGCACCGGCGTTGCACGATGTGGTGCGTGGGAAGGTGAAAATCGCCGGGGCAGGCCAGCGGCGGGGCAAACTGGGACTGCTGCATCAGGGCAGCGTGCAGCAGGTGATGCTGAGGGATGATTTCTGGCCGCGTTGGGCCGCGCAACTGGCCAAAAACGTGCTCATCAAAGCAGAGATGACGCCTGCGATGATCGAACGTGCCGATGAACTCACCGCGAAGCGCTACCGCCTGAGTTCGTGGCTCAACGAACGGGAGGACCAGTTGGCGTGACGCGGATTTTTGTCTATGGCACGCTGAAACGAGGCTGCAAGAACCATCATTGGCTCGCCGGGCAGCGATTCATCGCCGAAGCTCGTACGCAGCCGATTTATCGGCTTTACGATATGGGCGGTTATCCAGGGATGATCCGCGCTGACAACGGCGTGGCGGTCGAAGGCGAGATTTGGGAGGTCGATGAAGGCGGCTTGGCGCGGCTTGACGTGCTGGAGGACATCGAAGGCGGCGAATACGAGCGCTTGCTGATCGAACTCGAAGGCGAGCGTGTCGAAGGCTATCTGTTCCTGCGCGATGTCAGCGGCCGGCCGGATGCGGGCACGAACTGGTGATCAGCCCGCGCCAAAGAAGCCGCCGAGTTTCCGAATGCGCGTGGGGTGACGCAGTTTGCGCAGGGCCTTGGCTTCGATCTGGCGGATGCGCTCGCGGGTGACGCTAAACTGCTTGCCGACTTCTTCGAGCGTGCGGCCTGCGCCGTCGCCGAGGCCGAAGCGCTGCTCCAGCACTTCGCGTTCGCGTGGATTGAGCGTGTCGAGCACGTCGCGCAGCTTGTCACGCAGCAAATGCATGGCGGTGAGTTCCATCGGATTGCTGGCTTCCTTGTCTTCGATGAAGTCGCCGAACTCGGTGTCACCCTCGCTCTCACCGACTTTTGCCTGCATGGACACTGGCTGCTGTGAGAGACGCAACACGGCGTTCACACGTTCGACGGGCAGATGAATCTCCTCGGAGATTTCTTCCGGCGTCGGATCGCGGCCCAGCTCCTGCAGCAACTGCTTATGCACGCGCATGAGCTTGTTGATCGTCTCGATCATGTGCACCGGGATGCGAATGGTGCGTGCCTGGTCGGCGATGCTGCGGGTGATGGCCTGGCGGATCCACCAGGTGGCGTAGGTGCTGAACTTGTAGCCCCGCTGGTACTCGAACTTCTCCACCGCGCGCATGAGGCCCATGTTGCCTTCTTGAATGAGATCGAGGAAGGACAGGCCGCGATTGGTGTATTTTTTGGCGATGGAAATGACCAGGCGCAGGTTCGCCTCGATCATCTCGGTCTTCGCCTTGGTGGAGTCGCTGACGTGCTTGAGCGTGTCGGTGATGAGCGTGCGGTAGTCCGCTGCAGTCATCCAACTGTCGAGTTCAAAGGCGCTCACGGCCTCTTTCGCGGCCTCGCTGCGGGGATGTTCCTTGTGGTTGCGCTCCAAGGCCCCCAGATCCGTAAGCCGCTGCTGCAGCAGTGTGACGAAGTCCTCGGTGATCTTTGATTTGAAGTAAAACTTCTCACAGTGGCGGAAGAACGTCGTGCGGGCAGCTTCGAACTCCTCCAGGCAGGCGTTGTGCTTGCGCGGGCCAGCCTTGATGAGAGCCTCAAACGCCTGTGTGCT
>JAYVIO010000065.1:0-5692 GCA_043770175.1 Verrucomicrobiales bacterium | reverse complement strand
CAATGACTACTACGGTGGCCATCGGCTCGGGAATAACCTGTTTGCCGAGAGCCTGGTGTGTCTCGATGCCACCACCGGCAAGCTCATCTGGAAATCCGACGCCGTATCCAGCGCGCTCAACGTCGTCAGCGTCGGCGAGAAATTCATCTTCTCCAACGCCCTGCGCGGCAAAGGCAACGTCTTCGACCGCGAAACCGGCAAGGTCACCTTCAGCATCCTCACCAACTACGCCTGCTGCCGCTTCACCATGAGCGAGCCCTATGTGCTCGGCGCCAACATGGACATGATCGACCTCTCCCAAGAAGGCAAACTCGTCTCCACCGGCCCCGCCATCGACTCCCGCGAATGTCTGGGTGCCGTCGTGAGCAACGGCCGCATCTTTTACACCTCACAGGCGAGCGGATTCGTCGTGTCGCAGACGTATGGGCCGGAGTCGAAGGATCTGCCGCCGGCTTGGGAGGTGCGCGAAGCAAAGTAGCCATCATCGCTCCGCGTGATGAGCACAGCGCGATCGAGTGTCGATGACGTTCAGCTCATCTCGACGGAGCGAGATGGCTACTGTACCAATCGAATGCACGATGGCATCGGCATTTCGACAGGATCGCCTGCCTTGGTGATCTTGCCACTCGCGGCGTCGATTTGAAACACGACGACATTGTTGCCCGGCATGTTCGCGCACAGCAGCCAGCGACCATCGGGCGTGATAAGCAGGTTCTGCGGGCCTTTGCCGAGGCTGGGATCGATGCTGAGCAATGTGAGCTTGCCGTCAGCGCCGATGCGATAGGACGCGATGCTGTCGTGGCCGCGATTGGTGCCATAGAGGAACTTGCCGTCGGGTGTGATCTTGAGATCGGCGGTGTAGCTCTTGCCCGTGAAGTCAGTTGGCAGCGTGGTGATCGTCTGATGCTCCTTCAGAGTGCCGTCGTTGGTGCTCCAGTCGAAGACGGTGATGGTGTTGGCGAGTTCGTTGATGACATAAACCACCTTGCCGTTCGCATGAAAGATGAGATGCCGTGGGCCACTGCCGGGCGTGAGTCTGGCGAAGGGTTGCATGCTGTTGGGCGCGAGTTTGGCCGCTGCGGCATCGAGTCTGTAGATCATGATTTTGTCGATGCCGAGATCAGCGGCGAGGGCGTGTTTGCCATCGGGACTGACGACGAAGCAGTGCGCGTTGGGGCCTTTCTGCCGCTCTGGATTGCTGCTGGAGCCGCTGTGCTGCACAAACGAGGCTGCTTCACCGAGAGAGCCGTCGGTTTGCACCGGTATCGAGGCTACACTGCCGGATGAGTAGTTTGCCACCAGTACCGATTTGCCGCTCGCATCGACGTCCAGATAGCATGAGGCCGTGCCGCGTGCGGATTGGTGATTGAGGCGCTTCAAACGGCCTGTGCGGCCTTCGAGGGCGAATGCAGCCACATTCTCATCTTCGTCACCCCCGAACTTCTCCGCGTCGATGGCATAGAGGAAGCGTTTGTCGGGCGAGAGGGCGAGGAAGAATGGATTCTGAATCTCCGTCGTGCGATGCAGCGGCTTGAGCACGCCCTTGTCCGAATCGAACGAGAACGCGTGAATGCCGCCCTTATCACCCGAGGCGAATGCGGAGATGAAGACGAGTGGTTCAGCAGTTGACACTGACAGGGTGGCGAGGAGGAGCAAAAGCGGGCGCATGATGCCCAAACGTTCACAAAATCACCCCCTTGCGTGCCGATGAATCAATCCGGCTTGGAATCATCATCACCTACATCCTCCGCTTCACCGGCCGGGTCCTGGCCGCCGAGCGCACGTGCGGCATCCTCCATGAAGGCACGCATGTTTTCTTCATTGATGGCCTGCTGGGCGGACTGCTCGTCCGCATCGGCCTCCCATTGGCGCTCGGAAGTCGTAAGCACGTAGTCTGTGGTCTGGATGACGACTCTGCCGTTGCGATCGCTGAACCACTCCAGGTAGAGCGAATTGGAGAGCACCCAGGGGACCTCATGGAAGCGCCGCTCCTCCAAGGCCCTCATCCAGACTTCTTCAGGCACGAGGAGCTTCTTGAGCTTCTGAGACGCCGTGATGTCGCCCACGGACCCGGTTTGGATCATGGCCAGTCCTTCGTCGTATTGCGGCTGGGGAACTGGATTGGGATTTTCAAAGATCAGCTTGCAGCCTGCGAGGTCAGGCCAGGCATCGCCAACGAGATCGAGCGTCATCGGTTGCTCGCGCCCGAGCAACCAGAGCGTGCCTGTCACGCTTCCACGTACAGTGTTGTCGATCTCACCACGAATCACCATTTTGTCGAATCTCCAGGCCATGCCCGCTTATACGGCGGGGCAGGCGGCGTTCAATCTCGCGAGAGTCCGGTCGTCACGCGATGATGTCAGTCACTACATCGCCATACACATCCGTGAGGCGGAAATCGCGGCCGGCGTAGCGGTAGGTGAGCTTTTCGTGATCGAGGCCGAGTTGATGCAGGATGGTGGCGTGCAGGTCGTGGACGTGGACTTTGTTTTCCTCGGCGTTCATGCCGAGTTCGTCGGAGGTGCCGTAGGCGAGTCCGCCCTTGATGCCACCACCGGCGAGCAACGTGCTGAAGGCGGTGTGATGATGATCGCGCCCGCGCTTCATCGGATCGGTCTTCTTGTTCTTGTCCTGATTTTCCTGCGCGTAAGGCGTGCGGCCAAACTCGCCTGTCCAGACGACGAGCGTGTCGTCGAGCAGGCCGCGCTGCTTGAGATCGCTGATGAGTGCGGCGGAGGCGCGGTCGCTGTCGGCGCAAAGTTCGGGGTGGCGCTTGTAGTGGTCGCTATGCGTGTCCCAGGGCTGGTTGTTGCTGCTGGTGTAATAGACGCTGATGTAGCGCACGCCGGACTCGGCGAGACGACGCGCGAGCAGGCAGGAGCGACCAAAAGGCGTGTCGCCATACAGCTCGCGCATCTTCACGGGCTCGCGGCTGATGTCGAAGGCATCGCTGGCGGCGCTTTGCATGCGGTAGGCGGTCTCCATGGCCTTGATCTGGCCTTCGAGCGCTGTGTCGTGCTCACGCTTCGCGGCGTGGAGGTGATTAAGCTTCTGAATCAAATCGATCTGCCGCCGCTGCTGCGCGGGAGCGAGGACGGAGTTGCGCACATTGGCAACGAGTTTATCAACGCTCATGTCAGAGGTGATGACGCCCGTGGCCTGGTATTCGGCAGGCAGGAACGAGTTACTCCAAAGTGCCGGTCCCACCACGATGTTGGGCGTGGGCCGCAGCACGACAAAGCCGGGCAGGTTCTCATTCTCGCTGCCAAGCCCATACAGCACCCACGAGCCGAGCGACGGTCGAATGGGCTGGATGTTGCCCGTGTTCATCATGAGCAGCGCTGGCTCGTGATTCGGCACGTTCGTGTGCATGGAGCGGATCACGCAGCAATCGTCGATGATGCTGCCGAGCGCAGGCAGGCTTTCGCTCACTTCGATGCCGCTTTGGCCGCACTTGCTGAACTTCAGGGGCGACGACATGAAGCCGCTGGTCTTCGGTGCCCGGTAAAGTTTTCCCGATGGCTGCTGGCCCTCGTATTTCTTCAGCGCTGGCTTCGGATCAAACGTGTCGATGTGCGACGGCGCTCCATTCATGAACAGGAAGATCACACGCTTCGCTTTCGGCGTGACCTGCTGCTTCGGAGCTGCATTCATCATCCCCGCCAGTCCGATCGCGCCAAAGCCAGCCGAGAGGCGCTGGAGGGCATCGCGACGAGTCATTTGAGCTGGATTGTGTTCAGTCCACATAAAGCATTTCGTTGGTGGCCAGCAGAGCTTGAGCAAGCTGCTCCCAAGCGGTGAGGTCGGATTCGGCGGGTTGTTTCAGAAACTCCTGGGCGATGGCGAGTTCTTCCGTCTCGGGCTCGCGGGCAAAGAGCAGTTCGTAAGCTTGGCGGATGCGTGAGGAATCATCGCTAGCGCTTTGCTGGAGGCGCTGAGCCAGTTTTTTCGACTGCTCGATGATGAAGGGGCTGTTCATCACGAAGAGCTTCTGCGTGGGCGTGGTGCTGTTGCTTCGGCGGGCGGCGTGGACGTTCGCATCCGGGTAGTCGAAGAGCATGAGCGTCTTGTTCAGTTCGCGACGGCTGACCTGGGAGTAGATCGTGCGCTTGTGATACGTGGGTGCATCGAGGCTCTGGGACGGGCCACCTTCCAGCGTGAGCGTGCTTGCGGTGGCCATGATGGCATCCCGCCACGACTCGATGCCGAGCTGGCGGCGATTCATGCGCCAGAAGTAATCGTTGGCTTCATCCAGTTGCGCATTCGCGGCGCTGCCGCTGCTGCTCTGGCGATAGGTGGCGGACGTGACCAGCTCGCGCATGAGACGCTTCAAGGACCAGCCGTCCTGCATGAAGCGGATGGCGAGGTCGTCGAGCAACTCGGGGTGCGTGGGCTTGTCGCCTGTCGCGCCGAAGTTGCTCGGGGTATGTGCCAAAGGCCTGCCGAAGAGCATGTCCCACACCCGATTCACCATCACGCGAGCCGTGAGCGGATTGGCGGGATCGGTGATCTGGCGGGCCAGCTCCGCACGACCGCTGCCTTGCTGAAACTTCACGGGCTCGCCTTTGCTGAGCACCTGCAACCAGCCACGCGGAGCCGGGGTGCCTGGAGACTCCATGTCGCCACGATCATAGATGGGCAGATCGTGCGGTTTTTCATCACGCACGACATGCAGAGTGCCGGGGTCCATCTTGTCGGCCAAGGTTTTGCTGTCCTCTTCTTTGCCATCGGGCCGCAGGTTCACCATCTGCACCGAGGCGAAGACGCCGGCCAGCGCATAGTAATCACGGGCCGTGATGGGATCAAACTTGTGATCGTGGCAGCGCGCGCAGGCCACGGTGAGGCCAAGGAAGGTCTGCGAAACGGTGTCCACCTGCTCCGACCACTCCTCCGCCTGTACATCGAGCCGGCCACGTGAATAAAGTTTGTGCCCGAGGCCGAGAAAGCCGAGCGCAGCGAGGTCCGCCTTGTTTTGCGGCTCGATCAAATCGGCCGCGAGCTGTTTCTCGATGAACGCATCGTAAGGCAGGTCGGCATTGAAGGCGGCGATGACCCAGTCGCGATAGCGCCAAGCGTTTGGGTAGTTGAGCGAGGAGTTGTTGCCCACCTGATGCGCCTGATCCTCGGCATAGCGGGCCAGATTCAGCCACACACTCGCCATGCGTTCACCAAAGGCCCGGCGGCCCAGCAAATCATCCACCAGCCGCGCATAGGCATCTGGACGCGTGTCATTCACAAAGGCCCGCACCTCCTCCGGCGTCGGCGGCAGGCCGGTGAGGTCAAAGGTCACGCGGCGGATTAAAGTCCGAGCATCGGCCTCGCGTGAAGGGGTGAGGTCTTTGGCCTCCATGCTCGCGAGGATGAAGTGATCCACGCGCTCACGCGGCCAGGTCGCATCCTTCACCTTGGGCAAAGCCTGCGCCTTTGGTGGCACGAAGGACCAGTGCTGGCGTGCCTTCGCCCAATCTATCGCCACAGGCTCCGCTGCCTGCGCGATGACGCAGAGCAGCAGTGAGATGGTGATAATCTGGAACGGGGCGTTTGGCACTTGGACATTACGCATGTGAAGGCGGCGTTTTGCGTTCGATGCGGGCTTCGATTGCCAATGGAGTTCATCACCAGATAGTTCGTGCCGATGCGCTCTGAAACCGTTGATTTCAGGAGGAACTTCGCAGAATCGGGTTTTCTGGGC
>JAYVIO010000064.1:0-5716 GCA_043770175.1 Verrucomicrobiales bacterium | reverse complement strand
ACGGACGCCAAAGCCAGCCGCCGCTCTCTTGCGACGCTGTTTTTCTGCACGGCGATGCCGATGGGCATGTGGGGCGTGCCGCTGGCGAATGTCTTCACTGCGCACGGTCGTGGCCATCTGGTGCCGTGGGTGTTTGCGACGACTTCCCTCGCCGCGTTCATCTCACCGTTGTTCGTAGGAGCGCTGGCGGATCAAAAACACTCGCCGGTGCTGCTGCTGCGCTGGCTCACGGCGCTTACCAGCGTGGCGCTGCTCATCACCTGTAGTTCACTGGCCTGGGGGTGGAGCGATGCCGCCGTGCTGACCTGCGCCCAAGTGCAGGCGCTCGTCGCCACCCCGGTGTGGAGCGTGGCCAGCAGCATTGTGTTTTCACAACTGCATGATGCGAAGCAGCAGTTCGGTCCGCTGCGAGCCTGGGCGACGACGGGCTGGATGGTCGGCTGCTGGATCGTCAGCTTCGTGCTGCGGGCGGATGCCTCGCTGGTCGCCGGTGTCACCGCTGCCGGCTTGTGGCTCGTGGTGATGACGCTGACATGGCGGCTGCCGATGATTCCGCCCGGCGAAGTGCTGCAACATCGCACTTGGCGACAAATTCTCGGCTTGGACGCTCTCGAACTGCTCAAGCATCGCGATCACCGCGTGGTGTTCATCACGGCGGCGCTCTACTGCATTCCGCTGGCCGCCTTTTATCCCTACTCCTCGCGTCATCTGCATGATCTCGGTGTGAAAAACATCTCCGCCGTGCTCTCGCTCGGCCAGACCACGGAAATTCTCGTCATGCTGCTGCTGGCGGGCGTGCTGGCTCGGGTGCGCTTGAAATGGGTCTTCCTCTCCGGCATCGCCATCTGCGTTGTGCGTTACGCGTTCAATGCGTTCGGCACACTGCCCTGGCTCATGGCCGGCACGCTGCTGCACGGCTTCGCGTTTACGTTGTACTTCATCACCACGCAGATTTATCTCGAAGAACGCATCGATCCGAAATGGCGCGTGCGCGCGCAAGCGTTGCTTGCGCTGCTCATGAGCGGTGTGGGCAATCTTCTGGGCTACCTCGGCGGCGGCTGGTGGTATGCGGCTTGCACCAAACAAGGCGTCACCGACTGGCCCCGCTTCTGGTGGGGCGAGACGGCACTCACCGCCGTGGTGTGCGTGTTTTTCGCCCTCGCTTATCGGGGCAGGGCGCACAGCCAGACGTGATCAAGCCAGTCCCGCACGCACCAGCAGCGCCATGGCATCGGGATCGCGGCCCATGAAGTCCTGAAACAGTTTCGCAGGGTCTTCGGAGTTGCCTTTGCTCAAGATCAGCTCACGAAACTCGCGGCCGACGACGGGATTGAGCACGCCTTCCTTTTGGAAGCGGGTAAACGCATCCGCATCGAGGACTTCGGCCCATTTGTAGCTATAGTAGCCGGAGGCGTAACCGACGGGACTGCTGAACAGATGACCAAAACGACGGGCCATGGTCGGCTGCTCGGTCTTGAGCGGCATGAGGTAGCCTTTAAGGATGGTGCGCGCGAGTTTGTCGAGGTCGGCACCTTCCTCCGTGGCGTGGCGCATGTGCAGTTCGAGGTCGAGCTTCGCAAATGCGAGCTGGCGCATGATGTCGCTGGCGCTGCGGTAGTTTTTCGCGGCGAGCATCTTCTTGAACAGCCTCGGTGGAATCGCCTCGCCCGTTTCGTGATGGCGGGCGAAGAGATCGAGACTCTCACGCTCCCAGCAGAAGTTTTCCAGAAGCTGCGATGGCAGCTCAACGAAGTCCCAATAAACACTGACGCCGTTGAGTGAGGGAATCTCGACATTGCCGCAGAGTTGGTGCAGTAGGTGACCAAACTCATGGAAGACCGTACAAACTTCATCATGCGTGAGCAGCGCGGGCTTGCCATCGACCGGCGGCGTCATGTTGCCGCAGATGAGGCCAAGGTGCAGGCGGCGGTCGCGTTCGCCGTTCGGCGGCACGCCCATTTTGAGATAGTTCATCCATGCACCGCCGCGTTTCGAGTCACGCGGATGCCAGTCGGCATAGAAGGAGCCAATGTGGAGATCCTTCTCATTGCGCACCTCGTAGAATTTCACCTCGGGATGCCAGACCTCGACGGGGCCGGCCTGTCCAGGCCGTGCACTGACGTCTGCGGGTGCGTCTTTGCCGGGTTCGACATAAATGACGGGCCGTTCGACGAAGCGCAGATTGAAAACGGTTTCGGCCAGGCGGAACATGCCGCCAAGAACTTTGTCGAGCGGGAAGTAGGGCCGCAGTTCCTCCTCATCGAAGTCGTACTTTGCCTTGCGCTGTTTTTCCGACCAGAAGGCGACTTCCCACGGCTGCAACAAGTCGGTGGACTGATGCGCATTGTCAGCGCGGTATTCCTGCAATTCGATGGTTTCGCGCTCGAACGCCTCATGCACGCGCGCATACAGGTCTTCGATGAAGCGCATGGCGCTCTGGCCTGTTTTCGCCATGCGGTGGGCGAGCACATGGTCGGCGAAGTTCGCCTTGCCCATGATCTGCGCCTTCTCATGCCGCAGGCGCAGGATGTTCCAGACGAGCTCCGTGTTGTCATGCTCGCCACCGCGCCCGATGGTGCTGGCACCTTCCCAGACTTGGCGTCGAATACCGTCGTCTTCGAGATACTCCATCACCGGAATCATCGAAGGTGCCTTCAAAGTGAAGCGATAGACCGGCTGCTCTGGCGTGCCGAGGCCCTTCGCGACAGCGGCGGCCTGGGCGGCGTCGATGGCGGACGGTGGCAGACCTTTGAGGCGGTTCACGTCTTCAATGAGCAACTCCCACTTGTTCGTCGAATCGAGCACGTTCTCGGAATACTTCTGCGTGTACTTCGAGAGTTCGGACTCAATCTCCTCGACGCGCTTTTTCTTTTCCGGCGGCAGATCAGCACCGGCTTGGATGAAACCTTCCATCGCTTCGGTGAGCGCACGTTTGCGCACCGGCGGGAGTTTTTTTGCCTCCTCAGTCTGGTTGTAAGTCACCAGCAGATCCCAGAGATGCTCATTGAGCGGGATTTTGGCAAAGAAGGAGCTGACCTCCGCCAGCATCTTGTTGTGCGCCTCGCGCAGGGCTGGGGCGTTGCACAGTGAATCGAGATGTGTCACGAGGCCCCAGGCTTCATTTAGTTCACGGGTCGTTTCATCGAGGCCCAGCACGACGGTGTCGAAGCTCAGCTTGCTGCGCTCAAGATCGATCAACGCATCCAGATTCGCCTGCGCCTTTGCCAAGGCGGCGCGGATGTCGGACTCGATGTGTTCAGACGTGAGAGTGGACCAGCGGATGTGGAAATCCTGGGTGAGGAAGGGGGCTGCCATGATGGGGGGATTTTTTTGGCGGGCGTTGGGGGCGCGGAGTATGACGGGATTGCGGAGCGCTGCAAACGACATCGCCATGTTGTTCTTTGCTCAAAATACCGTGTGGATTGACAAACTGGCGGTGCTTCACACCATGCGCGGAGCATGTCCGATCCCGCTTCGTCCCGCCGCACCCCATTGCACACTGTGCATGTCGAAATGGGCGCGCGCATGGTGCCCTTCGCAGGCTGGGACATGCCAGTTCAATACACCGGCATCGTCGAAGAGCACAAGGCTGTGCGCCAGAGCGTCGGCGTGTTCGACATCTCGCACATGGGCCAGTTCATCGTCAGCGGCACAGGCGCGGAGGCTTTCCTGAACCGCGTATTGACGAACAACATCACCAAGCTCCAGCCCGGCCAGGGCCAGTACACATTGCTCCTCAATAATAGGGGCGGCGTGATCGACGATTTGATCGCCTATCGCACCAGCGAGCGTGAATTTTACCTCGTGGTGAACGCCTCGCGCATCGACGCGGACTGGGCGCACATGGAATCCCAACTCACGAAAGACGATGACGTGATGATGGCCAACGCGAGTGATTTCACTGCCGGACTGGCCATTCAGGGGCCGAAAGCACGCGAAGTGGCAGCCAAGATTTTTGGCAACGATCATTCCTTCCCCGCGCACAACACGATCCTCGTCACCATGACCAACAACGGGCCGATGTGGCTGTGCGGTACCGGTTACACCGGTGAAGAAGGCTTTGAGTTCTTCATGCCCGCAGAAACCGCTGAAGCATGGTTCCGCAAGATTGTGGATAGCGTGAAAGCCGAGGGCGGTGTGCCCTGCGGACTCGGTGCGCGTGACACATTGCGTCTTGAAATGGGCTATCCGCTCAATGGCAACGATCTTGCCGAAGACCGCACGCCGTTGCAGGCCGGACTTGGCTTCTTCGTTGATCTCGACAAAGGTGATTTCACCGGCCGCGAAGCCTTGGTGGCGCAAAAAGCCGCCGGATTGCCCGACAAACTGGCAGCCTTCCGCATGACGGGAGCCGCACCACCGCCACGTCCGCATTATCCTGTGGCGCATGCCGGACAAATCGTGGGCGAGGTGTGCAGTGGCACGCAGTCGCCCAGTCTTGGCACTGGCATCGGCATGGCCTACGTACCCCTGAGTGCCGCCGCGCTCGGAGCCACCCTCGAAATCGAAATCCGCGGCCGCCGTTTCCCGGCGGAAGTGGTGAAAAAGCCGTTTTATCGCAAAACTCCCGCTTAACCTTCAACCGACATCGTCATGAGCAATATTCCCGACAACCTCCGTTACCGCGACTCCCACGAATGGATCGACCCGATGCAAAATCCATCCCCGGTCGGCATTACCGATCATGCGCAGTCTGAATTGACCGATGTCGTTTTCGTGGATCCTCCCAAGCTCGGGACCCATGTCAGCGCAGGTCAGCAGGTGTGCGTCATCGAGTCCGTGAAGGCCGCGAGTGACATCTATGCGCCTGTTTCGGGTGAGATTGTCGCGTTCAACGAAACACTCAGCAACGACCCCGGACTGCTCAATCGCGACCCCTATCTCGGCGGCTGGATTTACAAGATCAAGTCCTCGAACGCCGCCGAGGCAGACGTCTTGATGAATGCAGAGGCTTACCGCAAGCACATCAGTTGATCAAAAGCTGGGTCGAGCGCATGCCACATGGTGGCTGTTTCTGGCTGCAAAATGTGACAGATTCTTTACTCGTGCGACCCATCTGAATCATGCCCCCCGAAGCATCTTCTTCCGCCGCCACTGTCCCCGCCGGTTTTGAACTCAAGCCGATCGACGCCTACCATCGTCGTCATCGCACCTTCCCGGCCAAAGGCCTGTGGGAACATCTCACGAACCGTCTGCAAGATGCTATTGAGGCCGTCATCGCTTATGGTTCGATTCATGCCGACACGCCGGTCTATGACTCCAAGCATTTCCCGTGGGTGACCCAGACCGAGGCGGGCTGGGACAAGGTGCGCGCGGAACTCGATGTGGTTATGCAATACCGCGATGCGATGCCTAGCTTTCAGGACATCGTGAAGGAGGTCGGCATGATTCAGGGCGATGACCAGTGGAAGACCTTCTTCCTCAAAGGTGTCGGCATGGACTGCACCGAAAATGCGCGCCATTGCCCGGAGACGATGAAGGTGCTGGAGGCGATTCCAGGCTGCACCACCGGCTTCTTCTCGATCCTCTCGCCACGGAAGCACATCCCGCATCATCGTGGTCCGTGGGCCGGTGTGTTGCGCCTGCACCTCGGCCTGATGGTGCCGGAGCCGCGTAATCAATGTCGCATCCGCATCGCTGATCAGGTCTATGCCTGGCAGGAAGGCAAGGCGGTGATTTTTGACGACACTTACAACCACGAGGTCTGGAATGACAC
>JAYVIO010000063.1:0-5724 GCA_043770175.1 Verrucomicrobiales bacterium | reverse complement strand
GCTCCAGCGCCTGACGAATCTCGACATGCACATTGCGTGAGGAGAAGTCGCCGCTGAGCGGGAAGCGAAACTCGTGATGCGGGGCGAACCACTCGGGCTTGAGTTCGTAACCGGCGCGGCGCGTTTCATCGCACACGTCTTCAAAATCACTCCAGGTGAAGTGCGGCAGCATCCAGCGGTCATGGATGTCGGTGCCCCAGCGGATGAGCGGCTTCTCATACGGCTCTTTCCAAAAGCGGGCGATGAGCGTGCGCAGCATCAGCGCCTGGGCGAGGCTCATGCGCGCATGCGGCGGCATTTCAAAAGCACGCATTTCCAGCAGGCCGAGGCGGCCGGTGGAACTGTCGGGCGAGAAGAGTTTGTCGATGCAGAACTCAGCGCGGTGCGTGCTGCCGGTGGAGTCGATGAGCAGGTTGCGATACAAGCGATCCACCAGCCAGGGCGCGATATTATTCCCAGCATCGCGTGCGGCTTTGAAGGCCACTTCGAGTTCGTAGAGCGAATCGTTGCGCGCTTCGTCGATGCGCGGGCTCTGGCTCGTGGGACCGACAAACAGGCCGCTGAACATGAAGGAGAGCGACGGATGATTCTGCCAGTAGCTCACGAGGCTGCGCAACAGGTCGGGTCGGCGCAGGAACGGGCTGTCCTTGGGCGCTTCCGCTCCCATGACGATGTGATTGCCGCCGCCGGTGCCGGTGTGGCGGCCATCGACCATGAATTTCTCGGTGCCGAGGCGGGTGAGCCGCGCTTCGTCGTAGAGCGTCTCGGTGATGTTCACCATTTCGTCCCAGCTCTTTGACGGCTGCACATTCACCTCGATCACACCGGGATCAGGCGTGACTTTGAGCACGTGCATGCGCGGATCAAACGGCGGTGCATAGCCTTCGATGACAATCGGCTGGTCAAGCGCGAGCGCGACATCCTCGATGGCACCGAGGCAGCTCAAATATTCCTCCAGCGTCTTCGTCGGCGGCATGAAGACGAAGAGCTTGCCGTTGCGCGGCTCCACACAGAGCGCGGTGCGCACGACCTTGTCGGCGGATTGACCGAACGCAGGCGGTTGTACAGCGGGATCGATGCCTTGCGGCGGTTCTTCTTGCAATCCGACCTGACCACGCTGTTGCGCGAGTCGTTGCCAAAACGAGGGCGGCACGCCAGCGATGCCACGTACGAAGTGCTGCCGCGACGGCAGTGGCTCGCGGTCTTCCATCGGATCTTGCTCGTACAAATACGGGTAGCTGCTTTCCTTCACCCACGGCTGCGAATCGAGCGGCAGACGCAGGCCGATGGGCGAGTCGCCCGGCACGAGAAAACAGCGCTCGCCACGCAGAAACCACGGTCCGGTGCTCCAGGAGGTGCCGCCATCGTCAAAGTCGCTTTTCAGCGGCAGCACATGGCCGACGATCTTGTCGAGGCCTTGCTCAAACACCTGGGCCAACCGCTGGCGCTCCTCTTTGTCTTTGAGGTTGGATTTGAGCGGATCAACGTTCACCGGCAGCTTCCGCTCACGCCACAGATAATAATACACATCTTCATAGGTCGGCATGACCCACTTGCCGCCGCTGCCGAGGCGCTCGGCCAGCGCATGAATGAAACGCGCGGAGCTGGTTTCATTCGCGCCATAGTCGGCCTGCATGTCGGCAAACAGATGCGGATGCGCCCATACCGGCTGGCCGTCCTTGCGCCAATAGCAGCCATAAGACCAGCGTGGCAGCGACTCACCGGGATACCACTTCCCTTGGCCGTAATGCAGGAACGCACCGGGGGCGAAGCGGTTCTTCAGTCGCTTAATCAGTTCATCGGACAGGCGTGCCTTCATCGGCCCCACCGCCGTCGTGTTCCACTCGGGACCGTCCATGTCGTCGATGGAAACAAAGGTTGGCTCACCGCCCATCGTCAGACGCACATCACCGGCTTCGAGTTCTTTGTCCAACGCATGACCGAGCGCGGCGATCTCCGCCCACTGCTCCTCGGTGTAGGGTTTCGTGACGCGGGGCGTCTCGAAGATGCGTTCGATCTTCATGTCGAACTCAAACTTCGTATCACACGGCTCCACCAGGCCACTGATCGGCGCCGCGCTTTGCGGGTCAGGCGTGGCGGCGAGAGGAATGTGACCTTCACCAGCAAACAGGCCGGAAGTCGGATCGAGGCCGATCCAGCCTGCGCCGGGCAGATACACCTCGCACCAGGCATGCAGGTCGGTGAAATCGACCTCGGAACCACTCGGGCCATCGAGAGACTTCACGTCCGCCTTGAGCTGGATCAGGTAGCCGCTGACGAAACGCGACGCGATGCCAAGGCGGCGCATGAGCTGCACCATCAGCCACGCGGAGTCACGACACGAGCCGCTGCGCAGCGTGAGCGTCTCCTCCGGCGTCTGCACGCCCGGCTCCATGCGAATGCTGTATTTGATGTCCTGCCACAGCCGTTGATTGATCGCCACCAGCACGTCGTTCGTGCGCGGCGGCCAGGGCTTCATGGCGAGCAGTTCCTTTTCGACCTCGCCGAAGTAACGTGTGAAGTTCGGCGTGAGATCGATGCAGCGGAGAAACGGCGCCAGCTCCTGGTCCAGCGCCGCATCGTAATCGAAGGGAAAATGCTCCGCGTCGGGTTCGAGGAAGTAGTCAAAGGGGTTGAACACCGCCATTTCGGCCACCAGATCGACTTCGACGGTGAACTCCTTGGTCTTTTGCTCGAACACGAGCCGTGCGAGGTAGTTCGACTGCGGATCCTGCTGCCAGTTCAGGAAATGCTGCTCGGGCGTGACCTTCAGCGAGTAGCTGAGGATGCGCGTGCGCGAATACGGCGCGGGCCGCAGCCGCACCACCTGCGGGCCAAGGGAAATCGGGCGTTCGTAGCGGTAGCTGGTGCGGTGGTGAAGGGCGACGTGGATGGACATGCGGAGGTTGGTGCGGGCGGGAACCCAATGCCTGCTAGGCTATAATTAGCAAGTTCATGGCCAATCTTGAGATTAGGCGCTGGAAAACTGCTGTCCCATCTTGCCTCGCAGCAAAACCGCGAGACTATGGCGCGCCTTTTCCCAACCCTCGCCATGTCCAAGAAATCCCCCACCCCATCCACGATCCGCCCTATCAAAAAATTGATGGTCGCGAACCGCTCCGAAATCGCCATCCGCGTCATGCGCGCGGCGACGGAGTTGGGATTGAAAACCGTCGGCATCTATGCCCAGGAGGACCGCTTTTGCCCGCATCGCTTCAAGGCGGATGAGGCTTATGAGCTGAACAAGGATAAAGGACCGCTCGGGGCTTATCTCGACATTGAGGGCATCGTCACGCTGGCGAAGGAGAAGGGCGTGGACGCCATCCACCCCGGCTACGGCTTCCTTTCGGAGAACCCGAAGTTCTCGCAGGCTTGTGCGGACGCTGGGATCATTTTCATCGGACCCGAGGCCAAAATCCTCGACATGATGGGCGACAAAACGGCGGCACGCGAAGTTGCGCGTCGAATTAAGGTGCCGATTCTCGAAGGCACCGATGAGCCGGTGAGTGATCGCAAGCAAGCGATCGCCGCAGCGAAGAAAATCGGCTTTCCGCTCATCATTAAGGCGGCCTTCGGCGGTGGTGGTCGTGGCATGCGCATCGTGCGTGAGGCCAAAGACCTCGAAAAACTGCTCGATGAGGCTCAAACCGAGGCGGAGCGTGCTTTTGGCAATGGAGCGGTGTTTTTGGAAAAATTCGTCGGCAAGGCCAAGCACATCGAAGTGCAGATTCTGGCCGATAAACACGGCACGGTGATCCATTTGCATGAGCGCGACTGTTCGGTGCAACGCAGGCACCAGAAGGTGATCGAGCAGGCACCGAGCTATGGTGTGAAGCAGAGCATCATTGATGGTCTTTGCGATGCAGCGGTCAAACTGGCGCGTGAAGTGAACTACACGCATGCAGGCACCGTCGAGTTCCTCGTCGATCACGAATCGGGCGAATGGTACTTCATCGAGATGAATCCGCGCATTCAGGTGGAGCACACCGTGACCGAAGAAATCACCGGCATCGACATCGTGCGCAGCCAGATTCTCATCGCGCAAGGTTACCAGATGCACGAAGAGCCGCTCGCGCTGCCCGTGCAGGACAAGATCGAGAAGAGCGGTTTCGCCATCCAGTGCCGCATCACCACGGAAGACCCGGAGAACGGCTTCACGCCGGACTTTGGCAAAATTTTGACCTACCGCAGTGCTGGTGGATTCGGTATCCGACTCGATGGCGCTCTCGGTGCCACGAATGCGGTCATCACACCGTATTATGACTCGATGCTGGTGAAGATGACCGTCTTTGCCCGCACGTACCAGCAGGCGCTCGACCGCATGGACCGCGGTCTGCGTGAGTTCCGCATCCGTGGTGTGAAGACGAACATTCCGTTCCTCATGAACGTGGTGCATCACCCCGAGTTCATGGCGGGGCAGGCCACCACGCGCTTCATCGACAACAATCCTGATTTGCTCAAGTTCGTCGCCCGCAAAGACCGTGCGTCGAAGCTGCTCAGCTACCTCGCTGACACCATCGTGAACGGCAATCCGCATGCGAAGGGCCACAAGATCGACAAGGCCTTCACCGCGCCGCCGATTCCGAAGAGCGACCACCGCATCGAGCCTGCGAAGGGCACGAAGCAACTGCTCACGGAGATGGGGCCGGAGAAGTTCTGCAAAGACTGGATCGCCAAGCAGAAACGCCTGCTGCTCACCGACACCACGATGCGCGATGCGCATCAGTCGCTGCTCGCCACCCGCATGCGCACCTTTGACATGCTCGCTGTCGCCGACAGCGTCGCCCGTCGCACGCCGGACTTGTTCAGCCTCGAAATGTGGGGCGGCGCCACGTTTGATGTCAGCATGCGCTTCCTGCGCGAAGATCCGTGGGAGCGCCTGCGCCAAATCCGCGCCAAGGTGCCGAACATTCTGCTTCAGATGCTCTTCCGTGGCTCGAATGCCGTCGGCTACACGAACTACCCGGACAATGTCGTGAAGGGCTTCATCAAACATGCCGCCACCAACGGCATGGACATCTTCCGCATCTTCGACTCGCTCAATTACCTCCCCAACCTCACCGCCGCCATGGATGCGGTGCGTGAAGACACCACCAGCATCTGCGAAGGCACGCTGTGCTACACCGGCGACATCCTTGATCCGAAACGCGACAAGTACGATCTCAAGTACTACGTCCGCCTCGCCAAGGAACTTGAGAAGATGGGTGCGCACATGCTCTGCATCAAAGACATGGCTGGCCTCGTGCGGCCATTTGCCGCGAAGAAGCTCGTCAAAGCGCTCAAAGACGAAGTCGGCATCCCGATTCACTTCCACACGCATGACACCAGCGGCCTGAATGCCTCCAGCATCATTGAGGCCTCCGTCGCGGGCGTCGATGTCGTCGATGCCGCCATCGCCTCCATGTCTGGCGGCACTTCGCAGCCGAACTTGAACTCCATCGTCGCCGCGATGCAGAACACGCCGCGCGACACCGGACTCGATGTCGAAGCTCTGCAAGAGTTCAGCGACTACTGGGCCGCTGTGCGCAGCTTCTACAAACCGTTCGACACCTCCGAGCCATACGGCACCGCCGAAGTCTATCTCCACGAGATGCCCGGCGGCCAGTACACCAATCTCAAGGAGCAGGCCATCGGCATGGGCCTCGGCCCGCGCTGGCCGGAGATCGCTCACGCCTACGCGGAAGTGAACCAGCTCTGCGGCGACATCGTCAAAGTCACGCCATC
>JAYVIO010000062.1:0-5729 GCA_043770175.1 Verrucomicrobiales bacterium | reverse complement strand
GTTCTGTCTTGCGATAACGCTTCATGGCCCCTTTTATGGCTCACGATTGGGCTCAGTGAAAGCGTTGCCTGGGGAAAAGAGGTTTCCAGAGGTGCCCTGGAAGATGAACTTTTTGTTCCATCTGCTCTGTCAGCCAGTATCCTCAAAAACCAAAAAATGAAGGCTATGTGGGATCAACCCCAGAGGGATCCGATTTGGTTGGAATTGGATCGGCCGCGACGGGACGACGAGACCGCAGACGCGATGGCTTTGTATTACTTGATGCTTCTCGCTAATCCAGAACCCGACGGCCTTGTGTGGGGCACTTATGGAATGGTTGCCGACAAGGATGCGGTCTTTTTGCCAACGGACTTGTTTGTCGGCTTCCTCGAACACAATCAGCAGCGCTTCTTCGAAGACAGAGGTGCGCTCATGATCCTCGCACGGCTGCCGCATCCGCAGATCGCGCCCATGGTTCGCGCCCATGTGGCGAAAAGCGCTTATGACAACTGGCCTGATGTGCTGATTCGATATTTTGCACAGATCGGATCGGAGCCTGACATCCTGAACGCGGTGGGCATCATGGAACGCAACGTGGATCAATTCATCCAGTCTTTGACCAAGTCGGACCGGGTCACCTCCATGGACAAATATTCGCGTGAGCATTACCTCAATGAAACCAAGGATGCGCTGAAGAGCCTTGGTCCCACGGGATCATTCAAGTCGGCCGAACAACGCCTTCGTACCTTGTCAGAGCGTATCACGGCTGCCAAAGTCCGGGCGCTTTAGAGTGCTTTGCCTTCATTCTGGACACGCTAAAGCGTGAACAACGAACGTGATCACCACGAGGCGACGACCTCGTAGGCGTAGCCGCGTAGGTATTCGGTTTCGGGGATGGTGGCGAGGATGGGGTGGTCGGGGCGCTGGGTGTAGGTGGTGACGCGGCGGAGAGTCTTCTTGGCATCGACGGCGGCGTCGGTGATGCTGCTGTGGAATTCCTCGGCGCTGACGTGATGGGAGCAGGTGAAGGTGGCGAAGATGCCGCCGGGCTCGAGCATCTTCATGGCGCGGAGGTGGATCTCCTTGTAGCCGCGCAGGGCATCGCGCACGGAGCTTTTGGTTTTGGTGAAGGAGGGCGGATCGAGGATGATCAGATCGTAGCGGGCGGCGGCGGCTTCGTTGCGCTTGAGGAAATCGAAGCAGTTTTCGGCGATGCAGTTAATTTGAGTGCCGGAGATGGCGGCGTTTTGTTTCGCGACCTCGGTGGCGGATTCGCTGATGTCCACGGCGGTGACTTCGCTGGCTCCGGCGAGGGCGCAGGCCTGGGCGAAGCCGCCCTGGTTGGAGAAGCAGTCGAGGACGCGGCGGCCTTTGGACAAAGCGGCGACGAGCTGGTAGTTGTCGAGCTGATCGAGGTAGAGGCCGGTCTTCTGGCCTTCGAGGAGGTCGGCGTGGAAGGCGCTGCCCTGATAACGGACGACGTAGGGTGCGGGTGTCTCGCCACTGATGACGCCTTTGATGAGTTCCATGCCTTCGGCTTTGCGTACCGCGCCTTCGTTGCGCTCGACGATGCCGCGTGGCTGCAAAATGTCGTTGAGGGCCTGGATGATGAGGTCTTTGCGCAGGTCCATCGCGAGGGTGAGCGTCTGGAGCACGAGGAAATCGCCGTAGCGGTCAATGATGACGCCGGGGAGGCCGTCGGACTCGCTCCAAACGATGCGGCAGAGGTTCAGATCGACGCCAGCGGCTTCGCGCACCTTGATGGCGCGCTGGATGCGGCGGGTGAAGAAGTCGAGATCGAGATCCTGGCGGCGGTAGGAGAAGAGACGCGCGGAGATCTGCGACACCGGATTGTAGATGGCGCTGCCGAGCGGCTTCCCGCGCACGTCTTGCAGATGGACGACATCGCCGGGCTTGGGATCGCCGAAGCGCTTCTGGATTTCAGTGGCGTAAACCCAGAGGTGACCGTGGAAAAGGCGGGCGCGGGGCTGGACGGTGAGGGTGGGCATCTGGGGGGAAAGGGAAGGTGAACGGTGGGCGGTAGGTCAGTGGTACGGTAGAGAGGTGGGGGAAAATGACGAATGACGAATTTCCGAATGACGAGGGAATGACGAAGATCGAATGACGAACCGTGCATGTGACTGCGGGGGCTTCGACTTTGGGCATTCGGGCTTATTTCGTCATTCGGATTTACTCATTCGTCATTGTTCGAGCGATACGACCGCTTTGATGACGCGGGCTTCGGCCGTCAGCCACCCATCCATCTGCGCAGGCAGCTCGCTAAACTCGCACCTGTGGCTGATCCAGGGGCGGGTGTTGATCTGGCAGGACTGGATCATGGCGAGGATGCGGGGGAAGTCGGAGGAGACGGCGTTGCGGCTGGCGAGGAGGGTGAGCTCGCGGCGATGGAAGAGGGGATCGTCGAGGGTGACGGGCTCCTTGGTGATGCCGACATAGACGATGCGGCCCGTGAAGCGGGCGAAGCGCAAGGCGGCGGCCATGGAGTTGGGATTGCCGGTGGCGTCGAAGACGATCTGGAAGGCAGGTGCGTCGGGCAAGGTGGCGACGACGTTCACACCGGGGTAGTTTTGCTCGACGAAGTCACGGCGCGCGGCGTTGAGTTCGAGGATGGTGATGGCGGCCTTGGCGGCGCGGGCGAATTCGAGGACGGTGAGGCCGATGGGGCCGGCGCCGATGATGAGTACGTCGTCGGAGGCGTTGACCTGGGCGCGATTGACGGCGTGGCAGCCGATGGCGAGCGTTTCGACGAGGGCGAGCTGCTCGAAGTCGAGCGCGTTGCAGGGATGGAGCTTCTGCGCGGGGAGGATCATGCGCTCGCGCATGCCGCCGTTGCAATGGACGCCGAGGACTTGGAGCGTTTCGCAGCAGTTGGTGCTGCCGCGAAGACATGCGTGGCAGGTGCCGCAGTTGAGGTAAGGCTCGACGGAACAGCGGTCACCGACTTGGAGATGCGTGACGCCTTCACCGACGGCGAGGACTTCGACGCCGAGTTCATGCCCAAGGATGCGCGGGAACTCGATGAAGGGCATTTTGCCGAGGTAGCCGCTGAAGTCGGTGCCACAGATGCCGATGGCGCGGATGGCGACGAGGGCGGTATGCGGTGGCGGTGGGGTGGCTTCGGGGAGCGTGGACCAGGTGAAGGTTCTAGCGGCGGTGAGGGTGAGGGAGCGCATGGAATGACGAAACCAGAATGACGAATGACGAAGGAATGTCGAAGTCGGAATGACGAGCGGGTGGCGGCTGCGAGCACACTCTTACTTGGCCTGATAGCGGCCGTTTTCCACGGTGATGTGGGGGACGCGGTGGGTCCCTTCAAAGAGGTGGTAGGCAGGCTCAATTTCCCGCCAGGAGGCCAAGTTGGCGGTTTCACTGTTAAACTCCGCTTGCTTCATGCGTGAGGCGTTCATGTGGAAGGGGAAGATATGGATGGGGACAGTGGCGTTGGTTTTGAGCGCGGCTTCGACGATGAGGTAGATTTCCTCGATGAGTGGATCGGTCATGGCGAAGCAGCCGATGCTGCAGGTGTCGCCATGCACCATGATGAGACTGCCGGTGCGCTGGTGCGCGAGGTCGTAGGCGTTGGGGTAGCCGATGTTGAAGGAGAGGTGGTAACTGCTGGCGGGATTGAGCTGCTTTGACGTGACGCTGTAAAAGCCTTCGGGGGCCTGCAAGTCGCCCTCGCGGGTTTTGGGGCCGAGAGTGCCGGAGAAGCAGGCGATGGGATAGGTGCGGAAGAGCTGCCAGCCTTCGTTGTTTTGCAGCCAGAGTTCCAACTCACGGCTTTCTTTGAAGACGCGAATGAAAGCGGGCTGGCCGAGTTGGAGCTGGTGCGCGGCGAGTTCGTCATCCAGCTTGGGCAGCAAACGTGCGCGCACATTGGCGAGACGATCGGTGGCGCTCATGGTCTGCCATTGTTCTGACGGCGGCGGTGCGGCGTAGGGCAGGGGAAGGTGACTGCGGGTGATGATCTGCATGACGTGAGAGACGCCTAAATGGACCGGGTTTTGTGTGTCCATGCGATAGACCACAACAACAATGATGACGAGCGCCGTCACAAGCAGGAGCGTGCGCCGTCTCATACGCGAAGGGCTGTTCAGGCTCCCGGCGTGGGTGCGGGTGCCGGAGCCCTGCCACGGACGATGTTCATCGCGCCATTGAGCTCGCCACCAGGCTCGATGGAAACGGAGCGTGCAGTGACATCGCCGTTGACGGAGCCGTTGCTGCCGATGAGCACGAGACCGGTGCTGAAGATGGTGCCGGTGACACGGGCTTGGATCTCGACATCGGTGGCATGCACCGCATTCATGAAGGCGACATCCGCGCCTTTTTCGACGACGAAACGCTGGCAGCGGATTTCACCGATGATGCTGCCGGTGGTGCGGAAGGTGGCGTCGCCGGAGCAGGTGACATTGGCCTCGATGATGCCGTGGCATTCGAGATCGCGGCAATGCACGCTGCTGGTGGAAAGGCGGCCGCGTTTGCGGACAAGGACATCGCCGCGTGTCTTGATCGGCTGCGTGGAGGTCATGTTGACTTCCACATCTTCGAGGGAGATGTAGGCGCCGCAGGCGGGGCAGTTGGCGGATTTGGCGGAGCGGCCGGTCTTGAATTTGTGACCGCAGTCGAAGCATTCGGCGTCTTTGAAGTACTGGTTTCGGTACATGCCCTGCTCCTTCATCTTTTGGAGCGAGCTGGCGGTTTGCAGCGCGGGGGAGGGGGTGGGCGGTGGTGAATTGGACTGCGGCCGACGCGCGCCGGACGTCGCTGATTCATCCTCTGGATTGAAGGCGGCGGCTTCTACTGCCGCAGGTTGCGCCTGGGCCTGGAGGAAGGCGCCGAAGCCATCGGCGGCGGAGAGTGATTCGTCAGAAGACGGCTTTTCGTCGCTCTTAGCCTCAGGTTTGGCCGCCGGCGACGGCTTGGGCGGCTCCGCAATTGCCGCAGGCGACTCGTCACCACTCCAAGCGTCCACCATGCCTGCACCGGAGCGTGTGACCTCGGAGGCGACGACGCGGCGTTTTTGAATGGTCAGATGGACGCCGCATTTTTTACAAAATGTAGAAACGACGAGGCGCGGCTCATATTGAGCCGCGCCACAAGACGGACACACCACTTCGATTTGATTCTTCGGTGGTGTGGGAAGGATGCTGGACTTCGAGCCGAAGATCCGCCCAAACACTAGGTTAGAGGCAGGTTAAGGTTGTGGTTGAGGCTTCGAAGCGCCGCCGAAGGCAGGCTTGGTTTCAGCCTTTTTACCGACCTGGGACTGACCCATGAAGGTGGCGCCTTCTTCGATGGCAAGCGTGCCGGCGGCGATGTCGCCGACGAGGATGGCGTTGCTTTTGAGTTCGCAACGCTCGGCGACGGTGATGTTGCCTTCGACCTTGCCGAAGATGATGACGGAGCGGGTTTTGACCTCACCTTTAATGAGGGCGTTTTCACCCACCGTGAGGCTGCCGTCAGAGATGACTTCGCCTTCGATCTTGCCGTCGATGATGAGGTCGTGGGAGAACTTGATGGAGCCTTTGATTTCGACGTCGTTGGCGAGAACGTTTTTACTGGTGGTCATGACGGGAGCTGAGTGTGATGAGCGTTGGGGTTGTGCAGCGGGAGCGGGTGCGGCGGAAAGTATAGGTGCGCGCTCGGCTGCGGGAGCCGGTGCGGGTGCCTCGGAACGCCGGTCGTCCTTTTGCCCTTCGGGTTGTCCAATGATTTGCCTTAACATGAGG
>JAYVIO010000061.1:0-2189 GCA_043770175.1 Verrucomicrobiales bacterium | reverse complement strand
GTGACGTTTGGGAATGCCATGCAGCAGCCTGCGCTGCACATGTGCGCGGGCAACATGACGTTGGGCATTCACACAGCGGCGGAGCAGCTTCATGCGCGCGGCTACCGGCGCATCGGTGTGGCGGTGACGAAGTGGATCGTGAACCGCTCGCAGTTCGGCTACAGCGGCGGCCTGTTTCACTGGCAGCAAAGCCTGCCGCCGGAAGCGCGCGTGCCGCTGCTGCTGTTTCCTAACAACGACATCAGCAAAGGCTACAACGCCTTTGCGAAATGGATGCGTGAGCATAAGCCCGACGCACTGATCACCTTCGATACGCATGTGCCCGCCTGGCTGAAGCGCCTCGGTTTTCGAGTGCCGCAAGACATTGGCTTCGTGGTGCATGACTGGACACCGAAGATGACTGATTACGCCGGTATTTATCAAAGACGCGATCATCTCGCCGCCGCCGCCGTCGATTTGGTCGTCACGCAGCTTTCTCAGCACGAACACGGCGTGCCCGATGTCTCCCGCCAGATCATGATCCCGCCGCAGTGGGTGGATGGGCCGAGTGTGCGAGCGTAGGCTTTCTAGCCTGTGATTGCGTTTGATGAGCACAGGCTAGAAAGCCTATGCTACGCTCACCTATGTCCGACATCCGCTCACTCGAACCTCAATCTCTCTGGAACTGCTTCGCCGATTTGAATGCCGTCCCGCGTCCATCCAAGCGTGAGGAACGAGTGGTGGCCTTTGTGCGAGAGTTTGCGGAGCGTCATGGCCTCACGTCGATGCTCGACAGCGCTGGCAATGTGATCATCAAGAAACCTGCGACGCCGGATCGGCAGGACCGGCCTACCATCATCATGCAGGCGCATCTCGACATGGTTCACAAGGCTGCCGACGGGCTGAACTTCGACTTCGACACGCAAGGCATCGACATGTGGGTCGATGGCGACTGGGTGCGGGCACGGGGCACCACGCTGGGCGCGGATAACGGCCTCGGCGTGGCCGCGATCCTTGCCGTGCTGGCTTCGAAAGACCTGTCGCATCCGTCCATCGAGGCGCTTTTCACCCTGGATGAAGAGCAGGGCATGGGCGGAGCGCTTGGGCTGCAACCCGGCCTGCTCACTGGCAAAACGATGCTCAATCTCGACTCCGAGGAGGACGACACCTTCACCATCGGCTGCGCAGGCGGTGTCGATACGCTGGCGAGCCTCGACTACACGGAGGCTGCGCACGGCCCCGACGAGGCTTTCATCGCCATCCACATCACCGGCCTGCGTGGCGGTCACTCCGGACTGCAAATCCATGAAGGCCGTGCCAATGCCATCAAGCTCATGGCACGCATTCTGAGCGCCTGCGGCGTGGAAGTCGTCGCGCTGGCCACGATGCGCGGTGGCAGTGCGCGGAATGCGATTCCGGCACAATGCACGGCGCAGATCGTCATCCTCGATCAATCGCGCTTTGACGAAATTTTCGCCCAGGAAGTCGCAGGCATCCGTGAGGAGTTCCGCCTCATCGAGCCGCAGCTGAGCATCACCACGCAGCCCGTTAAACCCGAGCATGGCTACATCCCGACGATGGCCGATCATGTGCAACGCCCCCTTGTTCTCGCTCTCCAGGCGGTCGTGAATGGCGTTTATCGCATGAGTCCTATCGTGCCCGGTTTGGTCGAGGCTTCGTCGAATCTGTCGCTCATTTCTCTCGGCAACGGCCACGCTGAATGGAGCGGTCTTCAGCGCAGCTCGGTCGATTCGAGCAAGGCGGATGTCGCGCGGGCCTTTGCCGCGCCGTTTCAGATCATGGGCGCGGATGAGATGAACTGCCCTGTGGTTCGTCAAGACGCCGGCTATCCCGGCTGGAGCCCCAGTGCCGAATCGCCCATCCTGGAGAAGATGAAGACGCTTTATCGAGAACTCTTCGGCCACGACGTCAAAGTCAGCGCCTGCCACGCGGGTCTTGAGTGCGGTGTCATCAGCATCGCCTACCCCGACCTCGACATGATTTCCTTCGGCCCCAACATCCACGAAGCCCACTCGGAGAAAGAGTGCTGTAGCATCTCCTCCGTGCAGAAGTTCTGGAAGCTGCTCACGGCGACGCTGGCGGCGATGTGACTGAAATTGGCAATCGAAGCTACCCGATTTGCTCGTAGGCTTTGAGCGACGGCTCCATGGCCTTCAGTGCCGTGGCCCAGAACTCGGGGTTCGTGAGAT
>JAYVIO010000060.1:0-5779 GCA_043770175.1 Verrucomicrobiales bacterium | reverse complement strand
GTGAGGTGAAAGTGAGGTGAAAGTGAGGTGAAAGTGAGGTGAAAGTGAGGTGAAAGTGAGGTGAAAGTGAGGTGAAAGTGAGGTGAAAGTGAGTGGGTGGAGGAGCAGTCCGTATGGAAGCGCTTTCTTGTCGGTCACGGCCACCGATTCTTCCAGTAGTCGGGGTGTCGTGCGTGGTGGGCCACGGCCACGACAATCACCCTCTCATCACGGATGATAAACGCGATGTAGTAGGGGAAGCCGGGCAGGTTTACCCGACGCCAACCGCCTTCCCGAAGTCGCCAAAGCAACGGGTGCTGAACCATGGCCGAGCAAGCATCCTCCAGCTCGTGCCGAAATCGCACGCCAAGCCCAGGGACCTTGGCCTCGTAATCGCCGGTGATGCATTGCGCCTCAGCCTCGGCTTCCGGAAGGAACTCGAGCACCAAGTTCATCGATCCGGGGCGATCTCGCGGAGCTTGCGGAACACATCCACGGCTGGGACCGTTCTAGTCTGCCCAGAATCGAAGGCGGAGATGCGGCGGGAAATTTCACCTGACCAAGCTTCATTCGCGGAAGCCGCGTTGTCGGTCTCCACACTCTCCATCAAAGCGAGTGCCAGACTCATGCGTTGCTCGGCGGGGAGAACGAAGACCTGACTGGAGATGGCATCAAGTGTGGCTGGCATGTGGGCAGTCTATGCCCACAGCGCAGCCTGTCGAGTCTGGATTCCTCACATGGCGTTCCAGCCACTCGAAGAGCCCTGCGGCCCTTTCGCGGGCGGGGATGAGGAGCACCGCCAGAGATCCCAAGGGCGCAAGCGTTCCCCTGGGGAGCCTCTCGCGCCAGGCTCAGACCTCCTGAAACAGCTCGGAAGGGTCAAGCCACTCTGGAAACAAGCCGAGCCCCATCGACAGAAGAATGGGGACAAAAGAATCCGGCGAATTCATTCTCCTGTCCCCATTCTTCTGTCGAATCCGGGTTCATGGGCTTTCTGGCGAGGCCTGACATGGACTGCGGCAGCCTGCTGCCGCTTTCGGGAGGCCAGCCTGCTGGCCGTCGAATGTTCCAAGACGATGTTTCGCCGAGGCGCTCTCGCGTTGGTGCCAGCCGAGAGGCTTGTTCGGTGTCCTGGAGACTTCGGCGGCAGCAGGGCTGCCTCGGAAAAGCGGCAGCAGGCTGCCGCAGTCCAAGGTCGCCCAAACTGGCGTCACGAATAGGTCCGGCAGTGTCGGGGTCGAGGTCACTCCAGCCCCGGCTTCTGCATCTCTTTGAGCACGCGGGCGTTGATGGGGGAATTGGGATGGAGGCCTTCGCCGCGTTTGTCGCGTTTTCCAGGAGAAGCGCCGGGAGTGTGGAAGGTGGCGTTCCAGTTGATGGCGAAGGCGGGGAACTCCTTTTTCATGACTTCGGTGCGATCCCAGTTGGCGAGCACGCGGGTCTTGGCGGCTTCGTCCTTGCCTTTGCTGGCCTCGTATTTCTGCATGGCGGCGCGGGTATCGACGACGAGTTTCGCGAACTCGAAGCCGCAACGCGTGAAGTGCAGGCGGCGGCGATACTTTTCGTCGGCAGAGGCGAGTTTTGCGGTGGCGGAGTCGAGATGGGCCTGTGCTTTGGCAAACAGCTCGGGTGTGTATTTCTCCGGGACGTCAAAGGCGCGGTAGGTGCTGGGTTTTTCGACGACAAACTCCATGCGTGTGCGCTCCAGGAGTTCCCAGTAGGCTTTCATGTCAGCGGCAGCGGGGCCGTAGGTGCGCTGGTAGTAGTCGTTCATGAGCGCGGCCACGTCGATGCGCGGATTCCACGCGAGATGGGCGAGCGCGTAGTAGTGCGGCGCTTGGTTCGACCAATGATACCAAAACATGTCGAAGTAGATGCCGATGCAGTGCGTGTCGGCGGCGAAGCGGAAGTCTTCGCCCGCTTGTGTCATCGCCACATCAGGCATGCCCCAGGTGAGGCCGGCGGGATTGCCGAGATTCGGCCGCCACATGATGTGCCTGGCTTTCGCGGCCCATGCGGCGTGCTGTTTCATCGGTGTCTCGCGCTCCTTGGGGCCGCGCATGGCGAAATTGCTCACGCTGGCGATGATGACGTTGTCATCCGGCACGGCGGCGATGGGCGCGGGGCGTGAGTAGCCGTAGGCGAGCAGTTGCACATAGAGTTCCTTGTCCGGGAAACGCTGCTTGAGCATGCGCCCGAGCGTGTTGGCGAAGATGACCTGCCGGTCGCTCAGCGCGGGGCGGTCTTCGCTTTTGTTCTTCCAGCGGAAGGGGAACTTCTCGCCGTCGGGATGGTCCTTGGCCTGGCAGTCTTTGCACACGCAATGGCCGAAGCCGTAGCCGTCGTTCTCGCTGACGTTGAAGAGGCGCTTGGTGGGATCTTGGCGAAGATCCTCTTCCACCTCAGCGAGCCACTGGTCCCAAACCTTGGGATTGGATTCGCACATCTTGGTGTTCTTGGTCTCTGGATTCGGACTGCGGGTGCCGTCCGGTTGCAGCGCGAAAAAGTCGGGATGGATCTTCGAATATTTCTCCCACCAATCGCCAAAACCATGGCCGCCTTCAAGTTCCATCGAGTCGAGCTGCAAGCGCTGAAACCGCGCCCACAGCTCTTCTGGTCCCTCGGTGTTGTCGCCGAGCGAGAGCTTCGTGAACATGCCTGCCCGCGCCCGAATCTGCGGATGACACCGCATCTCACACGGCGCGATGGCGATGCGCTCCTTTTTGATGACATCCTCCTCACCGGGCCAAAGCCAGCGCACGCCGAGCTGATTCTGGAGGAAGGTAAAGACCGCGTTCGCCGTGCCATACTCCTGCTGCACACCGGTCGCGGTGGAGAGCCGCTTCTTGATCACCATGTGCGCCGGGTCCCAACGGTCGCGTCCCGCAATGACGAGATGCTTTTCATTCGCCACGATGAGCGTCTCTTCCGCGTGTTTGAAATCGAAGTCGGTTTTTGGGAACAGCGACTTCATTACCGGCTGGACGCCGATCCAGATGGCACGCTCAGGGATCGGATTCGGCTCGCCATCCATGACTGCGGGCTTTTGTCCGCTGATTATTTCGATGTATTCCGCCAATGTCACCGCCGCATCGCGCGTGCGTGGAGGAGCGTCTTTGAAAACGATGATGGGTGCCGGAGCGGTGCCAGCATCGGCGAGGACCAGATCAGCGGCGCTGGCGGAGACGGCTAGGCCGGCAAGACCGGCCAGAATGAGGTGGGTGAAGATCGTTTTCATAAGTCGCAGGAAGTGGTTCTATTTCTTTGGCAGCGTCCCCAGCCAATCAACGAGCAGCTTCGGCCACCGAGCACCCGGGAAGTCGTGTTGAACTCGCGTGGGGATGAGATTGCCGACGCCGTGGCCGCCTTCTTCGAAGAGATCGAGCCGGGCGGGAACGCCGAGCTTCTTCAAGTCGGCGACGATGTTCGTGGCGATCTCGACGGGCTTGTCGGTGGTGGCGTGGACGAGAAAAACGGGCGGTGAGTTCGCCTTGAAGACGAAGGGGTTCTCCGGCTTCCGCCAATGCCAAGTCCCAAGGCCGACGGCGAAGTCAGGGCGGCTGCTGAGGCGGTCGATGGGATCGTTGGCCTGCGGGTCGCCGAGATCGAAGTTCGCGGCGAGATTCATCGCGAGGTTCGCGCCGGCGGAATAGCCAGCGACGCCGACTTTCGCCGGATCAATGCCCCACTCGGCCGCGTGATGGCGCACAAAGCGCATGGCACGTTTTGCATCGATCAAGGTAAGTGCCTGGATGCCTGCATTGTCGAGTTTGTGCGGCGGTCGTGTGCGGTATTTGAGGCCGATGACGGCGATTCCCATGGGATTGAAGACCTCAGCGGCATAGACGACATGCGTCTTCCAAGCGTGCCCGCCGTAGCCGCCACCGGCACAGACAACGAGGGCCATGCCGTTGCGCTTGTCCGCTGGCGGCAGATACGGCGTGATCGTCGGCACGGAGACGCTCTGGATGGTCTGATTATCCTTGATGACCTCCGGCGCGGCGTTTTCCATGAACTGCGGCGGCTTGCCTGACCAAAGCAGCACCGGCTCCGGTGTGCCGGGGTCGAGTTGATTCATCAATTCGCGCTCAGCGGGTGTGAACTGGGCGAAGACGGTGGAGGTAAGGAGGAGGAAAAGCAGGTGTCTCATCCGTGATGATTCAATCAGGGTTTGATCAGCGCATCGGTGGCCTTCAAATCGAAGCGGACACTGACGACGCTATGCTTCTCCTTGCCGGGTGCATACTTCACATAGGTGGTGGCGACGATGGTGCCGTCTGGCAGCAACTCCATGCCGGGGTAGCCGCAGTCGCCGACACGTTCGGCATAGCTGTGGAGCAGCTTCACGCGATACTGGCCGGGCTTGCTGTTCTTGATGTCAGCGTAAGTGCCGACCCAGGCGACGAAGTGGCCTTTGGTGGGGCTGTTGAGCGCCTGATCGCGGAAGGCGATGACCATGCGGCCGTCTTTGGTCAAGACGCCGGCATGGCGATCGCCGGTGAGGCCCCAGCAGGTGTTCACGGGCGTGGTCCACGTCTTGCCTTCGTCGCGACTGAACATCATGAGACTGCGTTCCTTATGTGTGTTTTCGCGCAGGAGACAGCACAACTCCGTGCCATCGGGGGAGCGGAAGACAAAGGGTTCACAGGGATTTTTGCCTGCGACGCTGGCGACGACCTTCGGCTCGCTCCACGTGAAGCCGCCGTCAGCAGTGATCGTTTGTAGCACTTCGAGCGGCGCTTTGTCCGCGCCGCCGGGGCCTTTGTGATAGAGGCCGAGATAACGGCCATCTTTGAGTTTCACGATGCTGCTGAAGGTCATGACGCAGGGAAAACCGAGCGGCGGCATCTCCTTCCATGTTTTGCCTGCATCTTCACTCATGATGCTCGGCATGCCGGGGCCTTTGCGATTGTCTTTCGCGGCGGAAAACACCCACAGGCGCTCTTTGCGTGCCGAATCGGTCATGCGGTAGATGCTGGGGCAGTTTTGATGAGTTTTGAATCCGGGCGGCATCGATTCATCCATACGCGTCCAGGTTTTGCCGCCGTCATCGCTGCGCGCCATCGGTCCGGCAGCGCCGCCGTGGTTGATGCACCACACGCAGAAGATGGTTATGCCATCCGGCATCAGAACGGTCGTCGGATGGCCTTGATAAACCTGCTCGGTGCCAGCGGCGATGATGGTGTGGCGGTTTGTTTGATCCGAGATGTCCACGATGGGCAGATCGGGCTTCTCCTTGGCGTGAGAGAGCGTGGTGGCGGCGAGAAGAAGCGTAAGAGACCGGAAGAAGCGTTTCATGCAGACTCTCTCAACCGCAGGCGCCGCCGTGGTCTTTCGATTTCCGCCGGCCATCCATCTGCTTTGATGGAGAAAGTGGAGGCGAGGGCGGGAATTGAACCCGCGCATACCGGTTTTGCAGACCAGTGCATTACCACTTTGCTACCTCGCCACGCTCGAAAGCGGGCGGAGAGTAGGGGGAATCACCGGAGATGTCAACGGTCAAGGGGTCAACGGTCAGGTGCCGGGCGATGGACTGCTTTGGCGTGAATGCCGCCGGTGAATTTCCTCCATGGCCCACTGGGCATGCTCGGCGATGAGCGGGTGCGGATCAGCGGCAGCGGCTTCGAGAGCGGGTAAATCGTCCGGCGTGCCGACGTTGCCGAGCGCGACGCAGACATTGCGCAAAAAGGCGGGGCGTTTGATGCGCTTGATGGGGGATTTGGCAAAGAGGGCGCGGAAGGTGTCGTCGGTGAGCGAGAGGAAGTCGCGCAGGGACTTGGAGAAGACGGTTTCACGGGCC
>JAYVIO010000059.1:0-17514 GCA_043770175.1 Verrucomicrobiales bacterium | reverse complement strand
CGCATCATCGGCAAGCCGCACATGTTTGGCCGCAACGCCAAGCTCATCCACATCGACATCGACGCGGCTGAGTTCAATAAGATGATCAAGGTGGACGTGACGATCAAAGGCGACGCGAAAGCCGCGCTCAGTGATCTGCTTCCGCTTGTCGAAAAACTGCCCACCGAGGACTGGCTGGCCCATCTCGACGGCTACAAAAAGAAATTCCCCCTCGCTTATAAGAAGCAGGGCGGTCTGCGCATGCAGCAGGTCATTGATGAACTGTACCACCTCAGCAAGGGCAAGGCCATCATCTCCACCGACGTGGGCCAGCACCAGATGTGGGCGGCGCAGTTCTACAAGAACGACAGCAGCTACCACTGGCTCAGTTCCGGCGGTGCCGGCACGATGGGCTTCGGCTTCCCTGCGGCCATCGGTGCCCAGCTCGCCTATCCAGACAAGCTGGTCGTCTCCATCTCCGGCGACGGCGGTTTTCAGATGACCTTGTTTGAACTCGCCACTGCGGCGATCCACAAGCTGCCGATCAAGATTCTCATCCTGAACAACAGCTATCTCGGCATGGTGCGCCAGTGGCAGGAGCTGTTCTTCGAGAACCGCGAGAGCGGCGTCGATCTCATCGGCAACCCCGACTTCGTGAAGCTCGGCGAAGCCTACGGCATCAAAGGCTGGCACATCCGCCGCCCCGCTGACGTGGAGCGCGTGCTGCAGCAGGCTCTCGATTACAACGACGGCCCCTGCATCATCGAAGCCGAGTGCATCAAGTACGAAAACGTCTTCCCGATGATCCCTGCCGGTGCCGCGCTCGAAGACATGCTCACCGAAGCGCCAAAAACTAAAATGGAGAAGCCCACTGGTTCGACCTAGCAGCGTAGGACAGGCATTCTGCCTGTCACGAGTGTCGCGGGCATTCTGCCCGCTTCCCCGTTCGCCATGAAAACCAACCAAGTCATCCAAGGCGACGCTCTCGCGGAACTCTCAAAACTCCCCGACTCCGTCGCCCAAGCCATCATCGCCGATCCGCCTTACTTCAACGTTCTCGAAGATGAAGCCTGGGACACCCAATGGAAAACAGCCGCCGACTACCTCGCCTGGTGCGAGCAGTGGGTCGCTGAGTCCTTGCGCGTCCTCCGCGATGACGGCCTCGCCTTCATCTTCGGCCAGCTAGGCAAACGCGAGCACACCTTCCTGCATCTCATGTCACGCCTCACTCAGCAGCACCAGTTTCACGATCTCATCATCTGGGATCGTGCCGTGGGTTATGACGAGCGCCGCGACAGCTTCACGCCGCAGTATGAAATGGTGCTCGTCATGCGCAAAGGTGAGAAGGTAAAGTTCAACAAAGACGCCGTGCGCATCCCCTACGATGCCAAGACCATCGAGACCTACATCAAAGACAAGCGCTACAAAGACATGGACGCTCGCCGCGCCCACCTCGAAGCCGGCAAGTTCGCCACCAACATCCTCCGCGTCCCCAGTCTGAAAGGCATCTCGAAGGAAAAATGCGGTCACCCCTCGCAGAAGCCCATCGACCTTATCGAAAAGCTCATCGCCTGTTCCACCGACGCCGGAGACCTTGTCATCGACCCCTTCCTCGGCTCCGGCACCACCGCAGCCGCTGCCAAGCGCCTCGGCAGAAAGTGGATCGGCATCGAAAAAGACTCCCATTACATCCAGATCGCCGAAAAAAGGCTCCAAAGCCCCCAGGAACTCGAACTCGCCCTTTAGTTTCCGAAACAACACTCATCCAGCAATCCATTCATCCACCATCCGTCATGAGCGACCGCATCCCTGCCACCACCGATAAAAAGCCCGCTCCGCAGGCTGACATCATCAACATCCACACGCTCAGCGTCATGGTGAACAACCAGCCCGGCGTCCTCGGCCGCATCTGCGCGGTGTTCAGCCGTCGTGGGTTCAACATCGAGTCCCTCGTCGTCTCCCAGACCCGTGATCCGCGCTTCAGCCGCATGACAATCGGCATCAGCGGCCATCCCGAAGGCCTGCACCAGATCATCATGCAGGTGAACAAGCTCATCGACGTCATTCATTGCATCGAGCACACCGACCGCGACGCCGTCTCCAAGGAACTCGTCCTCATCAAAGTCGCCGCCAGCGCCGCCGAGCGCACCGAGATCCTCCAGATCATCGAGCACTACAACGGCAAGACCGTCGATCTCCAGGAAGACAGCCTCATCGCTCTCATCGCCGGCAACACCGACAAGCTCGACGCCGCCGTCCGCCTGCTGGGCAAGTTCGACATCATCGAAACCGTGCGCACTGGCAAAGTCGTCATGGCCCGTGGCCTCACGGAGACGTGATGGTGAAAAGGCTGCCTCGAGAGCCTGCGGCAGCGTAAATGACGAGACCAGAATGACGAATGACGATTTAAATCCGAATGTCGAATGCCCCAAGGCATCGCATGCTCGATTACCAATTCGGGCTTCGTCATTCTGATTTCGTCATTTGTCATTTTTCTTCCCAAGAAGCTTTTCGATGAGAATTCTTCATCTCACCCCAGGCACCGGCAATTTCCACTGCGGAAGCTGCCTGCGTGACCACGCGCTCATCAAGGCTCTGCGTGTACGCGGTCACGATGCGCTCATGGCACCGCTCTACCTGCCGCTCGTCACCGATCGTGAATTCGGCACGCAGGAGCTGCCGGTGCAGATCGGCGGTATCTCGCTGTTTTTGCAGCAGAAGTTCACCTGGTTTCACAAGTTGCCGAAGTTCGTGCATCGCTGGCTGAACACGCCGGATAAGTTGCGCAGGGCCGCGAAACGCATGGGCATGACCAGCGCCAAATCACTTGGCGAAATGGCGCTCGGCAGCCTGCTCGGCACCGAAGGTCGCCAGTGGGGCGAGTGGCAGAAACTCATCGAATGGATTCGCACCCAGCCGAAATTCGACGTCGTCTCCTTCTCCAACAGCCTGCTCACCGGTCTAGCTCCAACGATTGCCAAAGAACTCGGCATCCCTGTCGTTTGCTCACTGCAAGGAGAGGACAGCTTCCTCGACACGCTGCCAGATCCCTACCGCGAGCAATGCTGGGACGCCATGCGCACCAATGCCCGCAGCATCCGCCGCTTCATCGCCCCGAGCCACTTCTACGCCGATCTCATGCGCCAGCGCCTCGATGCCCCCGAAGGGCAGATGAAGGTCATCCCCAACGGCATCGACGCCACCTCCTTCACCACCTCATCGCCGGACCCAAACTGGCCGGTCATCGGCTTCTTTGCCCGCATGATTCACGGCAAGGGCCTCACAACGCTGGTCGATGCCTTCATTGACCTCGCGAAACGTGGCACCGTGCCGCGGGTGAAACTGCGCATTGGCGGCGCGAAGACGCCCATTGATGAAAAATACGTTGCCGGACTCGTGGCAAAGCTCAAAGCCGCCGGACTCGCAAATCGTGTCGAGTGGCACCCAAACCTCAGCTTCAAGGACAAGGTCCACTTCTTCCACGATCTCACCGTTTTCAGCGTGCCTGCCACCTATGGCGAGGCGTTTGGCCTCTATGTCATTGAAGCCGCCGCCAGTGGTGTCCCCGTTGTGCAGCCGGACCACGGTGCCTTCCCCGAACTCATCGCCGCCACAGGCGGTGGCGTGTTATGCACGCCGGATGATGCCAATGCACTTGCCGGTGCCTTGGAATCGCTGCTTCAAGACGACGAACTGCGTGAAAAAATGTCAAAAACTGCCATGGCCAAAGTTCACCAGGAATTCAGCGCCACACGCATGGCCGAGCGTTTTGAGGCCGTGCTGCTTGAAGCCTGTGCCGTCGCCGTTTAAAGCTGCCACCTGCCCATGACATCCATCAGCTTTGGCGAGGCCGTCCGGCGCTCGATTCATCAAGACCCACGCTACCATCCGGCCGCGTATGAGCTGGTGCGTGATGCGCTGCATGCGGCCGCGAAGGAATTTCGCGATGAAAACGCCGACGACCAGCACGTCAGCGGTCAGGAGCTGCTCGCCGGCTTCCGCGACCACGTCCTGGCCGAATACGGCCCCATGTCTTCGCTCCTCCTCGAACAATGGGGCCTGCAACGTGGCGAAGACGTCGGCAACATCGTGTACAACCTCATCGCCGTCGGCTACTTCGGCAAAAACGATGGCGACAGCCTCGAAGACTTCGCGGGCGGCTACGAATTTGCCATCGCCTTTTCCGAACCCTTTCTCCCTTCCTCCGTCCGGCTTGGTCGTGAGGCCAAATCCTCATGAAAAAAGTCCTGCGTCGCGCCAGTTCCACATCCACCGCCATCACCGTGCCACCGCTGGATGCCAGCGTGACCACGTTGGATAATGGACTCGAAGTCATCGTGCGTGAAGATCACGCGCATCCGCTCGTCAGCGTGCAGGTGTGGATCAAGGCTGGCAGTTTGCATGAGGAGCAGCACGGCGGTGCAGGCATCGCCCATTGCGTGGAGCACATGCTCTTCAAAGGCACCGAGAAACGTGAAGCTTCGCAGATTTCGCAGAACATCCAGGCGCTTGGCGGTTATGTGAACGCCTACACGTCCTTCAACCGCACCGTCTATTGGATCGACGGCCTTGCCGAGCATACAGACGGTTATCTCGACATCCTCGCCGACATGATCCGCCACTCGAAGATCGACGCGGATGAGCTGGCCCGCGAAAAGGATGTCATCCGCCGTGAGATGGCCATGGGCCATGACGATCCTGGCGACACGATCCAGCATCTGCTGCAAGCCACCGCATTTCGTCAGCATCCGCTGCGTCATCCCATCATCGGTCATCGCGCCGTCTTCGATCAAATCACCCGCGCAGATGTGCATGGTTTCGTGCAGCGCCATTACGTGCCGAACAACTGCTTCATCGTCATCACCGGCGATGTCGAGACCGCCGCCATCGTTGAAGCCGTCCGCAGCCACTTTGGCGAGTGGCAGCGCCGCGCCTTCGATCCCGTGCAGCTTCCCGATGAGCCGCGTCAGCAGGGCGGTCGCTTTGCGGCGAAAAACTTTGCCACCGAACTCACGCGCATCGCACTCGGCTGGCAGATTCCGGGCGAAACCCATGCTGACAAGCCTGCGCTCGATGTGCTGGCCTTCCTGCTCGGCTCAGGCCGCAGTTCGCGTCTTTATCAAGAGCTGCGGGAGAAACGCAGCCTCGCGCATTATGTCTGGGCGGGTGCTTGGTGTGCGCCCGAGTGTGGACTGTTCACCATTGAAGCCGAATGCAATCCTGCTGATGCCGAGAAACTGCAACGCGGCATGCACGAAGTCATCGCGCAGATGCAAAAGAGCGGTCCCGGCCGCGCCGAACTTGAAAAAGCCGTGTGCGCCACGCTCAGCAGCCAGGTGCGCTCCCTGAGCACCGTAAAAGGCCAGGCTGGCACCCTTGGCAACGGCTGGCTGCTCTCCGGCTCGCTCGATTACCAACGCCAGTTCCTTGCTGCCATCAGTGCCCTCACGCCGGACGTGATTCGTGATGCCGCACGTCGTTATCTGCCGCCAGACGCGTTCAGCACCGTTCTTGTCGGCCCCGAGGTCGAAACCGCGAGCAAGGTCAGTTCCACCACCGACTCCGCACGTCCGGCCATTCAACGCTTCAAACTCACGAACGGTCTCATTTTGCTCGTTGGCGAAAACCCACGCCTGCCGCTCGTCAGTGTGCGCACAAACTTCCTCGCCGGTGTTCTCGCTGAAACCGATCTCACCGCCGGTGTGACGATGATCTCCGCGCAAATGCTGCTCAAAGGCACCAAGAAGCGTGCTGCGGCCGACATCGCCGCCGAACTCGAAAATCGTGGCGGCAGCCTGCAATGCACCGCTGATGCGCATCGCTACATCCTCGGTGCCGATGTCATGCGGGGTGATGAAACCGCCGCGCTCGACCTGCTGGCCGATCTCATCCTCAATCCCGCCCTGCCACAGCCGCAGCTCACCGAAGTGAAGAAGCGCCAGATCGCCAACATCATCGAGGAACAGGAAGATCCGCTCACCGTCGCCATGCGCAAGGCACGGCGCGAGATCTTCGCCGGCCAGCCCTTCCATCGCACCGCGCTCGGCAGTGAGCAAACTGTCGCCGCCATGAAACTTACTGATTGCCGCAACATGCTGCGCGCCAGCTTCGCCACCGGCAACGGCGTCATCTCCGTGTTCGGCGACGTGAAAGCCGCCGAGATCAAAAAACAGGTCGAAAAAACCTTCGCCAAACTTCCACGTGGCCCACGCCAGATCGCCCAGGGACGTGAATACCACGCCAGCTCCAAACCTGCCGCGTGGACCGAACATCTCGACAAAGAACAAGCCGTCATCGTCGTCGGTTTCCGCACCGTCGGCCTCGAAGATCGCGATGTGCACGCCCTCAATCTCATCGACGAAGCCTGCAGCGACATGGGCAGCCGCTTGTTCAACCGCATCCGCGAAGAACTCGGCCTCGCCTATTATGTCGGTGCGCAAAACTTCGCCGCCATGGGCGCTGGCGCGTTTTATTTCTACGTCGGCAGTGATCCGAAGAAGATGAAGCTCGCCGAGAAAGAACTCATGGCCCAGATCAACGATCTCGCCGCCAACGGCCTCACCGTCGATGAAATCGACCGCGCTCGCGTGACCTGGCGTTCATCCTGGCTTCGCGCCCAGCAGGGCAACACCGGCATGGCCGACATCTGCGCCTGGAACGAAGTCAACGGCCTCGGCTGGGACCACTTCCAAAAACTCCCCGGCATCATGGCCGACATCTCCGCCAAAGAGATCCAGCGCGTCGCCGCCAAATACTTCGGCGAGAAAAAAGCCTTCATCGTCCGCGTGACGCCGAAGTAAGGTGAGGGATCATCCTGATCCCTCATGCGGGGCAAAAACGGCCCCGCTCCTTGGTGCAATCCATCAAGCGGTGTCGTGACGAGAGCACTGTGTGAATCTGTGATTTTCAGCATGACGTTTGTGCGTGACAGGCAGGTGTCGGATTTGGTATTGCCTGTTTCATGTACACCCAAAACGAAAGCACAACGGTTCCCGGTGATGACTCCAAGCTGAGCGCCGAGGTCAAAGAATGGGCGTTTGGCATTCGCTGTGTGTTTGTGGTGCTGAATATTCTGCCACTCTACTACTGCACACGCGTGCTGCTGGCAGCGCCCAAGTTTGAGCGGATCTTTGAAGACATGCTGGGATCGAAAGCCAAGCTGCCCACCCTGACCATCCTGCTGATCGAGTATGCACTGCCGCTGCTGGCGGCGATCTGGCTCTTCACCGCACTGGCGACGGTTCTGATGTTCACGGTCAAACGTGCCCGCTATGTATGGGTCACTGCCGTGGTGACAGCTCTGACATTGATCGTCACCGGTCATCTCGCCGTCACCGCGCTTTTTGAACCGCTGGTCGTTGTGATCCAAAATCTCTCCGGCGGCGGAGAAAATTCGCCGTGACTGAAAAAATCTGAATTTCGTCGCCAAACTTGGCCCGACGGCTGCTCTATCAAGAACTCAGTTGGGGCGCAAGCCACACAAACAATTTCCCCGGGTTCGCCTGGGGGAAAAACACAACGAGCTGGAGAGTCGCTTCATGGTTGGGGTCTCTCTGGTCACCTAAAGGCCCGGAAGGATTTTGGTTGGGTCCTTCCGGGCCGAGTTGTTTTCAGACAACTCGGTCCTGGCCGCAATGCCGGCGGTGATTTTGATCATTGCAAATCAAGGGCTTCGTGGCTCATTCGCTGCCCTCAACCCAACCACTATGAAATCAATCGCACCGACTCTTGCCGCCATCGCCTTCACGCTTGCCGGTCTGACCGGCACAACCCCAGCCCAAACCGTGAGTGACGCCAAACCAGTGAAAATCGTGATGGAAACCTCCAAAGGCACCATCGAACTCGAACTCGACGCCGCCAAGGCTCCCATTTCCGTGGCAAATTTCGTCAGCTATGTGAAAAAAGGCCACTACGACGGCCTGATCTTCCACCGCGTGATCCCTGACTTCATGATCCAAGGCGGCGGCTTCACCCCGGACATGCAGCAGAAGGCCACCGACGCCAACATCGAGAACGAAGCCAAAAACGGTCTCAAAAACGTTAAGGGCACCCTCGCCATGGCCCGCACGCCGAATCCGCACAGCGCCAGTTCGCAGTTCTTCATCAATCTCAAAGACAACAGCTTCCTCGACTATCCCGGACAGGATGGTTGGGGTTACTGCGTCTTCGGTAAGGTGAGCAAAGGCATGGATGTGGTTGCTGCCATGGCTGCTGTTGCCACCGCCAAAAAAGGGCCGCACGGTGATGTGCCAGTGGAGCCGATCATCATCAAGAGCGCCAAGATCGCGGAATAATTTCCCGCAGACGCTTCGCTTTAATTTCAACATGCCAGCCGGTCGCTCCGGCTGGCATTTTTTGTGGCGATGCCTGCGCATCACTGAATCCCAAGCCCGTAGGGCTGACACAATCGTAGCCGTGGGTGAAACCCACGGTTAGGTGAAACACATAATATTTTTGCAGGCAGAACCGCATAGCGGTGACACAACCCGCCGAATCATATTTCATGCAGGTGTTGATCATGGCGAGCGCGATGGGATGAACGGAAACTTGTATCACCGCTACGCGGTTCCTCGCGCACATTCATCATCGTCTGGCCTGCACACCGTGGGTTGTTACCCACGGCTACGATTGTATCAGCGCTCCGCGCTTCTTCCCAATCAGCTTTGAAAATAACCACATGCCCGCCTACATGAATTTCTTCACACGATCGCGCACATCGGTTTCGAGGCGCTTCACATAATTCACTGCGTATTCGACCGGGCAGAGGCTGTCGTCTTTCGTCAGCGGCGTCAGATCCATCGCAAAGGTCAGCAGGCTGGTCTTGTCCGTCGTGTGAGAGTCGAAGTAAGTCGCATTCGCATGGCGCAGGCCTTCCTCAGCTAGGTCATAGCGCTTGCCGCCGCTGATCTGTGAATCAAACACGCCCAGCAGCGGACGCAGCATGTGCGGGTGCTTGTCCACCCAGAGCATCACCTTGTCCTCGGAGAGCAGCCAGTCGAGCTTGCGCCAGACTTCGCAGCCATAGACTTTCTCCGGACGCATTTCCGGCGGCAGTTCGCGAATGGCCTCCAGACACCGCAGAAAGGTCGCCACATGTGTGTCATGCCGGTCACAGGGATTGTGAAGGTAAAGAATCTTCGGCTGGGCATGCTCCAGAACGAACCTCAAGTCTGCCACGGCCGGCTCATGCTTCGGCTTTTTGATGTCCTCGCTCGGGTAGCCGAGTTGCACCATGAAGCTGTACTCACCCACGTAGGCTGCTTTGCGCTGCTCAATGAGCCGAACTTTCTGCATCTCCTCATCCGTGTAGGATTCATATGGGCCTTTGCGCGGACTTCCCGCGCCATCGGTCACCACCACGCCGCCGAACCACTGCTCTTTGTGATGAAAACATTCTGTGATGCCATGGTAAGCGGCGATTTCGAGGTCGTCCTGATGGGAAACAATGCCCAGATGGGTCACGCGGCGCAGTGCGGTCCAGGGTTCGGTTTCGTCGGGGATGTAGAGGTCGTGTTTGGGATGTCGGAATTGCACAGTGCAGCGATCATGCACGGCTGGTGAATCGGCGCAAAGGACAATCCGACCCATGCTGCCTATCGTCTGGACAAAGCCATGCCCCACGCCATGATCGCCGCCCAGATTAACCAACCCGAATTCATCCTCCCATGAGCTTTATCGCCAGCATCTCCGAAGACCTCAAAAACGCCATGCGGGCCAAGGACACCGTGGCTCTCAACGTCATCCGCAACCTCAAGTCCGCCCTCAAATACGCCGCCATCGAAAAACTCGGCGCTGACGGCGAACTCGGCGACACCGATGCCCTCGCCGTCGTGCGCAAGGAGATCAAAAAACTCCAGGATTCTGTGGATGGCGCCGAAAAAGCCGGACGTCCGGAAGCTGTGGACGCCGCCAAGGCCGAAATCGCCGTCTTGGAAAAATATCTGCCCGCTGCAATGAATGCGGAAGATCTGGGCAAGCTCGTCGAAGCCGTCATCACCGAACTCGGCGCAACGTCGAAGAAAGACATGGGCAGTGTCATGAAGGCCCTGCAAGAACGTGTCGCCGGACGTGCTGACAGCAAATCCATCTCGACTGAAGTCGCCAAACGCCTCGCGTAACTGATTCAACGGCCTGCATGACCTCTGCCATCATCGTCGCCGCAGGCAGCAGCCGGCGCATGGGTTTCAACAAGCTCATGGCTCCGCTTTGTGGCGAACCTGTGCTGCGGCGCACGTTGGGGGTGTTTCAAAAGTGCGCGGCCATTGATGAGATCATCGTCGTCACCAGTGGTCCCCTGCGCATGGAGGTCGATGTCTGGCGCTCCGGCGGCTTCGACAAGATCACCCAGATCATCACGGGTGGAACCGAGCGACATCACTCCGTGCATGCTGGTCTACACGCTTTGAATCCGGCCTGCGACATCGTCGCCGTGCATGATGGCGCACGTCCGTTGATCTCAGTGCATCAAATCACCCGCTGTATCGAAGCCGCCCGCACACAGTCCGCCGTCGCCTGTGCCCGTCCAATGACGGAAACGCTCAAGCGCTGTGACAGCGACGGTCGCATTACTGATTCCATCGACCGTGCCAATGCCTGGATCATGGAAACGCCGCAGGTCTTCAAACGTGATCTGCTCGTGCGTGCTTATGACGCCGTGATGTTAGACGGCCTGCTCGTCACCGATGAAGTTTCAGCCGTGCAGCATCTTGGCGAACCCGTTTTTGTCGTCGAAAACGCCGAACCCAACCCCAAGATCACGTTTCCGGCAGACATCCTGCTGGCGCAACGTTTCCTCGATTGAACGCCGCCATGCCCGACTCCGCCGCACTCGACAACGCCACGCATCTGCCGCGCCGGAACTGGGTTTCCATTGTGCTGGTGCTCGTGGTGCAGGCGCTCAATTCCTTCAGCGACAACTTTGTCAAAATGCTGCTGATCGCACTGTCGATCATCATCGCGAAGGACTCGTGGGTCGGTCGCCACATGGAGCTGTGGCTGGGTGCGATTTTTTCGCTGCCCTACATGATCTTTGCGCCGCTCGCTGGTTACTGGTCGGATCGTTTCTCGAAGCGCAATGTCATCATTTGGATGCAGGTGATGCAGATCATCTGCTTTGTGTGGCTGGCGCTCGCTTTATGGATGAAACGCGTACCCGGCTCGCTCGAAGTCTGTCTTGTTGGCTTTTTTGTGCTCGCGGTGCAGGCGGCCGTGCTCAGTCCCGCTAAAATGGGCGTGATGAAGGAACTCGCCGGTTCACGTCGCCTCGGTCGCGTCTCCGGCTGGCTGCAGGTCACCATGCTCGCGGGCATTCTTGGCGGTATGTGGGCCGGGGGCATCTGGTATGGCACCGAGTATGAAAAAACGGGTGATGCCTGGATGTCTGCGCTCTGGCCTTTGATCATCATTGGCATCTTTGGTGTCGGCGAACTCATCGCTGCTCTCTGCATTCAAAAGACGCCGTCGCATCCCGAGGTGCATTGGCGCAAAGCCATGGCGCTAGAGCATTTCGAAAGCGTGAAGATCGTCTTCCGCCGCCGTTCCATCCGGCTTGCGGCGCTGGGCGTCACCTACTTCTGGTTCATATCGAACGCGATCAGCTTCATCCTCGTCACGCTCACGAAAGAACTGCATCCCGGCACCACCGGTGGCGACGGGCCGATGGAACTCGCCAAGGTCGCCGGCATTCTCGGCATCGGTGTCATCAGCGGCAGTTTTTTTGCCTCACATGTCAGCAAAAACCGCATCGAGCTGGGCCTCATTCCCATCGGCGGTTTCGGACTCGTCGCCGGCCTGCTGTGGTCGGGCCTCGCACCGCTCGGCAGCAGTTGGATGTATGCCGGCATCATCTTCACCGGCGCGGCTGGCGGCTGCTTCATGGTGCCGCTCTATGCTTTCGCGCAGGACAAGGCGGAGAAGCATGAGAAAGCCCGCATCCATGCCGGCATGAATTTGATGGACTGCCTCGGCACACTCGTTGCCGTGGCCATTGTCGGCTTGATGAAGTGGCTGGAGTTCAGCTCCTCCACCCAGTTTCTCTTGCTCGCCATCCCCACCTTTGCCGCCGCCATCTACATCATGCGCCTGCTGCCGCAGGATTTGGTGAAGCTGCTCCTGCTCGCCGCCGTGCGCCTCATCTACAAAGTGAAGCCGTTTCATGCCGACCGTGTGCCCGCCACCGGCGGCGTGCTGCTGTTGCCGAATCACGTCAGCTACGTTGATGCCCTCGTCGTTGCCGCCTCCTGCCGCAGACCGGTGCGTTTCGTCATCTGGGACATGCTGTACCGCATTTGGTGGTTGAACGGCTTCCTGCGCCTCATCGGCACCGTGCCGATCTCGCCCACACGTGCCAAAGACGCCGTCCGCGCCGTCGCCGCCGCGCTCAAAGAAGGCGAGGTCGTCTGCCTCTTCCCCGAAGGTCAGATCACCCGCCATGGCATGGTCAATGATCTGCGCAAAGGCTTCGAACTCATGGCACGCCAGGGTGATGCCCAGGTCGTCCCTGTCTGCCTCGCCGGTCTCTATGGCAGCATCTTCTCGTTTCAGGGCGGCAAGTTTTTTACCAAACGGCCCAAGCACCTGCGCTATCCCGTCGAGGTGCACTTCGGGGAACCTTACGCTGCGCGCGAAGGCACCGCCGAAGCCGTGCGTCATTCCATTCTCGCGATGAGCAGCAATGCGCTGATGTCTCGCTCCATTTGGGACGATGCCGGTGAGGACAAAGTTGCCTTCGCCAACGCCCTGCGTCTTAGCGAAGCCGAATGGCATCGCGCAGGCGATGTCTTCCTCAGCCTCGAACCTGAAGGTTCGATCATCCACCGCACGGTCAAAGCCCTCACACAGTTGATCTCCGGCTCCAAATACATTGATCACGCCGACGAAGCCCACGCCACGCACATCATTGCCTTCGGCACTCGCGCCAGCCTCGACAAGCTCACCGGCCACGAACGCCTCGCCTTCTGCTTCGACAGCGATCTCTCACCTCTGCCCGCCATCACCGCTCTGCGCGGCTACATCGACGCCACCACTGGCATCCTCATCAGCACCGAAGTCCCTGACCCACAGATGGCCGCTGGTGATGAAGGTCTCCAACTCGGCAAGAAGCCTGGCTCCCTCGGTCGCCTGCTACCCGGCTTTAACATCGAATCAACTGCCGACAGCGTGTGCATCAGCGGTTTGATGCCAGATGACTCCCGTGTGATCACCATCGCCGGAGTGAAGTTTGATGAAGATGGATTTCTGGTGATCTAAAACGTCACTCCGCCATGAACAACGCCTGGATGTCGGCTTGAGTGAGTTGAAGTTTGTCGGTGCGGCCGGAGAGCAATCCTTCCACCAGCGCGGCTTTCTTTTGCTGCATCTTGAGGATGCGTTCTTCGATGGTGTTTTCGCAGATGAGCTTGTGGACGAAGACGGGCTTGGTCTGGCCGATGCGATGCGCTCGATCACTCGCTTGAGCTTCGGCGGCGGGGTTCCACCAGGGGTCGTAGTGGATGACGGTGTCGGCGGCGGTGAGATTGATGCCTGCGCCACCGGCTTTGAGGCTGATGAGGAAGACAGGGACTTGGCCGGCTTGGAATTCCTGGATGGGTGTCTCGCGGTCTTTGGTGCTGCCGGTGAGTTTCACATAACGTGTGCCGTCGTTCTTCAAGCGTGCCTCAATGAGCGCGAGCATCTCGGTGAACTGCGAGAAGATGAGGATGCGGCGGCCTTCCTCGATGAGGCTTGGCAGGAGATCGTCCATGAGGAAGGACGTTTTGGCGGAGTCCGTGACGTCGCGGGCGGTTTCCTGCTTCAGGAGATGCGGATGGCAGCAGACTTGGCGGAGTTTGAGCAGCGCATCGAGCACAATGATCTGCGAGCGATCCAAGCCGTTGACTTCGATGGCCTCGCGCACGCGTTTGTCCATCGCAGCGCGGATTGTTTCATACAAATCGGTCTGCGCTTGGCCGAGTTCGATGCTGTGGAGGATTTCGGTCTTCGGCGGCAGTTCTTTGGCCACGGCGTCTTTGGTGCGGCGCAGCAGCAGCGGCTGAATGCGAGTGGTGAGCTGCTTTTGGCGCTCCGCATCGGCATCGCGCTCGATGGGATTGCGGTAGTGCTGGCGGAAGGTGTCGGCATCACTGAGCAGGCCGGGCATGAGGAAGTTGTAGAGGCTCCACAGCTCGCCGAGGTGGTTTTCCATAGGCGTGCCGGTGAGGCAGAGGCGGTGCTTGGCCTTCAAGCCACTGCACGTCTGCGCAGCGAGGCTTTTGGGGTTCTTGATGTTTTGCGCTTCATCGAGCGCGACGATGTGCCACTCCTGCGCCTGCATGACATCGGCATCGCGCACGAGCAGTGGGTAGCTGGTGACGACGAGATCGTATTGCTTGAGGTGCTTGAAGTCGCTTTTGCGAGATTGGCCACGCAGCAGCAGCAAACTGAGCGTGGGCGTGAATTTGATCGACTCATTGATCCAGTTCTTCAAAACACTCGTCGGTGCCACGATGAGGCATGGATGCTGCATGCGGCCACTTTCCTTCTCGATGAGGATGTGGGTCAACGTTTGCAGCGTTTTGCCCAAACCCATGTCATCGGCCAAAATGCCGTGCAGGCCGAACTCGCGCAGGAATTGCATCCAGGAGGCTCCCTCGCGCTGATAATCGCGCAAACTGGCCTTCAGCGTCGCGGGTGGATCAATGAGACCGATTTGGCGGAAGCTGCCGAGCTGCTGGCTGAGCACGGTGAGTTCTGCTGGCGCACGAATCGGCATGCCGTCGAGCGTGGCGAGTTGTGCGGCGCGCAGTTTGTCGAGCTGGAGCTTGCCGTCTTTGCGCACGGGCCGTGTGGCGAGGAGTTCGTCAAAGAAGCGCAGCAGCACGACGAGGCGCTTGGCAGGAACGGAGAGCACATCACCACGATCACCACCAAGCGAGAGCAGGAAGCGCTGATCGAGATTTTTCTCCAACACGGAAGCGGTGAGGCCTTGGTCGATGCAATCGACCAGCAGCGGCACCATGGAGATGCGGCGGCCTTCAATCTCGACACCGAGATCGAGTGCGAACCAGTCTTTGCCGCCTTGATCACTCGAAAGATCGCTGAACCACGCGTCTTCATCCGCTTCATGAATTTGAAAGCCGATGTCATCCGGCACTTCGACCTGCCAGCCTGTCTCCCGCAGCTTCGACACCTGATCTTTGAGGAATTGCGACCAAAACAGAGCCTGATCACCCGCCACGGCCATAAAACCAAGGGTGGACTCGGGTGCTTTGGCTCCGGGCAGTGCTTCTGCGAAGGATTTGAAGCCGAGGGCGGACAATTCAGCCAGCAGGAGGCGTTCGGAGCGCTGATTGCGCACCACCATGTGCCGCTCGCCATCCGCATCTTTCCATTCATGCGCTGGACTGCGCACCAGCATCTCAAAGCGCAGCGGGCAGCCTTCATACTCAGCGCAGGGCTGGATGAAGGCGATGCTCTTCGGCGCCCAACCGCCGATGTTTCTCTTCGCTGTGATCTGTGGCATCTCCACCGTCATGCGGCGCACGAGAAGCAGCGGTTTCGGCTCTGCGGGTGGCATTTCGACCGTTTCAGGCTTCGCTGGCTCGTCATTTTCCGGCGCTGGCGAGGCGCGTTCCTGCACGCGTGCCATGCCTTCGATGCGGCGCTTCCCTTCATCATGATCCAGCATCAGCATCACCGTGGCCGCGTGCTGGCAGAGCGTGCCCACCGCGCAGGTGCAGTGGGAAGTCATGGCCAGACTGTCATCGTCGCGCAGTCGCAGATGCACGGTGACGGAAGCCGAGTTGAACAAACCCGTGCCGACTCCGGCGATGATCTCCAGCTCGTTCTCAGCACACACATGCACGCCAGCCAGCCCCACATCACCATGCTTGAGCAAGCGTCCCGCCTCATCGATGTGCTGCCGCCGAAAAAGCCACAGCCACGACTTTGAGCGCACTTGCGCCCAGAGTTTGGGGAATGAGAAGTTGCCGAGATCCATGAACGCGCTGTCAAACACTGTGCTTCACCGCGTCCCAGGCCGCGTCCATCTGCGCTAGCGAGAGTTTGCCAAGTTCGTGGCCTTGCTCGCGCAGATGGGTTTCCATGGCGTGGAAGCGGCGGGTGAATTTTTCGTTGGCGGCGGCTAGGGCGGGTTCGGATTCGATGCCGAGTTTACGCGCGAGATTGACGACGCTGAAGAGCAGATCGCCGAGTTCGTCTTCCATGTGGGCTTTGTCGCCTGATGCGATGGCTTCTTCGAGTTCGGCGGCTTCTTCGCGGATTTTGGCGAAGACGGGCGTGGCATCCGGCCAGTCGAAACCGACACGAGCGGCTTTCTTTTGCAGCTTTTGCGCTCGCATCAGCGCGGGGAGCCCATTTCCAGTGCCATGGAGCAGGCCTTCGTTCTCGGTGCCTTTTTCGGTGCGCTTGATGGCGTCCCATTGGTTGAGAACGGCAGCGGAGGTGTTGGCGGTGGTGTCGCCAAAGACATGCGGATGGCGGCGGATGAGCTTGTCGGTCAAGCCGTGGGCCATTTGATCGAGATCGAAGGCTCCAGTCTCGCTGGCGATCTCGGCGTGGAGCACGGGCTGGAGGAGGATGTCGCCGAGTTCGTCGCAAATTTGGGCAGGATCGCCACCGCGGATGGCGTCGGCCACTTCGTAGGCTTCCTCAATGACATGCGGGATGAGCGACGCGTGCGTCTGCTCCATGTCCCACGGACAGCCGCCGGGCGCACGCAGGCGGTGTACGACGTAGCGCAGGCGGGTGAGGGCATCGGGGTGATTGAGCATTTCGTCCATGCTGGCAGGTAGTGCTGCGCGTCAAGATGGTCAAGGCTGCGCCGGTCAAGATGTGGTCAAGAGGTCGAGACGGCCCTGTTTGACCACCTTGACGGCTTGACGGCGAAGCCTTGACCTCTGCTTCCATGAGATTTTTTTCACCCCGAATGATGAGCACTTGGCAAAACGGGCGTTCTCCATGATTATCCCATAACAACCTAAATCGAACCATGCCGCGCAAACTCAGCCATATCGCCCCGGACTGGTGGGACTACACCACTTTAGAAAACGATCTCATCAATGATGCCGCCCGGCTGACGGAACGCGATTTGCGGCAGCTCTCACGGCCCGGCTTCAAGGTGGTGATGTATGACACGCTGGAGGATTTCTACCTGGCTGAGGCGCTGGAATACATCCACGCATGGAAACAGGCCACGCCTGACAATCCGGCGGGCATCTGCGGCCCGATCGGCCCGACGGAGCAGCTTCCGCTGGTGGCACGACTGGTGAACGATCTCGGCATCTCGATCAAGGACGGCCACTTCTGGGGCATGGACGAGTGGTATGACGAGGCAACGAAGAAAGAGGTTTCGATGGAGCATCCGTTGTCGTTTGAGAAGGCGGACCGTGAGCTGTGCTTTGACCGCATGCAAAAGAAGCTCTGCATGCCGGACACGCAGCTGCATTTCCCGAAAGCTGACACCGCGAACTACATCAAGAGCTGGCAGTCCGGCGTGCGTTGCGCCGTGATGCAGGGCGGCCAGGGCGACATCAAGCA